>JAFDYE010000712.1 GCA_018267585.1 Bacteroidota bacterium
AAGCGCAGCGAGGACGAGCTGGAAGCCGCCTATATCAGGGCCGACACGGCCAGACAGGAGGCGGAAAAGGCCAACCGCGCCAAAAGCATATTCCTGGCGACCATGAGCCATGAGATCCGCACGCCCATGAACGGCGTCATCGGCATGTCCTCCCTCCTGGCCGAAACGACACTCAACGAGCAGCAGCGGTCCTACGCCGAGACGATCACCACCTGCGGCGAGACCCTATTGAACGTCATCAACGACATTCTCGATTTTTCGAAGATCGAGTCGGATAGAATGGAGCTGGAAGAGGAAGACTTCAACCTGCAGAGCACTATTGAGAATATTTTAGACATTTTCGGACCCCGCGCCGCCAAGAACAATATCGAGCTGCTCTACCAGGTGCAGCAGGACGTTCCTCAATACATCAGGGGAGACGACCATCGCCTCCGCCAGGTGCTGACCAACCTGGTAGGCAATGCCATGAAATTCACACAGCAGGGCGAGATATTCATCGGCGTCCGGCTGGTAGAGACCTCCCCCGCCGGCTGGCTGACCCTGAGCTTCGAGGTACGCGATACAGGCATCGGCATTCCTTCGGAAAAGCTCGAACGGCTGTTCAAGGCCTTCTCACAGGTGGACTCCTCCACCACCCGCAAATACGGCGGCACCGGTCTGGGCCTGGCTATCTCCGAACAGCTGGTCCGGCTAATGGGAGGAAGCATCAATGTCGCAAGCCAGCCCGGCGTCGGAAGCACATTTGCCTTCACCATCCGCACCATTCCCGGCATCAACAAGCATCCGCAGCTGAGCACAACAGGGCTTTCAGAACACGCCGGCAAACGGATACTGATCGTCGACGACAACCTGACCAACCGGACCATCCTGAAAAGCCAGCTCGAACTATGGAGCCTGCAACCCGTGCTGGCCGCCTCCGGCGTGGAAGCGCTGAACATACTTTCAAAAGACAGCCGCTATGACCTCATCCTGACAGACATGCAAATGCCTTTCATGGATGGCATCCGGCTCTCCCGGTCTATCCGTGACCGCCATCCGCAGCTGCCCATCATCCTGCTGAGCTCGGTAGGCGACGAATATAAAAAGAACCATACCGGCCTGTTCAGCGCCGTCATGACCAAGCCCATCAAACAGCAGGCGATGTACAAACACATTCTCTCCAGCCTCCAGAACAGAGGCCTGCCCAGCCCGGACGGAAGGCTGACCCAGCAGTTGCTGAACGACGAAATGGCCGCGACCTTCCCGCTGAATATCCTGATCGCCGAAGACAACGAGATCAACCAGCAGGTCATCCTTCACATCCTCAACCGGCTCGGCTATGCCCCCGCCATCGTAGCCGACGGCAGACAGACGGTAGAAGCCGTTATCCGGAAAGCATACGACATCGTCCTGATGGACCTCCAGATGCCAGAGATGGACGGACTGGAAGCCACCCGCTATATCCGCCGCCTCAAGCTGCCTGAACAACCCGTGATCATCGCCCTCACCGCCAACACCATGCGGGGAGACGAAGAGGAATGCCTGCGTGCAGGCATGAATGACTATATCGGCAAACCCGTCAAGCTGGAAGAGCTGCTCGGCAAGCTCCGGAAATGGGCGCTCCACCGCCGCAGGTCTTAGATCTTTATGTCGACCATCTTCTTCTTTGGCGGAAAACACTTCGTCCTGTCACAGACCTGGTAATAAATTCCGCATTTCAACGTGGAACCCGGCTTCACTTTTTTACAGTCCACCGCCACAGAGAACCTGACCTTTCCCTCATAGACAAAGACGCCCTCAGTGCCTTCCAGCGGCAGCCCCTCGGAGCTCTGCCATTGTTTGTCAGAAACCGCTCCCTCCGGCAGGTCGAGTAGCATTTCCGTTTGTATAAAAGGGTTGTCCTTCGACACATAGGCATAAATATGCCATCCCTTCAAAATATCCGCATCCACGACCAGCCGCCCGTTCTCCAGCTTTGCCGATACGGCCACAGGATCCGCCGACGTCGCCTGCGAAACAGCGACCTGCTCGCCCGCTACGCGTGCGTTAACGATAAACTTAAAGCCCCCCGCTTCCGTATAGAAAAGCCTGTCCTTATTCTGCGTCAGCCATGCCCTCCATTCCGCCGCCGCCGCGAAGCGCTCCATCGTATACCGCCGCAACACCCGCATAGCCATCGCCGTGTCTTTGCCCCGCTCTAAAAGACTGACACATTTCTCCAGTATCTCCACTTTCCTGTTCGAGATACCCAACCGCTGCGCGTCTTCATCCAGCTGCAGCGAATACGCGTCCAAAGGATAGTAGTACTCATAGTTATCCCGGTAATATTTATGATATTTGGCGGTATTGGTCCCGAACTTTGCAAACAGCTCCTGTCCGGCAAACCCCTTGACATAGTCTTCAAAAGACTCGACCGCATCCGTCATCGGCATTTTCAGGAACATCTCATTATTACGGCCAATGTCCTGACCAGCCGCCTTCCGGGCACGAAGGGAGTCCTGCATTTTTTTCAATCGGACATTGCCTTCCCTGCGCGAAGCGATCGCCTTCTGATAGACCGCCTCGTCGATCCGGTATATCTTCTCGTCGATACCCTCCCGCGTCTCGATCTGCACCTTCTTCATCAACGGCCGCTGGTGGTCGAACTTCTTTATATAGTAGACCGTATTGACGAACACCTTGCGCGCCTCCTCGGTCATATAATCCGGCGATC
>JAFDYE010000713.1 GCA_018267585.1 Bacteroidota bacterium
AACGGCCATCGCCACGCGAATACTCTTTTTCAGATCACCGTTACGGCCAACGCCCTGGAGTGCGCGGAACATAAATTCGAGTCCCCTGGCAGGATTGCCTCCTTCCGCGTATACAAGGCCAACCCGGAAATTAGTATAGGCGGAAGGGGTAATGCCCAATTTTGCGGATTCCCGGAGAAATAGCGCAAACTCTTTTTCGGCAGAATCGTACTCACCGACATACCGATGCCTGTTTGCAAGGCTGCGGAGCGCATAAAGGGCGCCGATCTGATCCCCGGCGGCTGTGTAGTCGTGAATCGCGTCGCGGCATGCAAAAAAATGATACTGTGTGGCATTGTTGCTGTAGGGCATAATTGAATCCATCTCGAGCCAGTAATGTCCCGCACCTTTTTTGTCGCCACGACTTTCACAGCTTTTGATGATGTCCAGAATAGCATTCCTGCCCTTTTTCACGTCCCCCAGCTGAAAAAAATACTTTGCCTGCTCCATCAGGTATTCATGCCGCCACCGGGCGATTCCCAGGGCTTCGGTAAGTCGCATGGCACTGGCGAGATAAGGCGCCGCTTTTTCAACAGCGCTGATCTCGGCGGGCTTGCCCGATAATATCCCGTCCACGATGGTCAGCGTCAGCCGGACACGCTCAATGCCTTCCGTCGTCTGCAATAAAGCCGCGGCAGACGACAGCTGCCCTTTTAGTGTATAAAGTAAGCATTGCCGGGCGAGCGCTTCCTGCATGCCTGCCGTATCCCGCATCGCGCTGCTGAGCGCAAAGGCATCACGGACATATTCCATGCTGGTGTCCAGGTTGCCGCCCCGGCCTTCGTCCATATAGATCTGCGCGACCGCCAGCAGGGACCGGGCTTTGGGAATGCTCTCAGGAAGCGCCTCCGTCCGGCGAATGATCTCTGCGATCGGGATAGAATCAGGAAAGGAGGGAAGGCCAAAGGAAAGGTCGGTGAACTGACCACGGGCGGACAGTACAGCTGTCGCAATGAGCAGACCCGTGAATATTGATGGTAGCGACCGCATGTTCTCTTTTGATGCTTATGAAGTTACCGATTATCGATCTTCAACTACAGGATTTCGCAAAAGAGCGATATTCAACCAATTTACATGATCCCCAAGTAATTGACTGTAAAGTTCTTACCTGTTGGCACAAAATTAGGATCGTCAACGTCATTTAATGACAGCTATATGTTGAATCTGGAATGGTTAAGAACATTCAAGGCGATCTACGAAACCGGCAATCTGTCCAATGCGGCCAATAAGCTATTCATGG
>JAFDYE010000714.1 GCA_018267585.1 Bacteroidota bacterium
GGCTATGAGAGAAGCATTGCTGAAGGATGACCGTGTCTTCCTGATGGGTGAGGATGTCGGCCGGTATGGCGGTTCTTTCGCTGTCACCAAAGGACTGCTGCAGGAATTCGGGCCCCAACGTATCATGGATGTTCCGCTTTCCGAGTCGGGCTTTGTCGGTGCGGGCATCGGTGCGGCCCTCAGTGGATTGCGACCTGTCGTGGAGGTGATGACCGTCAATTTCAGCCTGTTGGCCATGGACCAGATTGTCAACAATGCGGCTACCTTGTTATATATGTCCGGCGGGCAGTTGAATGTTCCGGTAGTGATCCGTATGAGCTCGGGGCTGGGCCGGCAATTGGCCGCCCAGCATTCGCATAGCTGGGAACCATTGTACGCGCATATTCCCGGGCTGATAGTATTGTCAGCGGGAACACACGAGGATGCAAGAGGCATGCTGCTGACCGCCCTGCAAAGTCCGGACCCCGTGATCATTTTCGAGTACACGGCGATGATGAACCTGGAAGGGATCCTTCCCGTCCACCCGGAGACCGTCAATATTACAAAAGCTGGTAAAATAAAGGAAGGGAAAGACATCTCCATCATTACCTATGGAGCCGGCGTATACAAATCGCTGGATGCAGCCAATGAACTATACGGTTTGGGCATCGACGCCGAGGTCATCGATCTGCGTGTCCTGCGGCCGATGGATCTTGAAACTGTTTTCACTTCCGTCAAAAAGACCCATCGTGCATTATTAGTTGAAGATGCCTGGGGTTCGGTAAATATTGGCGCCGAAGTAAGCGCCCGGATCATGGAAAATGTCTTTTATGAGCTGGATGCGCCGGTGCAACGGTTCTGCGGGGCAGAGGTCCCTATGCCTTATCCGAAACACCTGGAAGATGCATCGGTACCTCAAAAAGAAGATATTGTCGCCAAGCTAAAAAAAATGCTGCAATATGGGTGAGTTTTGCATGCCCAGCCTGGGCGCGGATATGGAAGCCGGGACGCTTCGGGAATGGTTGGTAAAACCAGGCGACCCTGTAAAGCGGGGAGATATCATCGCCATAGTAGAAACACAAAAGGGGCTCATCGATATAGAAGTGTTCGAAGAGGGAACCATCGACAAATTAATAATTGAGGAAGATGAAAAAGTGCCGGTAGGAACGGTGATGGCATTGATCGCTTCGACAAAAGGAATGCCTGCCGCTGCAAATGAGATTGCAGTCAAGCCCGCTGGTACGACTGAAGTTACGCGCATCCGGGCGTCCCCGCTTGCAAAAAAAATAGCGGCAAAAGAGGGTATCGGGCTCGCCGGCATTAAAGGGAGCGGGGAAGGGGGGACTATCACCAGGGAGGACATAGAAAAGGTGATTTCACAGAAGGCTTCAGGAAGTGGGGGGGGAAAGGCAATAGGAAAGGCGGAGGAAAGCCCGGCGGGAACAGAAGGCGTCCGCATGGCCGTGGCGGCCGCCATGAGCAGGTCCAACCGGGAGATACCCCATTATTATCTCGCGAAGAAGGTGGATATGAGCAGGGCGATTGCCTGGCTGACGGAAGCCAACAAACAAAAGAATGTCAGACAACGCTTGTTGCCGGTGGTAATTTTAGTGAAAGCAGTGGCCAAAGCGCTGGTCGAAGTGCCTGAGCTGAATGGATATTGGGACAACGGCCTGCA
>JAFDYE010000715.1 GCA_018267585.1 Bacteroidota bacterium
AGCTGGGGTCCATTTTACAGAAGCCGATGGATGGGCTCATTAAGTTCCACAAACAATAAATATATAAATATCGAGCATGGCATTTGAGAAGTTCACTGAGGAAGAAAGTCCGTATCATGATCTGGACCGGATGAGCGTAAAGGACATATTGACGAATATCAACAAGGAGGATAAGACGGTTCCGGATGCGGTGGAGAAGGTGATCCCACAGATAGAGCAGCTGGTGATCGCCGTGACGGACAAGATGCTGGCGGGCGGGCGGCTCTTCTATATCGGGGCAGGCACCAGCGGCAGGCTGGGGATACTGGATGCGAGCGAGATCCCGCCGACCTACGGTATGCCCTTTGATCTTATTATCGGAATTATAGCGGGTGGTGAAACGGCTATCCGCAAGCCGGTGGAGAATGCCGAGGACGACGCGCGGCAGGGATGGCTGGATCTGGAGCAGTATGCCGTGTCGGACAAGGATGTCGTAGTAGGGGTGGCGGCCAGCGGGACCACGCCTTATGTGATCGGTGCGCTTTCGGAATGCCGCAAGCGGGGGATCATCACCGGCTGTATCGTTTGTAACCCGGGGTCACCGGTAGCGGCGGAGGCCGATTTCCCGATCGAAGTCGTGGTAGGGCCCGAGTTCGTGACGGGCAGCACGAGGATGAAGAGCGGGACGGCGCAGAAGCTGGTATTGAATATGCTGTCTACCTCGGTCATGATCCGCATCGGAAGGGTGGAGGACAACAAGATGGTCAATATGCAGCTGACGAACAGTAAATTGATCGACCGTGGGACCAAGATGGTGATGGAGGGGACGGGTTTGACGGATTACGAAAAGGCGAAGGAGCTGCTGCTGCGCTCGGGTAGCGTCAAAAAAGCGGTAGAGTCTGTAAGCTCAAATTGAATTAATGGGTTATGCATGAGATAGAACCTTTTTACAACTGGCGGCACATGTACACGAGCGAGGAGGACGAGCGATCGCCTTTTTACGGGAGGGTCTATTCTGAATTCGAATTCTCGCAGACGATCTATAACTATTATATACATCCGCAGTGGGATGATTTCGGGTCGAGGACGATGTATATGAAGGTGCTGATGGCGGATTATGACGAGCACTATGTGGTGATCGAGCTGTTTGGGGAGTGGAATGACGCGATCGAGAACGATATTATGAACCTCAAGCGGGAGGTGACGGATAAGTTCTTTGAATTTGGGATCACCAAGTTCATTCTTATCGCGGAGAATGTGCTGAATTTTCACAGCGGGGATAAGGATTATTATGAAGAGTGGTATGAGGAGGTGAGCGATGCGGGGGGATGGATCGTCTGTCTGAACATGCCAGAGCAGACGCAGCATGACTTCCGGAAAGCGAAGCTGAATCGATACGTGGAGCTGATGGAGTTGGATAACTGGCGCACGTACAAGCCGTTCCACTTGTTTGGTCTGATCGATCAGAAGATATCGAGCAGGCTGGATTAGAATTAGAGAATTTCTAAAGTTTTGGGTCTCGCTGAAAATAAATTTGGTTATTAACGGTAAGTCGCTAATTTTGATATACTAATATGATTACTGCAAAGGCATACCGGTTTTTTTATTTTTATTTTTACTTTACAGGTAAACCGGGATTGCTTTTGTTAACTAAATAAAGAAAAGTACTAACAAAGAGGTCCCGGTCAAAAGCCGGGACTTTTTTTTTGATCCGCCGGAGGAAATGAAAAATATGAAAGTCAGCATTCAGGGTTATGAAGGAAGCTTCCACCAGGTGGCGGCTCAGCAATTCTTTGGAAAGGATGTGGAAGTAGTGACCTGTGGCACGTTCCGGGAGGTGGTCCGGGTGGCGTCGAGCAAGAAGGAGAGCGACGGAGGGGTCATGGCGATCGAGAATTCCATTGCCGGCAGCATACTTCCCAACTACAATCTGCTGCAGAAAAGCAATCTC
>JAFDYE010000716.1 GCA_018267585.1 Bacteroidota bacterium
ATAACCTATACTTGCAATTTTCCATCCAACTTTAAACGATTTGCATATGAAAAATATACAGCTCCAAAATATAACGCTGGCCATCATCATTGGCCTGGCTGGTTTTGCTGCCCTCGCCGCCAACGGCTGCGCAGAAAGCCAAAAGGTAAAGAGCAAGAGCGGGGCGCAGCTCTGGGCAGAGAACTGCCAGCGCTGTCACAATACCCCTTCCCCTTCTTCCTTTTCCCATGATCAATGGACCACGATCGGTATGCATATGCAGACCAGGGCAATGATCACCGACGAGGAGAGAGATAAGATCGTGGCCTTTCTGCGGCAATAATAGATTTTTTGGCTACATTAGTGCTTGTCATCTAACACTGCACTATAGCCATGAACAAGGTCAGAAAACTACCCTCCGATCAACAGGACGCGCTGCTCAAGATACTAAAAGCCCGTTTTGAAAAGCATATGAACCGCCACAACGGTCTCGAATGGTCGAAAATCCAGGCCAAACTGATGGTCAGCCCTCGGCAGCTATGGACGCTCAACGAAATGGAGATCACCGGCGGCGAGCCCGACGTCGTCGGCTACGACAAAACGACCGGCGAATTCATATTCTACGATTGCTCGCCGGAAAGCCCCAAAGAACGCCGGAGCCTCTGCTATGACCGCAAGGCACTGGATTCGAGGAAAGAGAACAAACCCGTCGACAGCGCCATGGATATGGCCGCGGCACTGGGTGTGGATATCCTGACCGAAGAAGAATACCGTAACCTGCAGCAGCTCGGAAAATTCGACGCAAAAACCTCCAGCTGGGTCAAAACCCCGGACGCGATCAGGACGCTTGGCGGCGCGATATTCTGCGATCGTCGCTATGATCATGTCTTCACGTATCATAACGGCGCAGAGTCCTACTATGCCGCCCGGGGTTTCCGGGGGGCACTGCGGGTTTGACCCGAATTACGGGGTTTGACGTGTTCCGGATTTGCCCGGGCTCTTAACGGACCGGCGTGCACCCGACCATCCCGGAATCTGAGGGCGTCCTGAGCCGAAGCGTCGCCAGCGTTACCGGGTTCAGCCGGTCCACCCCTTCTTTGATCTTTACGAACTGCCGGGGGCGAACGTTCCTGAACACCTGGACGA
>JAFDYE010000717.1 GCA_018267585.1 Bacteroidota bacterium
CTTTTATAGCTATACCACCAGGCATAAGGCTCTGCAGCCCCCTTCCTTTCCGCCTCCGTCACATAAGGAGCCCCCAGCACGTAGCGCGCCAGGGTGTCCAGACTGGCCACCGAAGGGTTCTCCTGACGACCGGCCTCCCCCATCACGAACAGCGAATAGTTCTTCAGGCTCTTCCATCCTACCACCAACCCCGTCTCGTCCAGTATCCGGTTGTACAGAACCTTGCTGTCGGTCTCCGTCAGAGGCTCCTCCATCGGATGACCAAAACATTTTCTGCAAGCTTCCCGAAAAAGCCTCGCGAATATCTCGATATCTATGCTGTTATTACTCATTGGCTTACGCCCAAATTATAGCATTTACGCCAGATTTCCGCTCCAATTCCGTCCTCCCCCCTCCCCCCGGAATACTTTCACGAAAAAAAACAGCACCAGACATGCTACGACTCCTCCTCATCCTTATCGCAGCGGCCCCTTCGCTCGCGCTTGCCCAGAACCTCCAGCTACACTATGACCTTCGGCATACCGTAGCACCAGGCCAAAATCCCCGGAACTTCACAACCCTCTATTTCGAATACTGGAAAAAACAGCCCGACTCCGGCCGCTCATTTATAAAGCCAGGCTCATTCCTGTTCAAGACCGAAGCCGACCTCTACGGCACAGGCAACAACATCGGCAAATTCTTTCTGCAGGCCTCCCAGTCCTTCAGGTTCTGGAAACCCGGGATCTATCTGGCCCTCCAATACAGTGGCGGCGCAGGCATCACAGAACCCAAACAATACAGCTATTATATCCAAAACACCTTCTCCGCCGGCATCGAATACCCCTTCCAGTGGAAAGGAGCATACTTCACCTCACAATTGTATCTCAAGTACACATCCGCCAGTGTCAATCCCCTGCTGACCCTGTACTGGTGGAAAGGCCTTCTGCACTACAGACTGGAAATAGCGGGAGATTTCTCTTTCTGGACAGACAAGTGCGCCGGCGGTAATAAACAGCTCTTCTTCTTTGCCGAGCCACAGTTATGGTACCGGTTCCTGCCTCAACTGGCAGCCGGCACGAAGATCAACCTGTATTATCCCGTTGCTCCGAATGACCTTCTGCAAATTGCCCCAACCGTCGCCGTGAGATGGCGGCTATAATGAAGGCCTCCCGCCTCAACTAGGGCAGGTATACCATATCCATGTGAAAGTATTGTTCCAGTATCTCCTCCCGGTGCTCCTCGCTCTGGATCAGCTTTACCTGTCGCTTACCGTTCTCGGCACGGATCAGCTTGTTGTTAATGAGACTGATCCTGCCCTCGGCAGTAGGCACCGTGCAGATCAGGCTGCGACGAAAATGAGACTCCGGAGACGTCTGGTGATATTCGTTCATAGCATCAAAATCCGCCAGAACCCTCGGAGTAAGTGTAAATATATAATCGATCTTGAAGTCTTGCTTGCTCGCATTCCATTTGGCTACTCCCAGATAAGACCTGCCATCCACGACTACCTGATCGATGATCTGGTAATAATTCCGCCCATCACTCTGTATCTCGCCAGGCATGATCGCGAGCGGCGCAAGCGAAAAATCCCCATACCCTACATCTACCAGCCATTTACGACCATGCAGCTCTACCAGCAACGCCATATGCTCGAACTCCCGGCCAAACTTATTGTTTCCATGATGCAGCCGGCCGCCCACCAACTTTACGTCAAAACCGCAAAGCGTGAGCAGCCGATGGAACAGAACATTCAGCTCATAACAGTACCCACCCCGCTTGTCCAGGATTACTTTCTGGTACAGCGAGTTGATTTGTAATAAAATAGGTATTTGATTGTGAATATCCAGCGTCTCGAATGGGATCGAAAAGACATGATTGCGCTGCAGCGCCCGCAGTGTGTCCAGATCATTATAGACTACGCCATCGTAATTGATTCTTCTTAAATAGCCACTTATGTCCATGCTTGTAAAATTTTATCAAATCCGGATCCTTTAGGTCAGTTTATTCGTTGATTCGTCAATTCCCCTGCCAGTTAATGACAGCTGTATGGCAATTTGCGCTGCAAGATTCCAAAATTCTTAGCCCTGAAAGTCCGCAAGCCGCCCCCGTTCACAATTCAATAACAAAAAGATCAGTGCATACCTTGCGATCGACCTCTCCCGTCAGGGCTAAACCTCAATCGTCTCTCCCGGCCGGGGCAGCAACAGCTGCTTGCCTGCAGCCGTAAATTCAGCCATAGCCTTCTCCGTGTCGATCGCTATGATGGGCCAGGTATTATAATGAACCCCTACCACCTTATCGCACTTCACAAAATCCGAAGCATGTATGGCATCCGCCGGGTCCATCGTATAGTTGCCGCCGATCGGCATCACTGCAAACTGCAGCCTGGCCCATAGCGGGATCAGTTGCATGTCCATCGTCAACGCAGTATCCCCGGCCATATAGAAATCGCCTTCAGACGTGGTAAAAACATATCCCAGCGGGTTTCCGGCATAGCTGCCGTCCGCAAAAGACGAGGAATGGATGGCGTTTACCGCCCGCACCTTTCCAAAATCAAAAGCAACCGGCCCCCCGTGATTCAATGGGTGCGCATTATCTACCCCATTCTTCTTGAGCCAGCCCACAACCTCCGCCGCACCCACGCACATCGCACCCGTCTTCTTAGCCACATTCACGAGATCCGCCGTGTGATCGCCATGACCATGTGTTATAAAAATATAATCTGCTTTAATCTTTTCTATATCAAGGCTTTTTGCAAAAGGATTGCCCGTGAAGAACGGATCGAAAAGTATCGTCTTCCCGTTTACGCCGATAGACAGCGTCGCATGCCCGTAATAAGTCAACTGCATCCGGTGATTTTAAGAAAGCATTAGAACAAAATGGTTTAACCTTGGTTCATCAAATCCCTGTTTTTTTACTATTTACCCCTCCGGGCTCTTTCATACTGTAAAGGCCAATGCATTTCCTTATACCCCAGCTCGTCCGCCGCATGTAAGGGGAAATAAGGATCACGCAGCATTTCCCGGGCCATGACCACCAGATCCGCCTGACCGCTCGCCAGTATCGTCTCCGCCTGGACCGCGCTGGTGATGATCCCCACCGCCCCCGTCGGCATGCCGGTCTCCTTCCGGATACGCTCGGCAAAGACCACCTGGTATCCTGGCCCCACCGGTATCTTCTGGTGCGCGACCAACCCTCCCGACGAGCAGTCGATCAGATCCACTCCTTTGTTTTTCA
>JAFDYE010000718.1 GCA_018267585.1 Bacteroidota bacterium
AGTCCAAAATTCCGGATGGGAAGCCCTCCTGCACGCCACTATTATTCAGACAAAAGCGCTCAGCTGGTCGGTCGACTTCAATATTTCCATCAACCGGAACAGACTGCTGGCTTTTCCAAACCTCGCCAGCTCTCCGTACGCTACGCTATACAAGGTGGGAGCGCCTACGGCCGTCAGCTTTGCCTTTCATTATACGGGTGTAGACCCGCTGACAGGCCGGTACACCTATCAGGACGTCAATCATGACGGGAAGATAACATACGATCCCTCCGTCATAGCCGGGACGGCCGATGACGACCGGAATGCGGTGATCAATTACGAGCCGAGCTACAAGGGAGGGTTCGGTACCCAGCTGGCCTATAAGCGTGTTCACCTGAGCCTGTTCTTCACTTATGCACGGCAAAAAACATACAACGCCATATTGGCCTCGAGCGCAGGATCACCCGCCAATATTTCGACCGTAGTCTACAACGATCACTGGCAAAAGCCGGGAGACCACGCCGCCTACGCCCGGTTCACGACGGTCCCCGGGAGTTCCGACTATAATTTCGCGTCTTCCGACGGGGTGATCACCGACGCGTCCTATGTGCGGCTCGGCACGGTGTCCTTCGGCTACGACCTGCCCCAGCCGGTCATAAAGAGGATGGGTGTAAAAGGTTGCTCGTTCAGGATACAGGGCCAAAACGTCTTCGTCATAACAGGATTCAAGGGCCCGGACCCGCTCGCCTCGGGATTTGGCGTCATGCCTCCCGTCAGGACCATCACCGGAAACCTATCTATTAATTTTTAAGCCGGCTAACGATGCGAAAGAATAAATCAACTATTTTCCTTTTCACGGCCCTGTGGCTGTCTTCCTGTTCAAAGATGATACAGATCCCGGATCCGGCCAGCAGCATTACCATCACGAAAGTCTTTGCCACGGATGCTACGGCCACCTCGGCCATGGCCGGGGTGTATACCCAGCTGATCAACGGAACATATGGCGAAGCCAACAGCAATTACGCCACTAATGTGTTCAGCGACGGGCTGACCACTATTCTTGCGGGGCTCTCCGCCGACGAGTTGCAGACGACCACGGCGAATAACGGGCTCTTTCAGCTGTCGGCAAACAATCTGACGGCCCGGGTAGCCGACCAGAATTATATTCCCACTTTGTGGACAAGCTCCTATTCCATCGGCATTTACGGTGCGAATTCAGTCCTTGAAGGGATAGCCGCATCTACAGCTCCGGACCTGACCGACAGTACGAGAAGAGAGCTGACAGGTGAGGCCAAATTCATACGGGCCTTCTGTCACTTCTATCTCACCAACTTTTTCGGGGATGTTCCATTGGTGCTGACCACCGATTTCAATAAGACGGCCAGCCTTCCCAGGACCAAACAGGCCGACGTATACGCGCAGATCATAAAGGACCTGAAAGACGCACAGGCTGTTTTGCCGGACAATTATATCAGCACCGGGGGGCGGACAAGGCCCAACAAGTGGGCAGCTGCCGCACTGCTGGCAAGGGTTTATCTCTATACCGGCGACTACAACGACGCATCGGCGGAGGCGGGCTCGGTGATCGATCATGCCGGACTCTTTCACCTGGAGACAGACCTTAACAATGTATTTCTGACCACCAGCGGTGAGGCGATCTGGCAGCTGCAGCAAAATACGGCCATACCCAACCTGGGCAACGCTACTCCGGAGGGATCGTTCTGGCTGCCCAACCCTCTGCATACCGGCCCGCCTCCTATCACTACGCTGACCAGCCAGCTGCTGAATGCTTTTGAACCCGGTGACAGGAGGAGGGCGGACTGGATCGACAGCACCGAATATACGCCTGATCCCGGTATCCCCGCTACCACCTACTATTTTCCGAGCAAGTACAAAATAGGCACCTATAACTATTCGGTGGGCGGGGCTGCTTCCGAATACTATATGGTGCTGAGGCTGGCGGAGCAATACCTGATCCGCGCAGAGGCGGCGGCCAATGGCGGCCCGGGAGGGGTGAATACGGCGATCGCTGACCTGAACAGCCTGCGTAACCGTGCGGGTTTGAACGGCCTGCCGGCGGGGTTGCCGGCGTCCGACCTTAAAGCCGCCATTGCAAAGGAATGGCAAACGGAATTCTTTTGCGAATGGGGACATCGCTGGTTCAATCTGAAAAGAACGCAGCAGGCATCTGCCGCCTTGTCTTCCATCCCCGTAAAACAGCCGTGGAAGGGCGACTATCAGCTGCTCTATCCACTGCCTACCCAGGAGATCCTCAACGATCATTATCTCATTCAAAATTCCGGCTATTAGTTATGAGATCCAAGAATCTTTTTCTGTTCGCTTTGCTGTCGCAAAGTGTCGTATCCTGCTCAAAGCAGTCAGTGCCTCCGTCGCCGCCCTCGCTGACGGTCATCAACGCAGTTGTGGGGAGCGCGCCACTGGTCACCGATCTCACGGGAGCGGGTGCCATCACGTGGTTTTCGGGCGCCGACAAGATTGCATACAATAGTTATAGCACGGCCGATTACGGCGACAACAATCAGCTGCCGTCCAGCCCGGGCCTGCAGCGGCTGGCCCTGTATCAGTACCCCGATACGCTGCCGCAGGCCAAGCCACTGTATAACCTGACGCTAACCCTGCCGCCGGGGTCGATCAACAGTCTTTTCCTGATGGGTACGGTCGACGAGCCCGACACTTTGTTCGTTGCGGATCAGCTGCCGGTTAGTGCCATATCCGACAGCGTCGCGGGCATCCGTTTTGTCAACCTATCCCCACACAGCGCTCCCGTCAGCATCAATCTGTCCGGAAGGGCTAACGGCAGCGAAGTGGCCGCCCTGTCTTACAAGGGGATCACGGCATTCACCGGTTATCCGGCAACACAGGATATCGCCAGCTATAGTTTTGAATTCAGGGACGCGGCCACGGGGACTTTGCTCGCGACCTATACGGCGGACGGGATCAACAATGCAGAATCCGACCCGTACAATCCCACGAAGATCTGGCGCAACAGGAACACGACGCTGGCTCTCCTGGGCGTAGCGGGAGGGTCCGGCGACCAGGCGCTGTCGGTCCTGATGATCAACAATTACTAAATCAATTTATATAGAAGATATGATATTAAGAACGGAGGGTCTTTCTCATAGATACACCAGTTCATGGGCTATACATGACATCGGGATCAGGATCGAAGGTACCGGTATCATCGGGCTTCTGGGATCGAATGGCGCAGGCAAGTCGACGACCATGAACATCATTTGCGGCACGCTCAAACCGACCGAAGGAAATGTATATATCGATGATATAGACCTGAGAAAACATCCTGAAGAGGCAAAGAAAAAGATCGGCTATCTGCCACAGACCTTACCCCTCTACACCGACCTGACTGTCGACGAATATCTTAAATACTGCGCCCAATTGCGGCTGGTGGCAAAGGACAAGATCGGATCGGCGGTGCGGGAAGTAAAAGAACGCTGCGGAATCACCCAGGTCAGTTCGAGGCTGATCAGGAACCTTTCCGGCGGCTACCGTCAACGGGTGGGGATCGCCCAGTCCATCATCCATCGTCCCAGGCTGATCGTAATGGACGAGCCTACCAACGGGCTGGACCCCAACCAGCTGATCGAGGCGAGGAAACTGATAAAGGAAATAGCGGAAGAGCACACCGTGCTCTTGTCGTCGCACATCCTCTCCGAGGTCAACCTGCTTTGCAAAGAGATCATCATGATCGAATCCGGCAGGGTCGTGTTCTCCGACAGCATGGAGTCTTTCAACAGCTATATCCAGTCAAGATCTGTCATCGTCCGAATGGAAAACCCTCCTTCCCGGGAGGAATTATTCAGGATCCGGGGCGTTGCCGGCATGGAATATATATCGGAAAAAAAGCTGCGCATCTATTTCGAAGGCGGCGGCGAGATAACGGAGAAGATAATAGCAGCCAGTGTCGCCGGCAACTGGCGGCTGCAGGAGATCAATATCGACAAGGGCGAACTCGACGACATTTTCAAACTAATATCCCAACAAACGGCCAAATAAAAACACCGATAATGACAGTCAAAATAGCAAGCAACGAATTGCGGAACATGTTCTATTCGCCCGTGGCGTGGTTTCTGACGCTGGTCTTTCTTATACAATGCGCAATATACTATTCGGCGGCCCTGGGTCCTTTTGCGGTCTGGCAGGACATTCTGTTGAGGAATAATCCGAAGTGGAAGAATTTTGGGGACACCTCTCTGACATCCGCTCTTTTCCTGGGTCAGGACGGTCTGATCGCCAATGTGCTTCAGAATGTCTACCTGTTCATCCCATTGCTGACAATGGGACTGATCAGCAGGGAGATCAACAATGGATCGATCAAGCTGCTCTATTCGTCACCGGTAAAATTGCGGCAGGTCGTGTTTGGAAAATTCCTGGCGGTGCTGGTCTATAACCTGGTGCTGGCGGCCGCACTGGGCTTGTTCTTCGTCACCGCGGCCGTCAACGTCAAATCGATAGACCTCGGACTATTATTGTCCGGCCTGCTTGGGTTCTACCTGATGGTCTGCGCCTATTCTGCTATCGGGGTCTTTATGTCCAGCCTCACGACCTATCAGATCGTATCGGCCATCAGCACTTTTACCATCATATTCGTCCTTACCCATATCGGAAGCCTCTGGCAGAAATACGATTTTATCAGGGACCTGACGTATTTTCTGTCGCTGCAGGGACGCACGGCGAAGATGGTAAGCGGGCTGATCACGACAAAAGACGTCTTTTACTTTCTGATCATCATGTGCATGTTCCTGGCTTTTACTATTCTGAGGCTGCAGCGGGACACAGAGGCAAGGCCCTGGTGGAAGAACGCGGGGAGGTATGCTTTTGTAGCCCTGTCGGGGCTGTTGATCGGCTATCTGAGCTCTCGCCCCCGTCTTACCGGCTACTGGGATACTACGGCCCGCAATATAAACACGATCCATCCGCGTACCCAAAATATACTCAAACAGCTGGAGGACGGTCCACTGGAGGTCACGTTGTACACCAATCTTATGGATATGACCACGGCGGCCAGGGGAGTGCCGGAAGCCCGCAATATTTATCTATCGCAGTTGTGGGACCAATACCTCCGTTTTAAGCCCGACATCGTATTCAAATACGAGTATTACTACGACTACGACCCCGACATCAATCACTACTATGCGACGAATGCCGACAGTATGGTCTATAAGAATTTCCCGGGCAGATCATTAAAGGAGATTGCCACAGAGACCGCGAGGGGTTCCGATCAGGATCTGTCCCTATTCAAATCACCCGGAGAAATGCACAAGGAAATCGACCTGGACCCCGAGGGCTACCGGCTGGTAATGCGGCTAAAGTATAAGGGGAGGACAGAATTTGTGCGCACTTTCGACGATCCCGAATTTTGGCCCGGTGAAGTGAACCTGAACGCTGCATTCAAAAGGTTATTGCAGGCCACACTACCTAAAGTGGCATTTGTGACGGGAGGGTTCGAGCGGAATATTTACAAGACGGGGGAGAGAGAATTCCACAGACATTCACTGGCGAAGGCAGAGCGGGTCGCACTGATAAACATCGGTTTTGTCTCAGACACCATCAATCTTTCCACCCAGGATATTCCGTCCGACATCACTACGCTGGTTCTGCCGGACCCGAAAATGGACCTGACGCCTCTGGAGATGGTCAAGCTCAAAAAATACATCGCGGGAGGCGGGAATATGCTGATCAACGGGGAACCGGGCAAACAGCAGGTACTCAACCCCCTCCTGCACGAGCTGAATATTCAGCTGATGCCGGGCCAGATCATACAGCCGTCCTTCAACGAAACACCCGACAAGGTGCAGCCTTATCTCGCACCCGCGGCCGCGGACCTTTCGGAAGACAAAACGCTGACGAAATTTAAGAACCTGCTCTTAAGTCATGATCCGGACGACACGTTGAGGCTAAGCACGCCCGGGGTGACGGCAGTGTCGTTCAAAGACAGTCTGTTCAGGGTAAACCCCTTGCTGCTGACCTCGGACAACCTATCCTGGCTTAAAGAAGGCAAGCTGGTGGCGGATTCGGCGGAGCCGGTCTTTGCCGCGGAGGAGGGTGACGTGAGAGGGAGTTTTGCAACGGGGCTCCAGCTGACGAGAAAGATCGACAATAAAGAACAGCGGATCCTGGTATTCGGCGACGCGGACTTTATGTGCAACCTAAGGGTGGCGCAGAGCATGTACTTTATTATTGCCTGTTACAGCTGGCTCAGCAATAATCAGTTCCCTATCTATACGCCGCGGCCCTCTGCGAAGGACAATTTGCTATATATCGGTCCAAAAGGGGCGTCCATTCAACGAATTGCCGATATATGGGTGGCGCCTGCGCTGATCCTGCTGGCGGGGACGATCATACTGATAAGAAGAAAAAGAAAATAGTCCCTATCTATGCTACTTAGAACCGACGAACAAACGATCAGCGACCTGGGGATCTTTGGAAGCAAAGGCAGTGGCAGCCTTTATGAGTTGTTCCACCGGGTGAACAGCCGGGGCGGAGCAGAAGTGCTGGAAGAAATGTTCCGCAAGCCCCTGGCTGACAGGGATGCCATCAACAGGCGGATCAGCATCATAGAGAGCTTTGCAGGATCCAATGTCCGATTCCCGTATGACGCAGTCCTGATAGATGCCGCGGAAAAATATCTCGCCGCCAGCCGGCAGGAAACCAGGAATGAGAGTGGCCCCACCTTTATGGGAGAAAAAGAAATGCACAGCGGTGTCGCTGCCCTTCTGGATATCTTTCAAAAGACAAGGGCCTTTGTGGACCTTGCCGAGGTGAGGGGCATTCCTGCCTTTTCCGCGGAAAGGGCCGACCTGTGCGGGCTGCTGGATGACCCCTCCTTTGCGCCCGTCTTCAGCGAACGATCGGGACACCGGCTCGGCTTCAGCGCGCTGACCGCATATGACAGCCTGTTCAGGCTAACGGAACAGGATAAGATACAGCAGCTGCTGGGCTGTATGTATTTGCTCGACGTCTATATCTCGGTAGCGCGTATCGCCAGGGAAAGAAACTTTATTTTTCCCAGGGCGCTGGAAAAAGGAGGGGGTCAGCTTCACCTGGACGGCGTCTATCACCCGGGCATAAAAGCACCTGTTCCCAACGCCATAACGATGGACGGCTCCAGAAACGTCGTTTTTCTCAGTGGCGCGAACATGGCGGGAAAATCAACCTTTCTCCGTTCGGTCAGCACCGCGCTGTACCTGGCGCATATGGGCTTTCCGGTACCGGCCAGTTCGATGGAGTTCTCGGTACTGGACGGTATTTACACCACGATCAACCTGCCGGACAATCTGGGTATTGGTGCGAGCCATTTTTATGTCGAGGTCTTGCGGGTGAAAAAAATTGCGTCCGAACTGAGCACAGGGCAATCTTTTTTTATCTTGTTCGACGAGCTCTTCCGGGGAACGAATGTAAAAGACGCGCATGAAGCCACGGTCGCGGTCGCTACCGGGTTCGCCAGGAAGAAGAACAGCCTGTTCATCATTTCTTCCCATATCGTAGAGGCGGCCAGGGATCTGGAACATACGGCCGGGTTCGCCTTTCACTATCTACCGACGAAAATGGAGGGCAGTGTTCCGGTCTATACCTACAAGCTGGAAAAAGGCGTCACCGACGACAGACACGGCATGATCATTATAAAAAATGAAGGAATACTTGAAATATTGAAAAACGGAAAAAAACTCTCATGAAAAAAATTTTGTTTGCGATCTTAACCAGTCTCCCCATTTGCATCCTGGCCCAGGGCAAGGGATTCGAACTAAAAGGAAAGTTGGGCAAGTGGAATGCGCCAGCCAAGGTCTATCTCTATATTGGAACGCGGGTCGACTCCGCCACCCTTTCCAACGGGGAGTTCGGCTTCAGCGGGAGGGTCGACGAGCCCGTATTGGTAACGCTCATTCTCGACGAAGGGGGCATCGGGTTATCCCGGCTGAACAATCTCAACGCCGACTATACCCGATTTTACCTGGATAATGAAACGATAACCCTCTCGTCGGCGGATTCCGCGAAAAAAGCCGTTGTCAGCGGATCGGCTATTAATGATGAAAGCGCCAGGTATACCGCATTTATTCAAGCGCATACGAAGAAATCGGTGGACCTGCAGGCGGAGATCGCCGCTATTCCGGCGGACCGGCAGAATGACCCGGAAGTCCAGCGATCGCTGCAACAAAAAATGCAGGACGCGAGGGAAGAGCTGAGGGGTGCGCTGACCGTCTATATCGAACAGCATCCTTCTTCCTATTTCAGCCTCCTGGCGGTCTCCAACCTCGTGTTCCTCAAAGCAGATGCAGGAAAAGTAGAAGGACTGTATGCAACGGTATCGCCGGATCTGCGGGCCACCGGGCAGGGAAAAAAGACGGCGAAAGAGATAGAGATGCTCCGGGCCACTTCCGTAGGCGCAGCAGCGCGATTATTTACGCAGCCGGATACCAGCGGGAAGCCGGTCAGTCTGTCCGGTTTTAAAGGGAAATATGTGCTGCTGGATTTCTGGGCCAGCTGGTGCATGCCGTGCAGGATCGAAAGCCCCAACCTGGTGAAGGTCTATAAGAAATATCACCCCAAAGGCCTGGAAATACTCAGTGTATCGCTGGATGACCTATCGCAGAAAAGCGCCTGGCTGGCGGCGATCAGGAAAGACAGCCTATCCTGGACACAGGTCAGCGATCTGAAGGGCGGGGACAATGAAGCCGCTCAGCTGTATGGGATACAGAGCATTCCTGAGAACTTCCTGATCGATCCGGGCGGCAGGATCGTTGCCTTGAGCCTCAGAGGCGAAGAACTGGATAAGAAACTGGCCACTATTTTTACCAAATAAGACTATGAGTACGTCGTTCAGTATAGACAAGCAGACCCTGGAGGAGTTGAATCTGCAGGGAAAGTTCCGCAACGGGTCAGTATA
>JAFDYE010000719.1 GCA_018267585.1 Bacteroidota bacterium
GAAGATCAACCGCATGCCGATCGATGCCGTTCTGCAAATGCTTGCGGGGATGAGTGCCGGGAATATAGAGAAGATCGAGCTGATAACGACGCCTCCTGCCAATCTGGACGCGGAAGGGAATGCGGGGTATATCAATATCGTATTGAAAGTAAGTGACCAGTATGGCACCAACGGAGCTTTTTCACTGACGGCGGGCTATGGCAATCGCGACATGCCGCAGGCCAGCATGAATTTCAATCACCGGAAAGGGAAGGTCAATATCTATGGGGACTATAGCTTCTCCCGCGTCCATGCGGAACAGGACTGGTATTTCTACCACCGGGTCAGCAATGCAGGCGAGGTAACTGAAAACGAGACCTTTACCTATCGGAATACGGTGCAGCGCAATCACAATGGCCGCCTTGGTTTGGATTACCAGGCGGACAGAAAGACCGTGGTCGGCTTTCTGGTCTCGGGGTACAACAACAAATGGACGATGGATGCGAGGAATGCCGGCTCGACCGTCGTCAACGGGCGAAAGGATTCGGCGCTGCAGGTCGCCAACACCGAAAAGAACCTGTGGACGAACTATGGGGTAAATCTCAACGTCCAGCACAGCTTTTCCGAAGGCGAGAAGCTGTCCTACAATTTCGACTATCTCCACTACAGGGATGACAACCCTGTGAGCTATCTCAGCGATTACTACGACGGGCAGGAGAAATTTCTCTATGCACAGCAGACCAGGAGCTCGAAGGTCACTCCTCTCCGGTTTTGGATCAACGCGGTGGACTATTCCAAACGGCTTTGGAAGATCGTGGGTTTGGAAGCCGGGGTTAAGAGCACTATCTCCAAATTCAATAACGACGTGGTTATCGATAGACTGGAAGGGAGTGACTGGGTTGTGGACCGGGGTCTGTCTGCAAAATATCAGCTGAAGGAAGACATTACAGCGGCGTATGCTTCTTTTGATATCAATACCGACGCCCGGACAGAGATCAAGGCGGGTTTGCGTTATGAATATACGAACTCGAACCTTGGCTCCGATTCACTGAAGAATATTGTCGACAGGCATTATGGAAATCTTTTCCCCAGCGTCTATTTCACGCGAAAATTCGGGGAGATTCAAAGTCTTGGGCTGGCCTATAGCCGACGGATCACGCGTCCTACGTTCAGAGACCTTGCGCCTTTCCTGATCTTTATAGACCCCACTACTTTCTTTTCCGGGAACCCGGCGCTGCAGCCTTCGCTGGCAGACGCGATAAAGCTGGACTATGGGTATAAGAAATACATGCTGTCTGTTTCGTACACCTATGAGAAGGCGCCGATCGCGAACTTCAATCCAAAGATCGATTCCGTCACCAATGTCGAGACGCTGAGCTCGGTAAACCTGGAGAATAACAAGATCGTGGCGGTCGTATTCACCATACCTTTTGATGTCAGGCCCTGGTGGAATGTAGCGTTGAATATTACGGGCGTATGGTCGGAGACCAGTGCGATCTATAATGGGAATCCTGTCCGGATCGATAATAAGAATGTCAACGCAAACATGACCCAGACGTTCAGGCTGCCGAAGGACCTTTCTTTCGAGCTGACGGGGTTCTACCAGTCGCGATCGTTCTTTGGCATCTATGAGACGAGGGCTTTTGGCTCGCTCGATGCGGGGGTACAGAAGAAACTGGGAAAGAGCAGCTGGCGGCTGAATTACAGCAATATTTTGAATACGATGGTCTTCTGGCCACGCGTCGACAGACCGGACCTCAACCTCGTAGTACGGGACGAACTTCGGTTTGTCTTCCCGGCGGTGCGGCTGACGTATTCGCGGACCTTTGGGAATAACAAGCTGCGGTCCAGCCGGCAGCGGTCTACGGGGTCGGAGGATGAGCAGGGCAGGGTTAACTGAGGGGCGAGGGTCAGCTGAGGCCGTGTTCCTTCTGGTAGGTTTGGGGGCTTTTTCCGGTGAGGAGCTTGAAGTGTTTGTGGAAACAGGTGAAATTGTTGAAGCCGCTCTCGTAGCAAAGCTGTTTGATGCTGATCCGGTTGTCGAGGAGGAGCTTGCAGGCGTGTCCGATGCGTATCTCGGTGAGGAACTGGGTATAAGTCTTTCCGGTGCGTGATTTGAAATATCGGCAAAAGGAATTGGGCACCAGTCCTGCCACCGAGGCTACCTGGTGGAGGTAGATAGGTCGGGTGAAGTGCCGGAAGGTATAGTCATAGATGGCGTTGATGCGGTCGTTCTCGGACTCCGCGAAGTCGTGCCTGAAGCCGATCGAGGACAGGGGCTGCAGCTGTCCCGAGCCCGCAAAGGCCGAGAGGCATTCGATGAGGGCAATGATGCGGCTCACGCCATCCGCAGTGCGTATCTTCTCAACGAGGTCTGATATTTGCTTTTCTTCTTTGGCGCTGACCAGGATGCCGAGTCTGGCTTTTTCCAGCAGGCTGCGGATCTGTTTGGTCTCGGGGAGATGGAGAAAGGCCTCTCCCCAAAAATTCTCAGAAAAATGAATGACGGTGGAATGGACGGACTGGCGGGCGTCGGGGTCAAAATGCACATCGTCATACCGCCAGTAGTGGGGGAGATTTGACCCAACGAGGATGATATCGCCGGGCTGAAAACGTTTGATATGATCCCCCACGAACTGTGTACCGCTGCCTTCGTGGAAAAAGATCAGCTCCACTTCGGCGTGATAGTGCCAGCGGTTATTGATGAATGGGTCCCGGTCCTCCCTGACGCTGAAGGACTGTGCGGGAGTTTTTGGGACTTTCAGGAGTTTTGCCTTCATGTTCTTAGTAAATTTGCCTTCATAGCCTGGCCCAAAGGTACTCATTAATCAGACTTCGGTCGGTACAGGCGGGTCGGGCAAATAGTTAACCTAAAAAAACACATTGTGAACAAATTTGTTAACGCCGTTGTTGTTGCGGCTTTCCTTTTTCCGGCTTTTTCCTGCACCCGCAATCCCATTACCGGACGAAACCAGCTGAGCCTCGTCTCGGAAGAGCAGGTACAGACCATGGCGCTCACGGAATATAAGAGTTTTCTTAGTTCCAACAAGGTAGCTCCTTCTACGAGCTCGGACGCGGAAATGGTCAAGCGGGTGGGGAACCGTATTGCGGCTGCCATTGGAAGGTACTACGCGGATCATGGTAACCCTGACGCGCTGAAAGGCTATTCCTGGGAGTTCAACCTGGTGGAGAGCAAAGAGGTCAACGCCTGGTGTATGCCCGGAGGAAAAGTGGTGGTGTATACGGGGCTGCTGCCTGTTACGCAGAATGAGACGGCGCTGGCGATCGTGCTCGGGCATGAGATCACCCACGCCGTTGCGGGGCATGGACGAGAGAAGATGAGCAGCCAGATGCTGGCGCAGGGGATACAGATCGCTGGCGACGTTGCGTTGGGAAATAACCCTGCGACGGTCAATATCTTTAACCAGGTATATGCGCCGACCTCGCAGGTGGCGGTACTGTTGCCTTATTCGCGCAAATATGAATATGAAGCGGATCATTATGGGTTGATCTTTGCGGCTATGGCCGGCTATGATCCGCGCGAGGCTATTCCTTTCTGGCAGCGTATGGCGTCCCTGGGCGGGCAGAAGCCGCCGGTCCTGCTGAGTGATCACCCCGCGGATGCGGACCGGATACAAAAGCTGCAGGAGCTGATGCCTGAAGCGTTGACCTATTACAAAGGAGCCGGGGGTAAATAGGTCTTACTGCTGCCATTGCAGGGCAAAATATTCGCAGCGTCCGTTGGTTCTGTTCTCTACCGCGTGCGGCGTGCCGGAGGTCAAGAAAATGATGTCTCCGGCTTTTGCCTTTTGATAAGCGCCACCGACGTATTCTTCTACGTTGCCCGAACGCATAAGAATTATCTCTTCGTTGCGGTGGATATGGGGCGGATGGCTTACCTGTCCTTTGTTCAGGGTGGTGGCGTGCATGTCGATCCTTTTGAGCCAGGCCACCGGCCGGTCGAATATCTGGCGGCTTTCTCCTTTATCCGTTGTTCTCATTTTCAGGTCTGTCC
>JAFDYE010000071.1 GCA_018267585.1 Bacteroidota bacterium
CGTAAAAGCGCCGTTGCGCATAGCCGTTGAATCCGTCCGCTCTTCCGTGATCAAATACGCTTTGGCCGGTGACGACAGCCGGCCGATCCTGCCGTGGATCGTGTATTTGATGCCCTGGGCCATGGAAAAAAGAGGTAGCATCAGTCCCCAGAAAGGGAAAGAGGATTTCACTTGCTTCATTATTTTGTTTCTTTATTTGCTCGTTGTGACCGGGTTTAATTATAACCGGGATTTTGTGTCAGAAATGGATTGGCCTGTCTTTCGGCCGTGGGAACAGGATACAGCGCAGCCGCAGGTTTCCAGCCTGTTTTCTCCGCGCCCAGCACCGCATCGATGGTTTTCGTGCGTTTGAGGTCATACCATCGGTTGCCCCACTCGCAAAAAAGTTCCACCTGCCGCTCATGCATAATGGCGTCCAGTGCCGCAGGCTGTGAAGCCGTGGTGACAGCCGCCAGGCCTGCTCTAGTCCTTACCAGGTTAAGATCGGCCAGCGCTTCCGTAAGCTTGTTGCCGTGCGCCAGCGCCTCTGCCCGGACCAGCAGGATGTCTGCCAGCCGCAGGAACATATAGTCTTCCACCGGCTGCTGGCCGGGTGAAGTGTTCTTGTATTTTGCCGGATAGTAATAATTTGTAGCATCCACCGTCGTGAAGCCCGTCCAGTTCGACTTTCGCCGGTCGTCTGTCTCGAACGCGTTGAGCAGATAGGGAGACAATACATAATTAGGCACGGACGAAGTGCTGTACGGAATAATAGCCGCCGCCTCCGGCGTAGCGTAATAGTTGCCGACAGCCGGCAGCTGCCAGATAGCCTCTGTACTGCCAGTCAGGAATACCTCCGGCAAGGTTGTCGCCAGGCTATAACCAGGCGCGCCGATCACCGCGGTCGCCGCATCGATGGCCTCCTGGTACCGTCCCAGGTAGAGATACACTTTCGACAATAAGGCTTGCGCGACGTAGAGGTTGGGACGTGCGCGACCGGCAGACGGATACTTTGCAGTGAGATTGCTCACCGCATCCTTCAGATCTGACACGATAAAAAGCAACACGCTGTCCGCCGAAGCTCTCGGCAGGGATTGCGTCGTCTTGTAATCGGTAGATGTGATAAGCGGGACGGCTCCCCAGAGATTCACCATATTGAAATAGCAAAAAGCCCTGGTCACTTTTAATTCACCCGTCAGCTGACGCTTTAAGCCGGCGCTGATGGCATTGCTGCCGCTGATGCCCTGCAGACAGATGTTGGCGTCAAAAATGGATCTATAACCGCCGGACCACATGGAAGCATTGTTGGTGTTGTCCGGCAAAATGGCGTTGTTGTAAAAAGGAGGCGCCGCATAGATGTTGGAACCCGGAACGAGTTCATCTGCGGTAAGCCCGGCATAGATCGTAATGGCGCCGCTGCCGAAGGTTGGGCTGTATGAATACGCCAGGCCAAAATCACTATAGACACCGGAGATGGCGGCTATAATATCCGCGCTGTCCGAGAACACACGGTTTGCCGACAGCTGATTAGGTGGATTGGCTGGCAGTTCTATCAGCTTCTTGCAGGAAGCCAATAAACAGAACAGCACGACAGCCGGCAAAAAAATAGAGCTTTTATATTTGTGTGGGGTGATTTTCATAAATTATAAATTGATGGTGGTACCAAACGCCACGGTTCTTTGAATGGGGAAACTGAATAAGCTGGCGAGCTCAGGGTCGCCCACCTTATATCCGGTAATAAGGAACAGGTTCTGACCGCTGACGAAAAACTTGGCATCCGCAATGTGTATCTTTTGGCAGAACCTTGCCGGCAACCGGTAAGACAAGGCGGCGGTCCGCAGCCTGATATAGGAACCGCTGCTATACGCGCCGGATGACATGGTGAAATAATAGCCCGGCAGATAGGCGGCGCCATAGCCGGCTGTCAGCCGCTGTAAACTTCCTCCGTCTCCCGGCTTTCTCCATCGGTCATCAATAGCCGTAGGCTGATTGCTGAATCCTCCCGGCATGTTCCCGCTGTAAAGGCTTTTGAGATAATTCCCCTGCTGCTGATGCTGGAACTGAAAAAGGAAGGACAGGCTCACTCCTTTATAAGACAGCGTGTTGGCCAGCCCACCGATGAATTTTGGATCGAGATTGCCAATATCCACGATATCGCCGCCCTGAGAAGGCAGTCCGTAAACAGGATCGTGTGTTGCAGTCCCCTTGCTCGTATAGAAGTCGAAGATCCCGTCCTGTGCGTTCACCCCCTTCAGCTGGAAACCTTTTACAATATTGACCGACTTGCCGATGGTATAGCGAAGACCATAGGAAGATTGCTGCAGCCCGGGGAATGCCAGCAGTTGGTTGCGGTTGGCAGAGAAGTTCAACGTGGTCGTCCAGGAAAACGCTTTCCCGGTTATATTTTTCGAAGTGATACTGACTTCCACACCCTGATTCTGTACCCTTGCATCGAAGTTGCGCAATACGGCGGTAAACCCTGTCTGTGACGGCAACGTATAATTCACCAGCTGATCGCCGATGCGGTCGCGATAAAAGTTCACGTTCATCAGGATCCTGTCATTGACAAACCCCAGATCAAGGCCGATATTCCACGACTTTTTGGTATCCCAGCCATAATCAGGGTTGAACAGGTTTTGTACGTTCAATGGTCTTACACCCTGGAACCCCGGAATATTACTGCTGGCGCTGAACAGCTGCTGGTATTGATAGGGGAGGGTCGCATCCGTGCCGGTGGTGCCGTAACTGCCCGACAATTTCCCATACGA
>JAFDYE010000720.1 GCA_018267585.1 Bacteroidota bacterium
CTATTCTGAAAATATTTATACCGCCCTTTCAGCAAGAGCCTGGGACAATACCGGTTTTGATCTTGTCATCATCGGCACGCTGGAGGAGAACTATGCCACCAGCCTCCCGCTGGCAGTCTCCGACCTGCGCAATCGGTTCGGCCAGCCGCTGATCATGATCTATTCCGGCGTCTATGACCCCCTCATCGTCCAAAATATGACCGCCGCCGGCATCGACGCCTATGTCCATAAATACGAACCCGTCCACGAGATACGCCGGGTCTACGAACAGCTGTCCAAAGGCGAACCCTGCGTCTCCAGCATCTTCCTGACACTGCTGTCTTACCCCCCTATCCCTCCATCCACCTAAAAGCACTGCATATCCTCGAAAAAACTACACCCTCATCCTCTTAAAAGACTTCCCTACCCTCGCAAAAACATCCACAAAAACTTCCCCAAAGACTTCCCTGACCTCGCAAACCATCTCCAAAAACTTCCTCAAAGACTTCCCTGCCCTCGCAAAAACATCCCCAAAAACTTCCCCAAAGACTTCCCTACCCTCGCAAAAACATCCCCAAAAATTCCCCAAAGACTTCCCAATTCATGCAAAAGAACTGCCCCTGACCCTCCCATAAGATTTCCCCTATCCCCAAAAAATTTTGAGGGAATTCAAATTAACGTATCTTTGAAGTCATCAGATGATATGATTATATGACGAAACGACCGATCCCGCTCCAGCGCCAGTCTCTCGCCGACGCCGTCGTCAGCAAGCTCCAGCAGCAGCTGTCCCTCGGCGTCTACCAGCCCGGCGACAAACTTCCGTCCGAGCCCGAACTCATGGCGCAATTCGGCGTCGGCCGCTCGACCATCCGTGAGGCGATCCGCATCCTTTCCAATACAGGACTGCTGACCGTGCGCCAGGGCTCGGGTACCATCGTCCAGTCCCAGAAAGGCATCAGCGAGCCGCTGCAGCAACGGCTTCGCCGTGCCGACACCGCCGATCTCGAAGAAGTAAGACAGCTGCTCGAGCTCAAGATCGCCGAAAAAGCAGCCCTCAACCGCTCAAAAAAAGACATTGCAAAAATGGCCTCCCTGCTGGAGAAAAGGGCTGCCTGTGCAAAAGCAGGCGACGTGGCGGCAACTATCGACGCCGATATCTGCTTTCATATCGCCATCGCAGTCGCGTCCGGCAACGATATCCTCGCCGACCTCTACCGCAGCTTCGCCGCACAGGTGAGTCGCTATTTTCACGAGATCCACCTCACCCCCGAATCCTTTAATAAGACCCAGTCGCTGCACGAAGCCCTGCTCCAAAGCATCATCGACCAGGACGCAAAAAATGCATGGCTGCACGCTGCCAGGATCACCGGCCCTATATAAACCCGATACCAGCATCCAAGTCACAACTTTGAATAGTTAAACATGTCAACATCCACGACCTCGCCCGCCGCTATCACCCCCACCACGCAAGCAACGGTTTTTCCCATCCTGGTGGCCATCAGCTTTGCGCACCTGCTCAACGATACAATGCAGTCCCTTATCCCCTCCACCTTCCCCCTTCTGAAACAATCTCTTCACCTGGACTTCGGACAGGTCGGCCTGATCATGTTCTGTTTTCAGCTGACCGCCTCGCTCCTCCAACCCTTTGTAGGATTATATACAGACAAAAAACCACAGCCTTACTCCCTCGCCGCCGGAATGTGCTTCACACTCGCAGGACTCATGCTCCTGTCCCAGGCAGCAACCTTTACCCTGGTGCTGGTAGCAGTCGCCCTGGTCGGCGTCGGATCCTCCATTTTTCACCCGGAAGCCTCCCGCCTGGCTTACCTCGCTTCCGGCGGACGAAGAGGCCTCGCCCAGTCCCTTTTCCAGCTGGGCGGCAACGCAGGCGCCTCCCTCGGGCCCCTGCTCGCAGCCCATATTATCGCCTCCTATGGTCAGTCCCGGATCATGTGGTTCGGACTCTTTGCCCTGCTCGCCATCGCCGTCCTCCTCCAGGCCGGCGCCTGGTACAAGAAGAACCTGCCCCGCCGCCCCAAAAAAGGCGCCCCAAAACCTCTCGCACAAACGAACGCCTTACCCTCATCCCGGATAGCCTTAGCCCTTTCGATCCTCCTCGTGCTCATCTTCTCCAAATACTTTTACATGGCCTCGATGAGCAGCTACTATATGTTCTACCTGATGGACAAGTTCCACGTCTCCGACCAGAATGCCCAGATGCACCTCTTTCTCTTTCTTTTCTCCGTCGCCGCAGGCACCCTCATCGGCGGTCCCGTCGGCGACCGCGTCGGACGCAAATACGTCATCTGGTTCTCCATCCTCGGCGTTGCCCCCTTTACCCTCCTGCTGCCCTACGCAAACCTCTTCTGGACCAGCGTCCTGTCCGTAATTATCGGCATCATCCTCGCCTCCGCCTTCTCGGCCATCCTGGTCTATGCCCAGGAACTGCTTCCGGGAAAAGTGGGACTGATCTCCGGACTCTTCTTCGGACTCGCTTTCGGCATGGGAGGCATAGGAGCCGCCGTGCTGGGGAAGCTGGCCGACCAGACCAGCATCAGCCACGTCTTCCACCTCTGCGCATTCTTGCCCCTCCTTGGCCTGCTGACCGGCTTCCTGCCCAATACCAACCCCCGGACCAACAACTGATCCGCGACCCGGGATCTAAAACCCATATACCCAAAGATCTGCCCCATACCCAAAAAAACAAAGGCCCCGTTTCGGGGCCTTTATCTTATACCAACAAATGAACTTATTTCTTGGTCGTAGTGTCTTTCTTAGTAGTGTCAGACATCATCTTGGTAGAATCAGTCATCATCTTGGTAGAATCCGTAGTCATCTTGGTAACGGAATCCTTAACAACAGTAGAATCTTTGGGAGCCTCAGCGCCGCCGCTGTTGTTACATGCTGCAAATGCACCGATAGCTAATACGAACAGGAACTTTTTCATTTGAGATTGTTTTTTGCGTTAATTGAATGGTTTCGGTGAATTAATACTTAGGGAAAAGAAAAGTAACCCGACAAAATCAATGATTTTTGTATATTTTTTATCGCTATGCATAATTCATTAATATCAATCGGGCCGCAGGCTTTTTTTAGTTTTTTATCGGCCGTTTGGGTTACGAATCATTAATTTGAGTATTAAATATAGCTTAACGCGTGAGGACTGAGATATCCGAACAAAAATTGCTCGAAGGACTGGCACAGAACGATAGAAAGGCCATCGAAACCATTTATAAACAGCATTATAACATGGTTTTGTCCCTGATTCTCAACAATAGTGGCTACCCCGACGAC
>JAFDYE010000721.1 GCA_018267585.1 Bacteroidota bacterium
CCTCTACCCTAAGCCTCCCGTTGTCGACAAACAGTCGCACCGTGTCCTGGCCTCTATACTCCCCCACCCACTGCCGCAGCGCGTCCTCCGGCAACACAACCGAGGCGCGGAACGGCTGATAACCCTCCCATTCCCACGGTATATCCACCCCCGCTAACCGCCGCACCAACTGCGCATAAACTCCCTCCGCGTTATCGCTGTTCGAAAGAAAAACAAAAGCCTCCTTCCTTCCGGGGATACAGATACAATAGTTCTGCCACCCCTCATCATGTCCCTCTTTGAAAAAAACTTTCCCCGCCTTCGCATCCCTGAACAACCCCCAACCCAGTCCATAGGACAACCCGATCCCCCGGTTAGCCAACGTCGAGTCGGTGTTCAGGGACGGGAACTGGTGTTTCTCATATATGGCGATCTGCGGCGTCACCATCTCCTCCCACGCCTTCGCCGAAATACCACGGCGCTGCATCACCGCCGCCAGAAATCGCGTATAATCTGCAATCGTCGTCTCCAGCGAACCCGCCGCATTCGGCTTGTCCCTCCTTTTCTTCGGAAGACTGTCCCCATCCGCCGTATGCCCGACCGCATAGTCCTCGCCAAAGACGGTCCTCCACACATACCCCGTCCTCCTCATCCCATACGGTTCAAATATCCGCTGCCGCGCCAGCTCCTCCAGCGACCGGCCCGTAACAGTCTCCACAACCAACTGCAGCAACACCAGCCCTTCCCCCGAATACGCATAGCGGCTGCCGGGCGTAAAAAAAAGCTCCAGCTTGTTATTGCCGTGCGGATTGAACCATCGGAAATTGGGGAACCCGGTCGTATGGCTAAGGCAATGCCGCGCCGTGATCAGCCGCCACCTGTCGTCACCCGCGAGGTCTTTATAGTTGGGATACTCCGGTATCGGCTTGGGCAGATAAGTATAGAGCGGCTTGTCAAGATCGATCACCCCTTCCCCCACCAGCTGCATCACCAGGTAAGCAAAAACCGCCTTCGACAGGCTCGCGCCATACATACACGTAGCCGTATCGCCCCGCAGCCCCGCCGGCCCGTTCTTATAGCCATAACTCTTTACACACACGACCCGCCCATCCCTCACAATACCCACATCCAACCCCGTCACGCCGGCGCTGTCCATGAGGCTCCCGACGATCGCATCCATCCGCCGGCTGTCCACATCCACCCGCTGCGCGCGGCCGCCACACAGGACCAACAAGGACAAGGCCATTAAACCAATAAGCCTTTTCATAGTTTATTCGACTTTCAGATTCTTCACCGGGTTCAACAACGCCGTCCTCACCGCCTGAATACTCACCGTGGCAAGCGTCACCCCCAAAACCATAACCCCTGCCAGCACAAAACTCATCCAGCCGATGCCCGCCCTGTACGCAAATCCCTCCATCCACTTGCTCATCGCCCACCACGCCAGCGGACACGCGATAACGATAGCGATCAGCGCCATCCGCACAAAACTCCCCGACAGCAGCATCGCCAGATTCGCCAGCGACGCCCCCAGCACCTTCCGGATACCGATCTCCTTCACCCGCTGTTTCGCCGCATACGATGACAGACCGAACAGCCCCAGACAGGCCAGCACGATCGCAATGGCGCTGAAAAGATTCATCACCTTCCCCAGCCGCAGCTCGGATGAATAAAGCCTGTCATAGTCCTCGTCGAGAAAATGATAGTCGAAAGGCATATAGGGCGCAAGATCTTTCCATTTTGACTCGATAAAGGCGATCGTCTCCGGCAGGCGCTCACCCGATATCCGCACCAGCATCCGGTCCGCGCGCATCTCGGGGAACATCACCAGCGGCGTGATCGCGTTGTGCAGCGACTCGAAATTGAAATCCCGGACCACGCCTTTTACAAAGCCGGGGCGGCTCTCGCCCATATCCATCCGTTTGCCGATCGCCTCCTGCGGCGTCTTCCAGCCCAGCGCCCGCGCCGCCGATTCGTTCAGGATAAAATGGTATATCCGTTGTTTGTTGGTGTCCGCCGGATTGAACCGCGCCGGGTTGGCGTCTTTCAGGTCCTGTATCGTCAGGTCCTCACCCGCCACCAGGCGGAGACCCGCGGTCTTAATATAACCTTCGTCGATCGGATTTCCCCTCACAGACAGATACTGACCCGGAGCCATCGTCTCGTTTCGCATATTATATCCCCCCTGTATCTCCACCGGCGAGGAAGCGCAGGTAGTGGCGCTCAGGATATCGCGGTTACTGGTAAGCGTTGTCTTTATATAGGATAGCTGACCCAGCATCCTGCGGTCCATCGGCACCTGCAGGACGTGCTCGCGGTCATACCCCAGCTCTCTGTGCCGGATATAGCTCAGCTGCCCCTGCATCACAAACGTGCTGACGATCAGGAACACCGAGATCACAAACTGCCCGATGATCAGCGACTGCCGCAGCCCCTGTCCGCTGCGCGTATTCTTGAAGGCCCCCTTCAGCACTTTTATCGGCTGATAACGCGAGAGGATCAGCGCCGGATAGCTCCCCGCCAGCAGGCTCACCACAACCGCGATCAGCAGCGACATACTCAGAAAAGGCAGCGAGAACAGCGCCGCCGCGGGCAGCGTCCGGTCCGACAGCCGGTTAAATCCCGGCAGGACCAGCAACACTACCCCAAGACTCAGGACCACAGCGATCAGGCAGAGGATCAGCGACTCGCCGATGAACTGCCAGAACAACTGCCCCTTTCCGGCGCCGATCACCTTTCTCACGCCCACCTCCCGCGCGCGTTCGACGCTGCGGGCCGTGCTCAGGTTGATATAGGTCGAGCAGGCGATCACCAGGATCAGCAGGGCCACGCCGGCGAGGATATAGATGTATACGATCGAGGTCCCGGGCTCAAATCCGACGTATTCGGAATACAGGTGGATGCGGTTAAAGGGCTCGAGCAAAAAGTCTACCGTTGCCCCCTTCCCTTCCATCTCCTTCTTCATAAAGGC
>JAFDYE010000722.1 GCA_018267585.1 Bacteroidota bacterium
CTACGAACTCAAACTGCCGGCGGACAAAATGGACCTCTTTATCGCCAACAAATACGAGATCCTCAACGAATCCATCGCGCTGCTCAGCACCGAAGGCCCGACCGACAGCAGCCTTCAGCAGGTAGCATCAAAATAAGCGCTTTTTCACCTTCAGACCTTATGCTGCCGGCACAATGCCGGCAGCTTTATTTTTGCCATCTCCCCTCCGCCATGCTTCACCAGCCGCCCGATCGTACCCCACAATACCCGGCCATATTATCCAATTATTTCCAGCGCCTTTCGGATCCCCTCCGCCTTCACCAGACATTCTTCATACTCCGCAGATGGATCGCTGTAAAAAGTAATGCCCGACCCTACCTGGTAGGAAAGATACCGTGTGTCACTGTTGTACATAAGACTGCGGATAACGACATTGAAATCAAAATCCCGCTGCGGCGTGACATAGCCGACCGCGCCGGAGAATATGCCACGACGCGAACGTTCATAGCGGGCGATAAGCTCCACCACCTTATTCTTGGGAGCGCCGGTCATGGACCCCATCGGAAAGGTCGCCCGAACAGCCTCCGTCCAGTCAAGTCCGGGAAGCAGTCGCCCCTTTACGGATGAGATCATCTGGTATACCTGCGGAAAAGGGTAGATGCCAAACAGCTCGGATACCCCGACCGATCCCGGAACACAGACCCGGGAAAGATCATTCCGGACCAGGTCGACCACCATGACATTCTCAGACCGGTCTTTGGAGCTGTTATACAGCCTGTCGTGCTGGAGAAGATCGGCATTGCGGTCCTGCAGCATCCGCGGCGCGGTCCCCTTTATGGGCTGGGAAACCAGCTGATCCCCCGTTTTCTTCAGGAACCGTTCGGGGCTGGCACACAACAGATAGCTGGAATCGACCCGGTAAAAGGCCGCAAAAGGATTGGGAGATGCTTCGCTGAGAGAGAACCAGGCGGAAAGCGGATCGATAACCGCACCCCGCGAAAAGAACTCCTGACAAAAATTGACCTCATAGCAATCCCCCCTGAGAATATGCTCCTGCAGTGCGGCAACAGCAGCCAGGTACTCCTCCCGCATAAACCTGGCCGTAAAGGCCAGCGGTGCCACGACATCCCGGTCGCCGGCCTCTCCCTTCCGCCTGGCCACTCTTTCCCCTCCAGCCATATCACCCCTGCCGGCCATACCCCCTCCTCCGGGCGCATCTTGCCCGCCACCCAATCCACCCCCGTCAGAAAGGATAACCCGCCGTATCTGCCCCCAGATCGTCTCCTGATCCATCCCAAAGGAGCCGATACGGACAGTCTCCTGATTCAGTTCTATAACAACCTCCGGAACAAAGAAAAAAAGATCAGGAAACCCGATGGGATCATCCGCCCCAAAGGCCGGCCCCTCCCCGGGGCGCCCACCAGACGCATCTCCGTCAGCCCGATCGCCAACCGGTCCCGAACCCCCTCCGTCCCCCGGCACGCCATGAACAGGCTCCGTCTCCTCCGCCAGGTCATAAGCAAAATGACCGAACAACCAATCCTGCTTGGCGTCCGCCCAATCCCTCAGCCGGTCAAAAGCATCCCCGGCCGAAGCAGCGATCGTCTCCACCGCGCCGGCGGCCAATAAACATTCAACAGAATGAACAGAAGGGGAATGATGGTAATGGTGATTATCCAAAAAACAACAAATGTTGAACGGGACGGCCCATGTCAACATTTGCTGCTTGATAATTTGAATATCCTGATCAGGTGATATCGGGAATGAAACGTAGTTTCTTGTCACCGGCGTGGCGATCGCCAAATTTAAAAATCGTCTTCTTCCTCTTCAAAGCCGCTGTCATTGAAAAGGTCGAGGTCTTTAAAATCGTCGTCAAGACCAAGGTCATCTTCGTCACCCTTGGTGGATTTCTTGGACGTGTTGCCGCCCGTTGTCTTTTTGGTTTTAGACTTGGGAATGTCGAACTCGTCGAAGTCAGGATCCCATTCGTCCTCTTCGTCTACTTTTTCCCACTCGTCTACCTCGTCGACATCGCTGTCGTCGTCGTCATCATCATCGTCATCATCCTTCTTGCTCTTGGAAGATGCCTTCGAAGAAGATTTCTTGGCAGAAGATTTTGGGGTATCATCATCATCCTCCAGATCGTCATCATCATCGTCATCCACTTCCTTCTTGGATTTCGAAGATGGTTTCTCAGGAGTTTCCTTTGGTTGAGGCGCGGATTTCTTTGAACCCTTTCCCTCCTTATCAGATTTTGGTGCCATGTCCAATAAGATTGTTATGTAAATTTTCGGCGAAGTTTTTAATCCGCCAAATTTTTTTAAAATTAATTTTTTTTACGGTTTAAGCAGGATTTTCTATCAATTGGTCCCTTCCAGGACCGTTGGAAATATAGGCAATTTTTACGCCCAGGTATTTGTTGATAAAGTCTACATATTCCTTCATTTTCACTGGCAGTCCGTCGAACTTCTTTACCTGGGTGGTATCTGCGTTCCAACCCTTAAAGGACTCAAGAACAGGTTCGATCTTTACCCGGTTCATCTGGAATGGCACTTCATGGGTCGTTTCGCCGTTGACCTTATAGGAAGTACATACCTTCAGCTCGGAAAAAGCATCCAGCACGTCGGCCTTGGTCATGACGATCTTCGTAACGCCATTGATCATGCAGGCGAATTTCAGGGCAACGCCGTCGATCCAGCCACAGCGGCGCGGCCGGCCTGTAGTTGCACCGAACTCATTCCCCGTCTTGCGCAGCTCTTCCCCGACAGCATCTTCCAGCTCGGTAGGGAAAGGCCCGCTGCCGACACGGGTACAGTAAGCCTTGCTTACACCAATAACATCGCGTATCTTCTGCGGAGCCACGCCAAGACCCGTACAAACACCGGCAGAGATCGTATTCGAAGAGGTCACATAAGGGAAAGTGCCAAAGTCCACGTCGAGCATGCTTCCCTGGGCGCCCTCCGCCAGCACGGTCTTACCCTGTGATATCTTGTCGTTGATGAAATATTCGCCATTGACGATCTTGAACTGCCGCATGAACTCCAGCGCCTCGAAGAATTCCTCTTCCCACTGGGAAAGGTCCTCGTGGAAATTGAGGCTGTCCAGCAGCTTTTGGTGCTTCAGACGCAGCTTGATATACTGCGTAGTAAAGCTCTTATCGAGCAGGTCGCCGACCCTGAGGCCATTGCGACCGGTCTTGTCCATATAGGCAGGACCGATACCCTTGAGCGTGCTACCGATCTTTTCCTGTCCTTTTGACATTTCCGAAGCCTTGTCGAGGGCACGGTGTGTCGGGAGAATGAGATGCGTACGCTGGGCTATATATAAATTTTTACGATAATCTACGCCAAAGGACGCAACAGATTCGCACTCCCTGCGCAGCGTGACGGGGTCCAGCACGACGCCGTTGCCGATGAGGTTAATGGTCTTCTCGTGAAAGACGCCGGAAGGTATCTGGTGCAGAACGATCTTCTTGTCGTTCACATACAACGTATGACCGGCGTTGGGGCCACCCTGGAAACGGGCTATAAGATCATAGCGGGGAGCGAAATAATCCACTATCTTCCCCTTTCCTTCATCCCCCCACTGGAG
>JAFDYE010000723.1 GCA_018267585.1 Bacteroidota bacterium
GGAATTTTATGCCTGGCTGTCCACGATGGAAGCCCGGGAGACGAGGAGGATCGGGTCTGTATGCGGAGGGGCGTTCGTGCTGGCGAAGGCGGGGTTGCTCAATGGGCGTAGGGCGACCACGCACTGGGACTTGTGCGAGCGGCTTAAGAGCAATTATCCGGATGTGAAGGTGGACGCGAATGCGTTCTATACCCAGGACGGCCCGATCTATACATCCGGAGGAGTTACCTCAGGAATAGACCTTGCGCTTGCGCTGGTTGAGCAGGACCACGGCAGGGAAATTGCCGGGGAGATCGCGCGGAAGCTGGTGGTGTTCCTGAGCCGGCCGGGATGCCAGACACAGTTCGGAAATCTGCTGCCCTTATTCGAGAGCGGCAGTCTTGCTGAAAGGATACGTCCATGGCTAAGCGAGCACCTGCATGAGCGGCTGGACGTTGTCCGGATGGCTGCTCAGCTGAGCATGAGTCCCCGCAATTTTACCCGCGTCTTTCATAAGCAGACCGGTTGTCCGCCCGCCAAATATGTAGAGAAGCTCAGGGTCGAATCGGCCCGGAAATACCTGGAGGATACCGATATCAGCCTGGAGCGTATCGCCGAGCGGTGCGGGCTTGGAGGGTTGGTCTCCATGCGGCGGTCTTTTTTGAGGACGTTGAAGACGACGCCCTCGGATTATCGAAGTGCCTTTCGGGGCTCGATGAAGGATAATGTCCCGATGGTGACGATTGGAGCCTCCGGGTGACCGTTGGGGTGTCGCCGGGTGACGGTTGCGATGCGCGGCGGGTCAGTGCCTAATTAAATCAAGAAATATGAACGTTGCAATTAATGGATTTGGCCGTATAGGCCGGATGACCCTTCGTGCGCTGCAAGACAAGACCTCGCTGGAAGTCGTAGCGATCAATGACCTGACCGATGTTGTTACCCTGGCTCATCTGCTCAAGTATGATACGGCGCATGGCCGGTTTCCTGGTGAGGTGCTGGCGGAGGCTGAGGGCATTCGTGTGAACGGCAGACTGATACGGATGTTGAAGGAAAAAGATCCCAAGCATCTTCCCTGGAAGGAGCTGGGTGTAGACCTGGTGATCGAGTCCACGGGGAGGTTTGCCGATAAAGAGCTGGCCAGGGGGCATATCGATGCGGGCGCGGGGAAGGTCCTGATCACGGCCCCTGCCAGCGGTGGTGTGAGAACCATCGTGCATGGGGTGAATGACGAAACCATTGGGGACGAGCTGATCTATTCGACCGCCTCGTGCACCACGGGTTGTATCGCGCCTTTGATGCAGATACTGGACAGGGAGTACGGTGTTGAGTCGGGCTATATGGTGACGGTACACGCTTTTACCGCGGACCAGAATCTGCAGGATGCGCCCCACCGGGATCTTCGGCGGGCCCGCGCTGCGACCTATTCGATCATCCCTACGACCACGGGCGCGGCGAAGGCTATCGGGGATGTGTTGCCGGGTCTTCGTGGGA
>JAFDYE010000724.1 GCA_018267585.1 Bacteroidota bacterium
GACAAGCTGCGCCTCGAGCAACGTTCCCTCGACCCGCAATATGGGGCAACCCGGAAAAACCACTTCTCCTTCCTTCGCCGAATACACAGTGCCGCGAAAGCGGAAACCTTCCAGGAAAGCAAGATAGCGGGCATCGAATTTCTTCGTTTTTAGAAAACGGATGTCTGCGGCTGTGAACCGCAGGTCCGTCAACACATCCAGCAGGTCCTTTAGTCCGGCAAACACCACATAACCACCATTAGCCGGTATCTTCCGAAAGAAATAATCGAAGCAGGCGGGGACCGCCTCGCGGCCTTCGCGGAAATAGACTTGCCCCATGCTGATCTCGTATAGGTCGGTATAATTTCCACTGATCGCGAAGGAGACCATAAGATTGCCTTTTTTCGAAGAATCCCAAATGGATTATTTGATTGCCTTTAAAAAGATATAGGACCCTTCTCCCCGGCCTGGCCTTGCGGATTCGACAGTTTTTATCCTTCCGGGAAGATGGAAGAGCGTCTGGTACATTTCCTGTTTCCGGAAGCCTGCTTTGTTCAGCTTATAGGAAATTGATGCGGTTGAATAGAAACGGGCGCCGGAGTAAAACAGACTTTTAGCACCCCGCCGCTCATAAAGCCTGGCAATGGGGCTGTTCTTCTCGACAAACCCCACGATCATCATGCCTTCCGGCTTCAAAACCCTGTAGGCCTCGCCAAACGCCTCTTGTACGTCATCGAAATAGCTGACGCAGAAATTCATCAGTACAAATTCGAACTGCCCGGTGTGATAGGGCAGATCCTCAGCCTTTGCGTTCAGCACGAAGACCCCTCTTTTCTCAGCCGCTTCCCTCATCCGGGGCGCCGGCTCTATACCATCGGTTATTCCCAGCGCTTTGGCAAAACGACCCGTTCCCACGCCTATCTCGATCCCCTTCTGAATCTTTCTATCAGGTAAAAGCTGCTTTATGGCCGCTACTTCAGATCGGAAGACAAACGGGTATTTTTCAAACCATGCTTCATATTCCTCGACATGATCATTGAAAGGAGATGTAGTTATCATAACAAATAAGTTTTAAACCAGCTTTTCGCCAGCATACTGACCTGATCCAAGGTGCCAGGTTCTTCAAATAAATGGGTCGCGCCTTCCACGATTTCCAGTTGCTTTTAGATTTCAGCCGGGCATAGGCCTGTCTGCAAGCAGGTCGACATCGAACCGGTTCTTATAGAGTGCGTCTTCCTGCGGAGTCAGCAAATCGAACAGCAGGGTTCCGAATTCGGCTTGCTGCAGCGCTTGCGCCACCCTCTTGTTGCGAGGACTCTGATGGCTGCTGCCACTGCCGTGAGAGAATACCACAATAGCCGTGGCAGCTAACGGGATGATCAGTTCCCCCTTTAATGAAATTCATTTTTTGTCGTGACTAAATTTAAGCATGCCCAGGTGGATACGGGATGATGCTTGTCATCACAGGTATTGATGGTCATCATTCGGGGAAAGAGCACATATGCCTACATTGGGCATATGAAGCTATTCGTCATGAAAAGCAGCAGCGCCTTCGGTGAAAAGGTCGCAGCAGCACTCAACACGTCTATAGCCTTACACGAGGAGATCGATTTTGAGGATGGGGAACATAAGGCCCGGCCATTAGAGAATGTACGCCAGGAGGACGTCTACGTGATCCAATCACTCTTCGGCGACGGTACATTAAGCGTCAATGACAAGCTATGCCGGCTGTTATTCTTCCTGGGCGCGCTGAAAGATGCTGCGGCAAGCCGCGTCACTGCCGTCGTCCCCTACTTATGCTATGCGCGGAAAGATCGTAAGACCAAGCCCCGTGACCCGGTTACGACGCGGTATGTGGCGCAACTCTTCGAAGCGGTAGGAGTCGACCGGGTGATGACCCTCGATGTCCATAACCTGCAGGCTTTCCAGAATGCTTTTCGCTGCCACACGGAACACCTCGAAGCCAAATCCCTCTTTGCCGCCTACCTGATGGACTCCCTGTCGGGTGAAGACTTAGTCATCATGTCTCCCGACATCGGCGGCGTAAAGCGGGCTGAGCGGCTCCAACGATTGCTGCACGCCCGGTACTCCAGGGATGTCCCTGTAGTTTTCATGGAAAAATATCGCAGCAGCGGCCAGGTTTGGGGAGACAAGGTAGC
>JAFDYE010000725.1 GCA_018267585.1 Bacteroidota bacterium
AATGACGCAGTGGTAGCCTGTGCGTCGGAGTACCAGACGCCGTCCGGGATCAGCCGCTGCAGCCCCTGCCGTTCTGCTGCGATCGCCTTCAGCGTGGGCATGCTCCGGTAGCTGCCCGAAATGAGCAGCCCCGAAAATCCTTTTCCGCCCTCGGAATGCGTCAGTTCCTTCAGCGTTCTGAGCGACCAGCCATAAGATACCTGCGCCTGCCGGATCACAAACTGCCATTCAGCAGGAGAGGGGCCCGGCTCGGGCGATGTCACCAGCGCGTCTATGGGTAAAAGGCTTAGCGCCCCGTCTGTGAGCAGGATATAGTTTGTCCCCGGCTGTAAAGGATGGAGGGCAAAAAGCTGCTGATAGAGTCTGTAGGCCTGCCGGTACCAGGTAAAGGGATGGTTGATCATTTCGCCTTCGCCCTCTCCGAACCAGACGTGGATCCACATCTTCAGACTGTCCTGCCAGAGGCTGTTCAGGGGTAGCCGTTCGGCAAAGCTGATGCCGGCAGGCGTGCACTCCAGGGTATAGATCGCAGACGATCCGCAAAAGAACGATCGGGCAGTCTGCCCCTTTCGCAACGCGCGGTACGGCTCGGGATCGTACGAAGGCCCGTCGGCGACAGTGTCCATCACCGGCGCTTTCCTGTATAGCTGGGCAAGCTCCCAGCTCAGCTGTTTTTGCTGTCCGGCGATGACGCTGTCATTCCTGCCGATCGCTTCCTTCTGATAGTAGGAGAGCGCTTTCTGCAGCAGCCTTATCCGCATCTTAAGACTGTCCCTGTCTCCGGCGAGCTGAGCCCGGTATTGCTGCTGGCGCTCTTCCAGCAACAGCTGCGCCCTGCTGCCTTCCATCAGCCGGAGCATGGTGGCAAGGTATTTATTTTCGTGGCTCGCCGCCCAGGCATCCCATGCCAGCCCGATCGCCTCTTCGTAGCGCTTCCTGGTGTCATTGACGGCCTCTTCTCTTGAGGAGACGCTGATCAGTTGATGACGCAGACGGCCCGAGGCTGCAAAGCTCAGCGTGTATAATCGCAACGCTCCGTCGTCATCATTGTGATGTCTTGCCAGCCCGGCCCGGGTAAAAAGAAGATCGGCCAGCGTATTCTCGGCATAGAGGTCCTGCTCCTTCAGCGAGTTCCAGCTCTCGCCGGGGAGAAGAAGGCCAAGGCATTTGTCCAGCCAGACCTCCGCCTGGTCCGGCCGGCCGGTGCGGAGATAAAAGCTGCCCAGCCGCAACAACAGTTTGGCGCGCTCGCGTTGCCGCACGCCGCTGCTCATGGTATTCTGCAGGGCATAGGCCTTTTTATAGTATTCAAGGGCGTTGGCGGGCTCTCCGGTATAAATATCTCCCGCCTGCTGATAGGCCATCAGCAGCCAGTAGACGGCGGAAGGGTCACGCCGCGCGTCCTCCAGGATCTTTACGCTTTTGGTAATGCTTTCCCTCGCAAAAGGCATATCGCCCAGCTGCATCGCCGCATCCGCACGCTCGGACAGCAACAGACCTGCCAGCGCCGATCGCCCGTTGACAACCGCCAGGCCCTGTCCGCAATAGTCCAGCGACTGCCGGGGCCTCCCCATATTGCTGGACGTATTGGCAAGATTGGCGTATACGCCTGCCAGCGCCTGTTTGTCCGCGCCCGTGATGGCAATGGCGAGGGCCTTGCGATGGATAAATAGTGCCTGCTCATAGTCGCCGAGGCGGGTATAGTTGTTGCCCAGCGGTTTCAGTATGGTCTCCAGGACCTGCTGTTCGTCCGCGATCTCGCGGTGCTGGCGCGCCCAGTTGTAGGCCGCCGTGTAGGCGTCGGTGGAAGGGACGATGGCGCCCTTTAGCAAAAGTGCATAGCCTTCATTGGTGAGGAGGTCCAGCCAGGCCTGGTTCTCGGCGTCGGTTCGGGGCCGACGCCAGGCGTTGGCAACCGCTTCTGTCAGGAGCTGGCTTCGTGCGGCCGGGTCTTTTGCTACCCATTGCAGCTGTTCGTAAATCCAGCCGGAAAGATCATCCGCTGCGCGGTATCTATCCGGCGATGGCGCCTGAGCCCGGCAGAACCGGCCCGTCAGTAGTAATAACAATACAACAAGGTACCTATAGCTTAAACCCCGCATAGAGAAAAAATCGGTCCGTTATATCCCCTTTTAACAAGCGAATATAGCGAATGCCGAGGACCGGACCCGTCCTTACCCTGCCCACCTGCAGGTCGATAAAGGGTGCGGCGTTCCAGTTGCCCAGCCAGGTCACGGACGACTTTTGCCGGCTGGTAGAGACCATAGTGTTCAGCGGCAGCTGCTGTGTTACAAAGTAGATCTTGTTTTCGACCGTAGTCTGTTCCGAAATATTGACCTGGGCCATGGCGCCCCCTCCCACGCCTAACCAGTCGTTGATATTATAGCGGTAGTGCAGCGGAGTGACCTCAAAACTGTTACGACGCGTAGTCATCACCGCTTGTCTTCCGGTAATTAGTACGGGCAGCCCGCCGATCAGCGTATCCCGCTGGTCCTTCACCACGACTCCGGTAAAATCGTCCTGTTGCAGGAGCCCTACAAAAACCTCCGCCTGGAAATAAGGGCGGTAGGGCTTATAGGGCGCCAGCACATATCCGAACTGCAGGGGGCCCCTGGCGGAGTAGCCGCCGTTCGACGGCAGGGCGCTATAGCCCACCATGATCCCCGGCGAGAGACCCTTGATGAACCGCGCCGTAGCCTTGTTGGTCGTCACCGGCGGATTCCGGTCAAACACAATATTCGCCTGGCTGGTAAAGGGTATCTTCTTCGGCTTCTTTTTGAACCGGACCGTGTATTCGATAAAGCCGGTAGTAGAGTCCCGGTTCCTGACCCCCTCCTGTTCAAGACCGGGGAGATAGATATTGTTAAAGACAAAATAGACGCTGTCACCCCGGCGAACAGTATCAAAACAGCTCTGCCGGTTGTAAGCCGAGTCGCACCATACACAGGCCGGACTGATGGCTTTTACCTGCAGACTTCCGGGATCCAGCTGCCGGGGTATCGCCACGCCGATCGAGATCTTTCTTGTTGGCCCCTTGCCGGTATTCTGCCACTCCACCCGGTAGGTGAGCTGCTTGTCCTTGCGCATGAACCGATAATTGATCCTCCGTCCCACCAGCCGCATCCGGTTGGGGTCATGAGAGGCTACGATCTGCATTTCCATCTGCGACTGTTCAGGGGCAAGCGTTCTGTCGTCCGGCACCAGCATGGCGGTAAAACCGACCGTAGCGTTGGTATCCTGCAACATTGCAGGCATCGTATTCATGTCGAGGAAGAGAAAGCGCTCTTCGCCCGGCCGGATGTCCGCGAAATGTAGGACCGTATGTTTTGAATAGTCCTCCTCCAGCTGGCGGAGCATCGAGCTGGCTGCTTCGTTAAAGCCGGTCTCGCCGTCTGCGGTCTCCCGGTCGGCTCCTGCCTCACCCCACAGTGAGCTGCCGCCTTTTTTTGCAGGTAATTCCAGCCGGGCCATCAGCTCATCCAGGGAGCCCGTGCTTTCTTTGTTGTAGCAACGCTGCTCTGCCAGCGCAAAGCTTTCCTGTCCGATCTGACGTTCATTATAGAAAAGGACGATCGAACCGCTGAAGGAAGCCCTGTCCTGGTTGCGGTAGCCGACGACGGTCACAAAATCCTCTCCGGGTTTCGGATACCGGTTGATCTTCATTTCAATGTCCCCCTTTCCGCGAAAGAAATGAGAAGCCCAGCCGTCGGCTCCGGCCAGCTTCTTTTTTACCCTTACCGGTCTCGGTCTGGTTGGAGGCGCCTTGCCATCGTCGTAGTTGTTGGTGGCATAGAACCTGACCTGGTATTCGCCGGTGTCGCGATAGGCGTATACGGGATCTTTGTCAAAGCTATAACGTCCATCGCCGAGCTCCCAGAAATACGTATAAAAGGCAGCGGGCGCGCCGGCGATCTGTCTCAGCGGCCGGAGACGGGCGGAAAAATGAAGGCTGTCTCCCCGCTCTTCAACCCGGATCTCGGGCGGTATCGAGTCCTGCGCAAGACAGGCAGTTGCGGTGATCAGCAGGATAATAAGCGTCAGAGCCGTTGTTCTCATATCGGTAGTAAGATTGAATAAAGATAAATTACCTTCGCCATAAAACCACTGCACCAGGAATGTTAGTCCACGCCGACCAGCGATACATAACCGCTCTACTGGAAAACGACCAACAGCTGATAGGGGACATCTACCGGCGATTTTCTCCAACCATCCGATCACATATCATGAACCACCGGGGGACAGCCGACGATGCCGCCGATATCTTCCAGGAGTCTCTTATCGATATTTACAACCAGGCAAAGCACAACGGACTGCGACTGTCCTGCCCCTTTGAGCCCTTTTTGCTGCTGGTCTGTAAAAGAAAATGGCTAAATGAGCTAAAGAAAAGAGGTCACAGCCCGGTAACAAAGCTATCGGATGATTTATCTGAATGGGGAGAGGACAGTTTTGCTGCGGCCGAGATCGTCGCCCGCGAAGAGGACAGGGCCCGCGTTTTTCTGGAGCAGTTCAGGCGGCTCAGCGAAAAATGCCGCGAGATATTGCGCCTGAGCCTCAGCGGCGACCAACAGGAAAAGATCGCAGTCCAGCTGGGGGTGACCTATGGCTATCTCCGCAAAAAGAAATCCGAATGCATGGCAACGCTATTATCCTATATACAAGCACAGAAAATCTAGTCTATGGCAGCTTATGACAAAGAGTTTATCATCCGTTATGCGGACAACGAGCTCTCCGAAGAAGAAAGACGGCAGTTCGAGGCTGACCTGTTGACAGACCCAACACTGGCCGGCGAGCTGTCCCTTTACCTGGAGCTCCGGCGTACCTTGGAACAGCGGCTGCCCCGGGATGCCGGGGCCGATGCGCTGCGGTCTACACTGGAGGACCTCAACAAAGAATATTTTACGCCTCCGGCCAGACGGTCCTCGCGGGTCCGGTGGATCGCCTGGTCTGCCGCAGCGGCCTGTATCGTTGTCGCCCTCGGCATCTACCTTCTACCTTCCGGCAACGAAGACCTGATCGACCGGCTTGGCCGGACGGAAATGGTCGGCACGGAGTCGAGGGGCGCCAATACCGATTCCCTCCTTCAGCAAGCGGCGGCCTTCTTTAATCAACAGCAATTCGATAAAGCCCTTCCCCTGCTGGACAAGGCCGTTGCCGCCGACAGCAGCAGCCAGCTGGCCATTTTCTACCGGGGCATAGCAGAATGGCATACCGCATCGGTCGCGCTGGCCCGGAGAGATCTGATAGATGTATATAACGGAGAGTCCCTGATGCGGTATGAAGCCGCATTTTATATCGCGCTTACCTATGCGGGCGACAGGAATGGGACGGTCACCGGGGACGGGAAGAGCTGGAAGGTCACTGCCGACGCGAAAAATAGGGCAACGGCCCTGGAGTGGCTGGACAAAATACCGGCAGGCACACCCGTTTCTTCCCGCGCTAACGAATTGAGGGACAAGCTGAAATAAAAATTTAAAAAAAGGGGGTAACAATTCCTGAGGTTGTTTGATCTGTAAGTGAAAGGGGCTTTGGTCCCGATTATCTAACAACTAAAATCAGGAATTATGAAACGCTTATTTGTTTTTGCCTCCATCGTCATCGCTTCTCTCGCTATTTCCAATCATGCTTCGGCTCAGGTGCGCCTCGGTCTTTCCAATACTACGCGCCTCAGCTCGGCAGCCAGCGTCAGCACTCCATCAGTAAGTAACGCCTTGCGCGCATCCGCCGCGACTACCCGGTCCACCGCGGCGGCTGCCCATGCGAAGGCCGCTTCTACCGCCGCTTCTACCGAAGCATCGACCAAGACTGCCGCAAAGACCACCGCTGCAACGACAACAAAGACTACCGACCGGGCCATCAGTAACACAAAGGTTAATGCCGATGCAGACGTTAGGGTCAACGCTGCCGCAGCCTCTTCGTCTGGTGCAAATGCATCCGCCGGAGCAGGTGCTTCCGCAGGCGTAAGCAAGCAATAACATCCCTATGTCAACGCGGCTGCCGAAAGGCGGCCGCTTTCTTCCCAAAACCACCACACCATGCAAAAGATCATCACCATCCTTGCCGTCTTGCTCTCCACGGCGGCCCTCGCGCAAAACGACTCTGCAAGCCATTTTATCGTAGCCGCGACCTATAACTCCGGGCTGAACTACTACGGCCGTGTGGACAGCCTTCACAGCAAAGGTTATTACCCAAGCGTCGGGTTCAGCCTGAAGAACGGGCTCTATGCTACTTCGACATTTGTTTTTATTCAGAACAGCATGGTCAACGAATACGCCGCGACCCTCGTGGAAGGCGGATATAGCTTTGGCAACAAACACTGGGCCGGCAGCCTCTCAGCCTCCCGGTATTTCTATAAGGCCGACGTGTCGCTGGTGCAGTCTGCCGTGAGGGAAATGGTTTCGGGCAGCCTGACAAACCTGAACAATATTGTCAATGTGACCCTGGGCGTCAACGTGAAGTTCAGCGGCTATACGGATTTTGGCGCTCAGGCCGGGCTGGATCATATCATCCGCATTCCCCGCGTTTTGGGGGGCGTCATCGTTCTGGATCCCGGTATCAATGGTTTTGCGGGAACGCAGAACTTTACAAAGACGGCCTGGCAGCAAAAGAATTTCCTCGTCTTCCCCGTAGCAGAGGAGGAGGTGACTACGACCACCCGGCGATTCAACCTCCTGTCTTATGAGCTCAGCATGCCAGTTGTATATGGGTATAAAAAACTAAACCTGATCTTTACGCCGTCCTATGTGCTGCCCCGGAACCTGATAACGGTGGCAGGTCAGCCCGCCCTTTCTGAAAGAGGTGCCAACCTGTTCTATGTCACGGCGACGGTAAAGATTACTCTGTAGGACAGGGTCCCTCGATCCGTCTTCCCGGCTTCGCGTGTCACCCTGACATCCGCATCGACGTGGTCCTGAACTTCGAATTAGAGCGGGTCTGCGGAGCAGTATGACATTCCCCTTCATCCAGCTTACGCCGGTACTCCTTTGGACTAAGCCCGGCATATACCTTGAACCATTTGGTAAAATTGGATGGGTCATAGGTCAGCAGCCTTGCCACGTCCGCGATGGAGTTCTGCGGGTCCTTCAGCAAGTCCTTGGCGATTATCAGCAGCTTCTCTTCATAGAAATAGCAGGGGTGATGACCGGTGTATTCTTTGATCACATTGCTAAGGTGCGTGGGATGAATAAAGAGCCTGGCGGCAATTTCCTTTAGCTCCAGCATCTCGTCCACCCTGCCTTCGACCACCTCCTTCAGGTGCTGATCAAGAATAGCCAGGTAGTCCTTTAATATTTCTGCGCTGCGATTGAAAGCCATTTTGTTATTTTTTTTAGTTGACCAAAGACGGCGCCTTGCCAAATTCCTTTTTGAAGGCGAATGAGAAATGGGACAGGTCCTCAAAACCTACTTCCAGGTAGACATCGGAAGGCCTGCGGCCCTTTTCTTTTATCAGGTAGTAAGCCTGCTCGAGCCGGCGCTGCTGCAACCACTTGCCCGGGGAGGCGTGGAATATCTTTTCGAAATCCCTTTTGAAGGTTGCAAGGCTTCGACCGGTAAGATAGGCGAACTGTTTCATTTCCACGTTGAAGGCAAAGTTCCTGTTCATGAACTCTGCCAGATCGATCTTGCCCGGCTCTCCAAAATCGAACAACAAGTCTTTCAGCCCTTTGTTCAGACGCATCAGCAGGATGATCGCCTCTTTGACCTTGAGCTCCCGCAGCGATTTGTCGATATCCTGCTGGGGGAGGCTCGTATAAGGAGCCAGGGACTGGAAAAAACTTTTGGAAAAAGCGTCCTGCTGGAGGAGGACGATGCTCTCACCTTTATAGGGGCCATCGGCTCTCGTGCCGTTCTCTACACTGAAGTTCCTCAGAAGGTCCTGGTGAAGGCGGATGCTGATGGACTTGTAGACGCCGCCCTCCGGCGGGATCTTGGTGGCCTTGGCCAATTGGTGTCGTTTGACCAGCAGGGTATCGCCCGCGCGGAACTCCCGCATCGTTCCCGCCACATAGAAGGACATGCTGCCTTCGAGGATATGAGTGAAGGAATGCTCGTAAACAAAGCTCTCTGACATCCGGCTCTTCTCCGTATAACAGGAGTAGAAAAGCCAGCTGGCGGTCGTGTCCTGAAGTTCTTCTTTCATGGTGTGTAAATTAGTCGGTTATTCTTCCGTTTTCTTTGTTGTAAAGCTTATTTTTTCTTTGTTAAAAGGCTCAGGGCTGTTTATCAGCTTCCCGACCGGTGATCGTTATCATGCTTCGGGCCCGCGGCAGCTCAGCTGCCATGTCCCTCCAGACTCTGGATAACGGGTACTTCCGAGGATACCTTCGGCAACGCCACCGGCGCAATAACTCCCGGCGCAAATCCGCACCCCGACTGCGGGTCGCTCATCACCTCCATCAGCTTCACCCTTAGTGGCTCGAAATAGAAATAGATCTCGCAGGAACTATCCTGCCGCGGATGGTATTCTGCTCTGTCGTTTTCATAGGTCAGGGTATCCAGCAGCGCTCCTGATCTGTAGTTGGGATAGCCGGCGTTGAGATACAAACACATTGCAACGGTATGCTCGTCGATCAGGCGAACCCTCAGCTCGCCGGAATGCCCGATGGTCCTGTTGTTCTTTAC
>JAFDYE010000726.1 GCA_018267585.1 Bacteroidota bacterium
ACCTACGGCAGCGTCCGGGTACTGCAGCAGCAGCTGAGCTATCTGACCGGCATCCCCGCTAACGAGGTCGACATCGATACGGCGCAGACAAAGAGCTACCTGTCCGCCCTGGGCCTGATCGGCAGGATCGACAGCTCCGCCTACAGCAACCCGCTGGTAGACTATTTCAACAAGGAAAAGCTGCTCTACCAACAAAGGGAGGACTTGGTCAAAAAAAGCTACCTTCCAAAGGTGTTCCTGACCGCGGCGGGCTGGGCCAGGGGCTCGAGCATCGACTATACGGACAATTATAAGTCGACGATCAGCGGCCTGGGCTACCAGCGCTTCAACTACCTCGCCGGGCTTACCCTGGAGTACGACCTCTGGAATACGGTCCACCGAAAGGACAAAGAGCGTATCGCCCGCAACAATACCCTTGCCAGCGACTACGGACTCCAGCAGCAGCAGCTGTCGCTGGCCAACGTCGCCAACAAGGCTGATGAAAGCATCCGTACGGCCGCCAGGAACCTGGTCGAGATACCCATCCAGGTGGACGCGGCCAACAGCGCCTACGAGCAGAAGACCGCGCAGTACAAAGCCGGTATCATTAACCTGGTTGACCTGACCAATGCCTCCTTCGTACTCTACCGGAGCCAGACCGACTACGTGCAGACGCTGAGCGACTGGCTGCTGGCCAACCTGGACAAGTACTCGGCGGCAGGCCAGCTCAATCTTTTCATTCAATCAATCAAATAATAATGGTACGAACAGCTCTGAAAAGGCCCATAACTATCATCGTTCTATTCATGGGGCTCCTGTTGTTCTCAGTAATGGCGATCCGCACCATACCCATCGATATATTTCCCAAGCTGAACGCGCCCACGATCTATGTTATCGAACAGTACGGGGGGATGTCGGCACAGCAGATGGAAGGTTTCTTCGCCACACGTATGCAGGACCAGTTCCTCTACGTCAACGGGATCAAGAATATCGAAAGCAAGAACATACAGGGCCTTACCCTGATCAAGCTCACCTTCTACGAGGGTACAGACATGGCAGAAGCCTCTGCGCAGGTGGCCCTGCAGGTCAACCGCACAATGGCCTTCTTCCCGCCCGGCGCACTGCCGCCGCAGGTGGTCCGATTCGACGCCTCCTCGCTGCCCGTGGGCGAGCTGGTGTTCAGCAGCAAGACAAAGTCCCTCAAGGATATCTTTGACCTGGCCCTTACCCGGGTGCGCCCGCTGTTCGCCACGGTACCCGGTCTCTCGGCGCCGCCGCCCTTCGGATCGAATGCCCGGTCGGTACTGATCAATGTCAACCCCGAGAAGCTGCGGATGTACAACCTCTCCGCCGACGAAGTGGTGGAAGCCATCGCCCACAACAACGCGATCACCCCCTCCGGCAACCTCCGCATCGACAGCATGATGTATGTCACGTCGATCAATTCGCTGGAGTCGAAGGTCGAACACTTCGGAGACATACCCGTAAAAAGCAACGGCTCATCATCGATATACGTACACGACGTTGCCACCGTCGCCGACGGCGCCGACATCACGGTCGACTATGCACTCGTCAACGGCAAGCGCTCGGTCTACATCCCCGTGGTGAAGACCGCAGACGCCTCGACCTGGGAGGTCGTGCAGACGCTGCGAAAACGCATGCCCGAGATGAAGAACCTTCTCCCCGACGACATCGACATCAGCTATGAGTTCGACCAGTCGGTCTTCGTCATCAACTCGGCCAAGAGCCTCATGACAGAAGGGATCCTCGGAGCAGTGCTCACCGGTCTGATGGTGCTGCTTTTCCTTCGTGACTGGCGAAGCAGCCTCGTGGTCATTATTACCATACCCGTCGCCGTAATGAGCGCGGTCTTCTTCCTCAAACTGGCGGGCCAGACGGTAAATATCATGACGCTCAGCGGTCTGGCGCTGGCCATCGGTATCCTTGTCGACCAGGCAACGGTGACGATAGAGAACATACACCAGCACCTCGAAATGGGAAAGAATAAGAAACAGGCGATCCTCGACGCCTGCTCGGAAATATCTTTCCCGCTGCTGCTGATCCTGCTCTGTATCCTGGCCGTCTTCGCACCGGCTTTCGTCATGTCAGGCGTGCCAAGGGCCATGTTCCTGCCCCTGTCGCTGTCTATTGCCTTTGCCATGATCGTGAGCTTCGTCGCTGCCCAGACCCTGGTTCCGGTCGTCTCCGTCTGGCTGCTGAAGGCGGAGATGTTCCAATACCACCACACCGGCTTCCACGCCCATGCCGGCAACGCGCTGGACCACGGTGAGACCGCGCAGGTCGGTCTGCATGGCGGAGAAGAGCACAATCATAAGGACGAGAACAATTTCTTCCAGCGGATAAAGACCGGCCTGGCTTCCCGTCTCGAAAAATGGATGCCGCGCCGTAAATTGATCGTCACGATCTACCTTTTACTCGCTTTCGGAGCGGCAGGCGTCTGCTTCGTCGTCATCGGGAAGGACCTCCTGCCAAAGACCAATACCGGCCAGCTCCAGCTGCGCCTCCGCGAACCGGACGGCACCCGTCTGGAGATCACGGAGAAGGCTACCCAGGGGGTGCTGAACATCATCGACTCGACGGTCAACCACGAGGTAGCGATCACGTCCGCCTATGTAGGCCTGGTGCCCAGCAATTTTGGTACCAGCAACCTCTATATCTTCAACAGCGGCACGCACGAGGCGGTGATCCAGGTCAACCTTAGCGAAGGCTTCAAAGGGAAAGTGGAAACACTCAAAGAAACGCTTCGGAAGAATATACTCGCCCAATACCCCGACCTCCGGCTTTCCTTCGAGCCCATCGAGCTGACGGAAAAGATCATGGCCCAGGGAGCTTCTACGCCGATCGAAGTACGGGTGGCAGGCAAGAACATGGACAATATCGAAGCCTATGCCGGACGGCTCGTTGATGCGCTCAAACAGGTGCCATTCCTCCGCGACGTGCAGATCGCCCAGCCGCTGCACATGCCGACGGTCAATATCAGCGTCGACCGTAACAAGCTCGCCCTGATGGGCCTGTCGATCGACAACGTCTCCAGGAGCATCACCGACGCCACCTCGTCCAGCCGGTATACCAACAAGAACCTCTGGCTGGATGGCCGGTCCGCCTATACCTATCAGAGTCAGGTACAGATACCGGAATATATCATGAACTCCATGCAGCAGCTGCAGTCTGTCTCCCTTGTAAAAGGACAGCCCAGGCCGGTTCTCTCGGACGTTTCCACGATCCGGATCGACACGCTGCCGGGTGAATTTGACCGCAGCGGTCCCAGACGCTATGTGACGGTAAGCGCCAACATCCACGACAAGGACCTCGGCTCCGCTACCGCGGCTGTTGAAAAGGCGATAAAGGGCCTGGGCGCAACCCCTCCCGGTCTGGTCGCAGAGATAAAAGGGATGTCATCGCTGCTGATAGAAACACTGGACTCGCTGCAGACGGGACTATTGGCAGCCATCGTGGTCATCCTGCTCCTGCTAGCTGCCAACTACCAGTCGTTCGGACTCTCCATATCGGTGCTGGCAACGGTGCCGGCGGTGCTGCTCGGCGCCATGCTCGTGCTGCTGGCAACGGGCGCTACCCTCAACCTGCAGTCGTATATGGGGATCATCATGTCGACGGGGGTATCGGTCGCCAACGCGATCCTGATCGTCACCAATGCGGAAAAGCTGCGGATCGACTACCAGGACCCCTTCAAGGCCGCGATCGTTGCAGCCAGCATCCGGCTCCGCCCCATCCTCATGACGAGCCTCGCCATGATAGCAGGGATGATCCCGATGGCCAGCGGCCTCGGAGAAGCCGGTGACCAGTCTGCGCCGCTTGGTCGCGCCGTTATCGGCGGACTCGCAGCGTCGACGTTCGCAGCGCTGTTCATCGTCCCCCTGGTCTATGGATGGATACAGCAGAAAAAATCTTTTAACTCAGTTTCATTATTACCCGAAGACTCCTCCAATTAATAGTTTATGAAAAAGCAAATCATCTTTCTCTTATCTCTCACAGCCATTTTCATCTACGGCTGTTCCGACAATAAAGCCGCGGAGAACAAGAACGCGGCTCCCGTGGCGGCGGCTCCGCACTACGCACTGGCGACTGCCGAGCAGCAGCCCGTGCGCCAGGTAATGAAACTGCCCGCGCAGCTGGCGGCCTACCAGGAGGTCAGCATATTCCCGAAGGTCAATGGCTATGTAAAATCAGTGATGGTGGACATCGGCTCGCACGTCCGGGCGGGCCAGCTGCTGATGACGCTGGAGGCGCCCGAACTGCAGCAAGCGACCGCGGCGGCAAAAGAAAAATATGCAAGGGCCCAGTCGGACTATGCGATCAGCCGCGACAGCTATGAGCGTCTCAGACAGGCGGCCCGCACTCCGGGCGCCATCTCGCCCATGGACCTTGCAACGGCCAGATCAAAGACCGAGGCCGACAGCGCCCTCTGCAATTCCGAAAAAGCCAACTGGCAGGTGCAACAGACGGTGATGGGCTATCTCACAGTGATCGCGCCCTTCCGCGGAATTATCACACAACGGAATGTCCACCCCGGCGCCCTCGTCAGCGCCGAGGCGAAAGACTCCAAACCGATGCTCGAGCTCAAACAGATCGACCACCTCCGTCTGCAGGTGGACATCCCCGAGAGCATTGCCGCCACGCTGCGCAGCAACGACTCGCTGTCATTCTATCTCAGCGCTTTCCCGGGCCGACGGATGACCGGCCGCATCGCGCGCACCGCCATGAATATAAACATGCAGTATCGGACCGAACGCGTCGAGCTGGACGTCTACAACAAAGACGAGATCCTCTCTCCTGGAATGTACGCCGACGTCCTCTTCGACTCCAAGGGCAACCCGCACGCCCTCGCCGTACCCAAGTCGGCGGTGGTCACTTCGACCGAACGCAAATACGTCATCGTCGTCCGCGATGGAAAGGCCGTCCGCGAAGACGTGAGCACCGGCAACGAAAGCAATGACAAAATAGAGATCCTGGGCAATATCAAACCCGGCGAATCGGTAATTGCAAACGCCAATGACGAGATAAAAGAAGGGACAGTTATAAAATAAGGCTGTAAGAGTGAGTCAGCGTTCGTCTGACTCACTCTTATTCAAATACTCGAGGATATCTTCTTTGGTAAGGAACAGTTCTTTCCGGGAATGATCCCAGTGCTCCTTGGCGGCCACCTGGTCAGCCGTCCCGCGATCGAAATTCCAAAAACGCGCGGCATCGGAAGAACAATGAAGGATAGCTTCATAATTCCCGTAATTGGTGACGTACAGCGCAGCACCGCATACGGAACAGTTATACGATAGCTTTTGAAGAACTTTATAGAAAAGTTCGATATGGTCAACATCCATAGTGTCAAATTAGAAGTAAGTGAAGTTAGGTTCGATAGGTCAGGCCGCTGGCGGACCTCGCAGGGAGGTCACCGCACAACAGGACCATACCACCGATTCATTCACTATACAGAACTCCGGCCTGTAGGGTATCAGCCAGCTCCTTTGAGCAGGAGTGGGTGTAAATAAGGCGAAGCCGTTCTCAGAGTGGTATCGTTTGTCCGGGGAAAAATAACAGTCCCGTGAAAGACCGGGCTTTCTACAGAAATAGGCATTATGCGCTCTGTGCTTGGCGCTCAGATCGACGAAAGGCTTATTCGAAAGAAAATAGAACCTGTCGGAAAGCCGGACAGCGAACATCGCCAGACCAACCAGGAGCAGAATACCTTTATAAGCAATTTCCTTCTTTTTATTTCTTGCTGCATTCATGCCTGATCATAAAGGTAGACATCATTTCCGTCTCCGGTGACCCTTAATGCGATTTTAATTTTATAATAAGGGCCCGGCAACAGTTCCGGGCCCATAGTTACCGATGGTGACCATGGTCGGCCGCCTTTGTTATAAAACCCGCCCGTCCGACGTATAGGTCAGCACCTTTGTCGTCTTAAAGGCATCATAGTGATCGGAATCGAGCATATCTCCGTTGTCGACCTGTAACTTATAAAGGCGATCGCCGTCCCGCCCCTGGCACTCCCGGATGCTCTCCACCTTCCAGTCGGCATAGAGTCCCTTGTTGAACGCAGTCCTTACCGCCGGCGGCAGGTCTTTCATCCAGGGAACTTTCTTCTCTGTCATGAGCCAGCTGCCCTTCATAGAATATACAGCGGTCAGCTTGTCCTTATTCGATACAAAATTGACGACATACCGGTCGTTCTCCACGTCCCATTTCTTCAGACGCGCCCCGGGGTACTTTGCAAAAAATGCTGTTTTGATGCTGCCGGGCAGCTCTCGGCCACCCCAGGCCCGGCACGTTATCGTCAGACTGCCGCATAGACAGGCTGTGGCGGCAGCAGTAAGAATTATCTTTTTCATAGCTGTTGCAATTTCATGATCGATCAAATTTCTGTTTACAGGAATTGCTCAGCAGGAGGCCCCCGCTCGCTATCAGGGAGAAGGGCATTTTCTTTTATCGTTGGCGGCTCGCCGGGATAGTGCGCCGGCAGTGCCGCGGGGAACGCCCCATTATCAATATGCTGAGGAAGCAGCGCAAATACATGCTTGATATCATATCGCTTGTCGAGCGACAGGATTACATGACCGCTGACGACGACTGTCGTGCCTTCGAACCGTATCTCATGACGGTTAGCGGTCGCGTGCCGGCCGAAAAGGGGCTGACTGGAAAAAACGTAGAACTTATAGGAAAGCTGTACCGTAAACAGTACGAGGCCGATCACTGCGACGGTGCTCTTAAAAGCCGTCCTTCTTTTATGTCGGTTGCAGCTCATATCCCTCGGATCACGGGTCATATCCCGCGAATTGCGGGCAAACCACTATTCATACTAAAGTTACCCCCTTTTTCGCTGTTTTCCATAGGGAAAATATGTAGGTTTGCGTCACCATGACCATTCTTTTCTTCACGATCGCGCTCTTTGTAGGCGCACTGGCCGCAGGCCTGCTCGGCTCGCTGACCGGACTGGGCGGGGGCGTCGTCCTCATCCCTCTGCTGACCCTCGTGTTCAGGGTGGATATTCACTATGCCATTGGGACTTCCCTGGTCAGCGTCATCGCCACGTCGTCGGGCGCAGCCGCGGCCTATGTTCGGGAGGGAATCACCAATATCCGGCTGGGAATGTTCCTCGAACTGGCCACGACATTGGGCGCTATCTGCGGCGCCTGGCTATCCGGCTTCCTTTCCACTTCCTTCATCGCCGTCCTGTTCGGCCTGATCCTGATATTTTCGGCTGCGATCTCCTTCTTCAAACTAGGCGACCCCGTATCCACCGGCGAAGGAAGTCCCCTGTCCCGATGGCTAAAGCTGAACAGCAGCTATCCCACGCCGGAAGGGGAGAAGCCTTATATCGTAAAGAACGTGATCGGCGGTTTCTTCATGATGAATATCGCAGGAGTGATATCGGGCCTGCTGGGTATCGGCTCGGGCGCGCTGAAGGTCATCGCTATGGACAACGTCATGCGCATCCCCTTCAAAGTGTCGACCACGACCAGCAATTTCATGATCGGCGTCACTGCGGCGGCAAGTGTCGGCGTCTACCTGAGCCGGGGCTATATCGACCCCGGGCTTTCCATGCCCGTAATGCTGGGAGTTCTGCTCGGCGCATTTCTGGGCTCGCGGATACTGACGACCGCCAAAACATCCAGTCTGAAAATACTATTCGCACTGGTGATCCTGGTGCTCGCTGTCGAAATGATGTACAACGGTCTTACACATAAAATTTAAGCTGCATGTCCCATCCCGGAAAAAAGATCTCGGATACCGACCTCGAAAAGCTCATCGGGCAACTGCTTCGCTATGGAGTACTGCTCTCTTCTGCGATCGTGATCATCGGAGGCATGGCATATCTCTGGCGGCATGGCGGAGAGCAGCCCCGGTTCCATGAGTTCAAAGGCGAACCCGAAAAGATGCGGAAGGCCGGTCCTCTCTTCCGGGCGATCCTCAATGGAGAAGGCCGCCCATTTATCCAGCTGGGCCTTTTCGTCCTTATTGCAACGCCAATCCTGCGGATCGTATTTTCAATATTCGGATATCTGCTCGAAAAGGACTATCTGTACGTGCTCATAACGCTGACGGTGCTCGCCGTCATACTTTGGAATTTTTGAGTTCCGGTCGTGTACAAGTATATACTATCTTGTGGCATGAACCTTCCATTCTACGCCTCCCTTCTGACAGCACTGACCCTTGTTTCCGTAGTGCCCGCTGCCGCACAGCACAACCAGCGGGAACATATTCCGTATGACGACAGCACACTCACCAGCGAGGCCGGTCCATATGCCATGCCCTACAATCGATGGATAGATCCTGCCGGCTCGGTCGTCCGTTATGGCGATCCCAAGCTCGAGAACCACAGCCTCGACGCCGTTATGCTGCCCGGAGGCAGGCTCCTGGCCGTAGAAGACCGCTACGGCATCATTCTCTTCACGGCGGAGGGCCACCAGGTGATGGCTCGCTATAGTTTCACCGGCGACCGGAAATACGCGCAGCTCATGAGCACTTTTTCCGGTATAAAAGCCATCAGCTATAATGGGGCTGTCCATCTTTTCTGGGGTGCGGGTCACGGTTCAGGCGGCGGCTCCTATGTAATGGAGGCCGTATGGGACGGAACCAGCCTGCACATCGTACAGGCGATCCCGTTTGCGGCAAAGGCCCCCGCGCCTACGGCCCTGCCCAATGAGGTCCTTGTGCGGGAAGAAGAAGGCGAGCTCTACCTCTACGCAGTCCTCAACGGCTGCAACCAGCTGGCCAAGGTCAGGGTAAAAGACCAGGTCCTCAGCTGGATCGTACCCACCGGCGTAGCGCCATTCGGGATCACGATGGCCGGCGGCAAGCTGTTCGTCACCAACTGGGCCGGCCCCGAACCCACCGACACCGTCGGAAAAGAGACAGCCGGCGTACCCTGGGGCTCTGCGTATACAGACCCCCGTACCGGCGCCACCGCCAGGGGAACCGTATCGGTAATAGACCCGGGCACCGGCCATTTTATAAAAGAGATCGAAGTGGGTCTCCACCCGAGCGCCATTATACACAGCCCGGACGAACAGACCCTTTATGTCGCCAATGGCAACAGCGATTATGTATCGGTCATCCGTACGGCGACGATGGAAGTGATCGACACAATACCGGTCTCGCCTTTCGATCGGTCGGACCACTATATCGGAAGCACGCCGAGCGCGCTGGCGATCGACTCAGCCGAAAGCTGCCTTTATATAGCCTGTGGACTAAATAATGCTGTCGCAGTCGTTGGACTCAGGCCGGAAGCGCCGGTCAGGGCCGGCATGCCCGCCAGACCGGGATCATCGCCAAAGGCCAGGGCTTCGGGCGCGTACCAGCATCCTCGGGTTTTGGGCTTTATTCCGACGGAGGCCTGGCCTTCGGGCATCGTTTGTTATAAAAATACCCTGTTCGTCACCAACCTGGAAGCCATCGGCGCCCGGGTAAAACAGAGCTCAGGCGCGTATAACTCCCACTGGCAGCAGGCGTCGGTCAGCTGGATCCCGATACCCGATGCAAAACAGCTGGAGGGTTATAGCGCCAGGGTTCGCCAGCTCAACCTCACCTATCGCGAGGCCCTCGCCCGGCAGCTGCCCCGACCCGACGCGCAGCCGCTGCCCGTCCCCGAACGCATCGGCGAACCCTCCGTCTTCCGCCATGTCGTCTATATCATAAAAGAGAACAGGACCTACGACCAGGTCCTCGGAGATATGCCGGAAGGTAGAGGCGAACCGTCATTTTGCGTTTTTGGCGATAGTGTCACGCCCAACCAGCACCGTCTGGCAAAAGACTTCCAGCTGCTCGACAACTACTACGCCTCCGGCAAATGTTCTGCAGAAGGACACCAGTGGACGGACGCAGCAATGGCGACAGACTATGTCGAAAGAATGGTCAGGGCCTGGTTCCGGAGCTACCCCCACGCCCAATACGATGCAATGGTCTATGACAAAGAGGGTTTCATCTGGAACAACGCGCTCGACCACGGCAGGACGGTTCGTATCTATGGCGAAGCCTGCACCACAACCGTGGACAAGCAGTTCGACTGGACACAGCTCTACCAGGTACACCTGATGGGACAATCTTTCGATGCAAAGAACCATAGCACTATCTCACGCGTCAGACCCATCCTCTCTGCGAGCTATCCGGGGTATGACGACGCCCGTATCAACGACCAGCTGCGCGCCGACGCATTCATAAAAGAATTGAAAGAGTACGAAAGCCGGCCGGGCGACAGCTGGCCTCAGCTGATGGTCATGTCCCTCCCCAACGACCATACCACGGGGACGAGCCCCGGCTATCCAACACCGCGGGCTATGGTGGCGGATAATGACCTCGCGCTCGGCCGTATCGTAGAAGCGATCAGCCACAGCCGTTTCTGGGCCTCGACGGCCATATTCGTCACAGAAGACGACAGCCAGGCCGGATGGGATCATATCTCCGCGTACCGGACAACGGCCTTTGTAATCAGTCCCTGGTCGCGCCTCCACCGCACCGTCTCCACCAACTACAACCAGACCTCACTGGTACGCACAATCGAACAAATACTCGGCATCCCCACTATGAATGCTATGGATGGTACGGCCCTGCCGATGTTCGACTGTTTTACCGGCAAGCCGGACACGACAGGGTATACGTTCCTTCCCAACAGGATACCGCTGACCGAGCTGAACCACCCGCTGGCCTCATTAAAAGGGCGCGCACGCAAATACGCCAGGATGTCCATGGAGAACAAAGCGGACGAAATAGACGAGGGGGACGACGACGTGTTCAATCGCATCCTTTGGTGGGCGACCAAAGGGACGCAGCACTATCCCAGGGTGCCGATGATCAGCCCCAACCCGGCCGTGGTTGCCACCGGCAGCGGATCGGAGTAGGCCCACGGACTACTCTTCCTCTTCTTCTTCGAACTCGGAATACTCTTCAGTGGTCTGCTGATAAAGACTCTCCAGCTGCTGGGCAGTCTCCTCGTCGACTTCTTCGACAAGCTTGAAGACGGGCTCATCGTGATACTTGAAGAAGTCTTCCGCCTGGGGCAGATAGCTACGCAACAGCACGGTCTCTTTGGTGTGAAGGATAACGGAAACAAGTTCGATATCCGAATCAGCGTCTACCTGTATCAGGTAGTACGTGTTGAGTTTAAGCTCTCCGAAGCTGGCCATAGTAATTGATTTAGTAGTCAGTAAATTTCCGTTATTAATATTACCGGAGGGTGAATTTTTTCAAAAACAAAACCCTATCCGCTGGTAACTTTACAACGAATAGGGCGATAAAAGGGTTGAAACGCTATAGCACTATTTCTTAACAGGCTTTTTCTCTGCCTTCTTAATAGCAGCCTTCTTAGCCGCCGCCGCGGCCTTTTTCGACGCATGCCGCTGCTTCTTACTGATCTTCAACAGATCACGGCTGATTAGCTTACTTACTTCCTTTACCCTGGTGGCCAGTTTCTTTTCTCCCAGCTCCTGCTTGTACTCGGCCAGGGCTCCCGCCAGCTTGTCCCCGATCTCCCTGCGCACCTGTTTCTTGGTAGGCGCCGGGGCAACTACTGATTCTTGTTGACTCATACGAATAATGTTTTTGGTAATAATATGGTAATATAAATTTAACATTAAAAGCCCTTAAAACCACGAAAACGAATGTTAAGTTTTTTCCTGACAGCTACTGACATAAGGCTGTCACGCGGCGGTCGTTACTTTGGTTTATCATCAAAAACAAATGTTTATGTCAACGATCAGACCTCTTCTGAAAGAGCTCGAGCAGGAAGCCCTGACCACCCGGAAAATGCTGGAACGCGTCCCCACGGCCTATTTCAGCTGGCAACCACACAAAAAAAGCATGACGGTAAAACAGCTCGCCGCCCATATCGCCGAGCTCCCGGGATGGGTTACCATGGCCGTCACGACAGACGGGCTCGACTTCTCCGCCAATCCCTACCAGCAGGAAGAAATCAACAATACCGCTGATTTATTGGACTATTTCGACCGATCCCTGACCGATGGCCGGGAACACCTGAAAAAGACCACCGAAGACATTCTGGAAGAAAACTGGACCCTCCGCAACGGTTCGGAAATACTTCATGTAGCCACCAAAGGGGAGATCGTCCGGATGACCTATTGCCAGATCGTACACCACCGGGCCCAGCTGGGAGTCTTTTTGCGGCTGCTCGACATCCCGATACCCGGCAGCTACGGGCCAAGCGCCGACGAACAGGAGAGTTGATCTCCGGCAGCGACAGCAGGCCGGCCGGCCTATTTACCGACAACGAAAAGGGAATAAGCCCCCACTACCGAATCACGCGTCCGGTAGTTCAAAAATTCCCCGGTCAGCTGGCTGATGTGAAAATTGGGAAAGCGCTGGATCTCCTGGGAATGCAGGCCCCGGCGATCAAGGGAGTCGGCATACTGCGGCGGCATAAAAACATAAACCGAACTGTCCGCCGGCAGCGAGTTCATGGGTACGCGCTCCACCGGCAACGCGCAGTCAAATTCAAAGGAATAGCTTGACGGCGCCTCCTGCAGCATATAGACAGCCGACGGCCGGGTGATAAAGGGAAGACCGAACATATGGTTGACAAAACGCCCGGCATGCGTACCCGCCTGGTACTGAAGGATCGCGGGGTAAAGAATAAAATTGACAAAGGAAAAGACAAGCAATGCCATCCACACACTGCGGCCGATGGCCGTAGGTAGCTGGCCCCCCCTAAACAAGATAAAAGGCAGGATGCCTGCGACGACGAGGCCCGCCATGATCAGCGCCCACGAGGGAAAATGGAAGAACCAGCAGAGCAGCAGCAGCAGCGCCGGGAGGAGGATATTGATCACCCCCTGTATTATGGCCAGCGTCCGCTGTGTCCACCGCCGGCGCACGCCATACAGATAACCCGCCGCCAGGATCGAAAAGAAAGGGAACAGGATATTCAGATAGTGCGGCAGCTGAAACCGGGAAAGCGAAAAGATAACAAAGCTGAATAGCGCTGCGCCAAGACAGATGTAGTCCCCGCTGACGCTGCGCCTGAACCAGCCGCCTCCGGCCGGGTCCGCGCTGCGCCTGCACTTCTGCACTATCGCCGCATACAGGATCATCGACCACGGCAGAAAAGCCCACAGCAGGGTATGAAAATAAAAGAAGGGGTCTCCGGCCCCTTTGATGGGTCCCGTGTTGAAGAACCGGCCGAACTGACTGTCCCAGAAGAAAAATCTTAGTCCCGACACTCCGGTCTTGCCATAAACCACCTTTTCCGGATGAAGGTCGAATTGCAGATACAGACAGACCAGCTCCGGCAGCGTGAAGAGCGC
>JAFDYE010000727.1 GCA_018267585.1 Bacteroidota bacterium
CATATCTAAAAAATAGCCTCCCCCTTCCCCGTACTGATCAGGCTGCGCAAACTCTTCTGAATATAGTCGCCCCACGCATTCGAGCAGGCGTCATAACATTCCTGGCCCGGAACCAGTCCCTCATGCGTAAACCGCACCTCCGTCTTATCGCCCTTCGGCGAAACCTCAAAACTGATCTTTGTCCCCGTCCATTCGTCCTTATCGTCGACAAAATTCAGACTGCTGTCCGTAACCAGCCACACAACCTTCTTGTCAGGAACAAATTCCACCAGCCTTTGCTTGCTATAGTGAAACTCCTTGAACCGATAGGTGAACTCATCATTGAGCTTTTCCGTTCGGCCTTCAATATCGCCGAACCACCATCCGCGGACATTGTTGATCGCGTCGAACGCTTCCTTCGGGGTCTGATCTACCAGGATGGTAGTCGTAAAATTGTTATTTTTCATGGCTATAACTTTTATCCAAAATTATAGCCAAATGCAGTTCCACAGCGAGGTGCATTGGACTGTTTACAGGGGCGATTTGGACATATCCCGGGCCTGCTCCGTCATCGTATCACTGATAAACATACAACTTCACCACAACAAAACCTCCGCTCAGCGCATCGGTCTCCTTCACAACCCGCCCCTGGTTATCGAATTCGTAGGTATAGGCCACCGTCGCAACCACATTCCCACCTCCATCCGTCTGTTTCTCCGTCGCCGGCAAATTCTTCGCCTGCACCGGATAATAGCTTGGATTCACCGTCAGCTGGAAAGGTTTGTCGGTATAGGTATATGTCGTTGTCGTTCCATCCAGCTGGACCGTCTTTATCAAATTCCCGTTGCCATCGTAGGTATAATTCTCCCGGTCATACAATACAGGGCGACCACCGGAGTAATCGTAGGTTATCCTGCTGGCCAGCTGCGTCCCGCTGTATATATATTTTTCCGTCGTCGTATCCTGGGTATTGTTGACCTGGAACGTGCTGTCGACATAGGAGCCTTTGATAAAGCCCATCTCATGGATGGACAGCAGGCCCTGCTCGAAAAGATCCATCGTGAAGCCGGTACTCCCGGTATAGGCGTATGCAAACCGGAGTGACTTGCCGCTCAGGCTGGTAATGCGGTTGTTGTTGTCATAGCCGACAGCGAAGGTATCAATGGTCCCGTATGGGGTGGCGCTCGCGTCTTCGATATAAAGTTTCAGCTTGCTCGACACGCCGGAAGGAGAGCTGTCGGAATTCTTTTTACAGGACGCCGCAAAGAAGACCACCGCTGACAAGGTTAGGAGAGATCTAAGATTCATAAGTTAAGAGGTTTTGCGCCAAAAACTACAAAAACTATCCGGTACCCCATAGCTTTTCCCTTCCCACTTTCCCCCCGTGTCAAAAAAGGCTAAAACCGTGCAGGTTTAGCAGTCATCCGTGTCAACCAACCGGCCCACAGTACAGGACAGTTGAAGTGCGCTTTTGAATATCTTCGGTGCATGAGAATCTTCACCAGCTTGCTTGCTACGCTATTTTCCGCCAGTCTGCTACACGCCGAACCCTCACCGGTCAAACCGTCTCCTTCCAATCCCTCACCGACCAACCCCTCACGGATCAACCCCTCTCCTTCCAACTCCTCACCGTTCTACCCCTCACTGGTCCACCCCTCACCCCTCCCCTCCCCCTCGGCACCCACACCCCCCACCCCATGGCACGCCAACTGGATCGCGCTGGCTGGCGAAGA
>JAFDYE010000728.1 GCA_018267585.1 Bacteroidota bacterium
AATCATGTATCAAATAAAAAAGCACCTACAAGCTATGTCTTGTAAGTGCTTGATCTTTCGCTCCCCCTGCTGGACTTGAACCAGCGACCCTCTGATTAACAGTCAGATGCTCTAACCAACTGAGCTAAGGAGGATTATATCCCAAAATGGGTTGCAAAGATATGGGAAAATCTGTTTTGAAAGGTCGGGAAAACAAAAAAATTTAGAACCATTTGCTAAAAAAGCCGCCTTCTTCGAGACCGAAATAGATACCGTCGGGTCTGACCTCGACGGGGTAGGTTTTGAGGGTGTAGCCCTCGCCGTTGATGTCGCGGCCGTTCTTCATGTTGAATTTCAGGTGGTGAACGGGGCAGACGACCTGGCAGGAACCGGCGACGTAGGCATCGAGCATCGGTGCGCCGGCGTGGGGGCAGGTATGGGCGAAACCGTACCACTCGTCATTAAAACGACCGATACAGAACTTCTTCCCTTCGACCTCGACCTCGGCGATGTGGCCGGAGGTCCACTGCAGATCCGTGGCCGCGGCAGCGACCTTGTGCCATTTGTATTTTTTGGAGCCCATTATTATATTAAAAGAGGTATTCGGTTTTATAGGGATAACGCAGTTTGTATAATTCTCGTACTTTTTCGAGAATGGTGCGACGAAGCTCGTCGATATTACGGCGTTCGGTGGCAGAAACGAACACGCAGTGGCCGTTGGTCTCCCGCTCCCAGCGCTCGCGCAGCTCGCTCATGATCTCCTGCCTCACCGGCTCTTCCAGCCAGGGGTCGAAGGTGTTGGATTCGTAGCGGTCGATCTTATTGAAAATAACCAGTATGGGCTTGTCGAAGGCGTTGAGCTCCTGCAGGGTCTTGTTGACTACTCCCAGCTGCTCTTCATAGCGGGGGTGGGAGACATCGACGACATGCATCAGGATATCCGCCTCGCGGACCTCATCGAGGGTGCTCTTGAAACTCTCTACAAGGTGGTGGGGCAGCTTCCGGATAAACCCTACCGTGTCGCTTAGCAAAAACGGGGTGTTCTCAAAAACGACCTTTCGCGTGGTGGTGTCCAGGGTCGCGAAGAGCTTGTTCTCGGCAAAAACGTCGCTTTTGCTGAGCAGGTTCATCAAGGTGGACTTACCCACGTTGGTGTATCCGACCAGCGCCACACGGATAAACTCGCCACGGTCTTTGCGCTGGGTAAAGGCCTGTTTGTCAATCTCCTGTAGCCGTCGGCGCAGGAGCGAGATTTTGTCCTTGACGATACGGCGGTCTGTTTCGATCTCGGTTTCACCCGGACCCCTGGTGCCGATGCCGCCACCGAGACGCTCAAGGTGTTTCCACATACCGCGGAGCCTTGGCAGCAGATATTGATACTGAGCCAGTTCCACCTGGAGCTTGGCCTGTGCCGTCTTGGCCCGGCTGGCGAAGATGTCGAGGATCAGGTCAGACCGGTCGATGGTCTTCGTATCGAGAATTTTTTCAATATTGGATATCTGGGAGCCGGAGAGCTCGTCGTCGAAGATGACGACCTGGACGTCCTTGAGGGTAATATAAGTTTTGATTTCCTCCAGCTTGCCCTTTCCGACAAAGGTCTTGCTGTCGGGGTGAGCCAATTTCTGGGTAAACCGTTTTAATGTAATGGCTCCCGCTGTCTCGGCGAGAAAAGCCAGCTCGTCGAGATATTCCTGTAGCTGCTCTTCCGTTTGGGTCTTATCTACCAGTCCAACCAATACTGCCCGCTCCGCCTTTTGTATACTATTTTTCTTATCTATCAAATTGTACAGCTATTAGGACAGCAAAGATAAGCCCGACGGGGCCGGGGACCTAAAAAAAATCCGCCGGGCAACCTCCCGGCGGACCACAAATGTTAAAATAACTTATTACAAACCGCTCAGGCTAATTCCCATCGAGAACGGAAAGACTGACGGACCGGCGCTCGACTTGATCAGGCTCGTCGCCGAGATCTGCCCAAAGACACCGATCACGCCCTTGCTGATCCGAAGCGTACCAGCCAGCCTGGGTGTGTTGAAGAATTGTTTGGAGCTCTCTTTTTCGATATAGTTGCCGATCGTCTGGCCGACACTGTTCTGCCGGTCTTTTGCCTTTGTATAGGCGCTGAGCATCAAACCGACCTTGACACCTACGGCGAATTTCCAGGACTTGTCCATGTGCTCGGGATCCAGGGCAAACCGAAGTTCGACCGGAGCTTCCAGATAAGTAGTCACAAGTTTGTACTTCTTCCAGTGGTCGCCCCCATCTTCTGAAGGGAAGCCGAGGGTTCCGGCGCCGACGGCCGCTACGAGCACTTCCTGGTTGTGGAAAAAGATATTGCTGGACCCGATGCCAAGACCAGCCCCGATGCTTAGACGGGGGTCAGTCTTGAAGGGGAAATCGAACATGAAATAGAAGTTGGCGCTCCTGTTGAGGCCCTGAATATGGATACTGTCCGGAGCGCCCAGCCAGTTGTCATACGCCAGCTGGAACATAAAATGGTCCGCCGATCTTTTGCTGAGGTTCCAAACCTTCTGGGGCTTGGGAGCTGGATTCTGGGCGGCGGCAGTCAGAAGTGTTTTATTAACGACGACGGAATCTTGTGAAGGAGCAGGTTCGTTTTTAGGATGTTTGGAATGCTTTTTTTGAGCGAAAGCAGCAGTAGTGGCTAAGAAAACCAAAGCGGTAATGAAATACTTCTTCATAATTCACAAATGTATTCTCCTTCGGGTTAATAAAAGGTTAAAGAAACTTCTATTTTAAACAGCCCGCAAGATAAGCCAAACCAAGCAATAATAGGACAATCCGGCGGAATCACTCCTCTTAAAACCTCCCGTACATCATGCCCTTACCAACTGCATGTGAAAATGAACCTTTCCAGGGAATCCAAAGGGACCATCAGGAACGAAAAAATACGAAGCCCCCGCCACCATCGGTATATAACCTCCGGAATACGACGGCTAATCATTCGGGTTACGCTACCAATACCATGCAGGCGTTGATAGACCTCTGGTGTGCCCGCCTTACACGGAAATGTTGCGGATGTATGCAAAGGTGCAGGAAGTATTGTGCAAGCCCGGCAGGGTCATTATGCCTCCTATAAACGATCCGGGCGGTGCGTTTCGGATGTTTCCGCTGCGACCGGTTCTCCAGTCCGACATCGGGTTGAGCAAAACGGATAATAATACAGAATTTAAGCAGACCCGCGATACAATTGAGAATATGCGCAATGAGTAGTAATTTCACACTCGAATTAAGCTCAAATCAATTGTATCATGGTATCGGCGCATAAAGAGAAGCTGGCTGGCTGGGGTAATTATCCTGTAATAGAGTCGCTTACGTTGAATCCACGTAGTGAGGAAGAGGCCAAAAGCGAAGTGGCCGTAGATTCCATCGTGCCAAGGGGACTGGGTAGAAGCTATGGCGACCAGGCCGTAAACGACGGCAGGTATGTGGCTATCTGCACAAAGCTGAACCATTTTTTAAAATTTGACCAGGAAGAAGGCATATTGGAATGCGAA
>JAFDYE010000729.1 GCA_018267585.1 Bacteroidota bacterium
CGAATAACCCTTAAGATATAAAAAAACGATTCCCAACCGTAGGTTCAGTTGGGAATGTTTATCATATGCATAAAGAATTATTTTCTGAGTCCGAGTTTTTCGATCAGCTGACGGTAACCCGTGAGGTTGGTTTTGCTCATGTAGGTAAGCAGCCGCTTTCTTTTACCCACTAATTGCATCAGGCCGCGGTGAGTGGAGAAATCTTTTTTGTTCGCCTGCAGGTGCTGAGAGATACTGTTGATCCTCTCCGTAAGCAAAGCAATCTGGCCCTCGATAGAGCCGGTGTTGGTGGCTTTGCCACCGAAATCAGTGAAGAAACTCGCTTTTTTCTCTTTTGTCAAATAAGGCATCTCTAAATGTTTATATTTATCATCTGCAACCTCTCCTCCCAATAGAGGAGGTTCATCTTTATTGCAGGGTGCAAAGGTACAGGAAAAATTTCTAAATTATTTAAAATACGGGCGAAAAATAGTATAAAAACCTCATTTATATCCTCCTAATTCATTAATATTGGCCCTTTTAGCGCTAGTTTACGAGATTTATACTTCTTTCCGATGCCAAAAAGGATCTTTTGTACGGTGACCAATGACCTCAATTATGACCAGCGTATGATAAGGATCTGCACATCGCTCTCCGCAGCCGGATACGACGTCACGCTGGTCGGCCGCCGGCAAAAGGCCTCCCTGCCCCTGGTCGGCCGCCCCTTTGGTCAGCGCCGGCTGCGGCTGCTGTTCTCCAAAGGAAAGCTATTCTATATCGAGTACAACCTCCGCCTCTTCTTCTTTCTTATGTGGCAAAGGATGGACGCCATCTGTGCCATCGACCTGGACACCATCCTCCCCTGCTATGGCATATCCCGGCTCAAACGCATACCCCGTATCTACGATGCGCACGAGCTGTTCTGCGAAATGCAGGAGGTAGTCACGCGTCCCGCCATTTATAAGATATGGAAGGCGGTCGAACGCTACTGCGTACCCCGTTTCCGGCACGGCTACACGGTCAATGAGCCGATAGCAGCCGAATTCAAAAAAATGTACGGGGTCGACTACGCCGTCATCCGCAATCTTCCCCGTCTTCAGCCGGTCGAAGACCTGCCCTCCCCGCCCGCAACCGGCCAGCCCCTGCCCTCCGGACGTTTTATCCTCTACCAGGGGGCGGTGGGTGAAGGCCGCTGTTTCGAAACCCTTATCCCTGCCATGGCCCGGGTCGACGCCACCCTGGTCGTCTGCGGCGACGGCAACTATATGGCCCGGACCAGGGCCCTCGTCAAACAGCTGGGACTGGAAGAAAAGGTCATTTTCAAAGGCTGGGTCCTGCCCGAAGAGCTGCAACGGATCACCCGAAGCGCCTGGTGCGGCATTACCCTGTTCGACAGACGGGGCAAGAGCAACTACTACTCGCTCGCAAACCGTTTTTTCGACTATATCCAGGCGGGCATCCCGCAGCTGGCGGTCAGCTATCCCGCCTACAAGGAAATAAACAATTGGCGTCCGATCGCTGTTCTAATAGACGAGCCGGGTATCCGGGAAATAGCGGATGGCTTGAATCAGTTATTGAATAATACGGACTTATATCATACGTTAGTCAACAATTGCAAACAGGCACGGCTTCGATACAACTGGCAGGAAGAAGAAAAGAGATTGATCCGCTTTTACCAACAAATTCTGGATTAAGATTGGAAAATCACTTACATATCGTGTGTCTTGACGTGCCGTTCCCGGTGGACTACGGGGGTGTCTTCGACCTGTTTCACAAGATCCGCTGTCTGCACGGCGCCGGGGTAAAGATCCACCTCCACTGTTTTGAATACGGCCGCGGCCGGCAGCCCATCCTCAACGACTACTGTGTAGAGGTCAACTACTATCAACGTCACGAGGGTCACAAAGGTTTCTCCCACAAACTGCCCTATATCGTCTGCTCGCGCTCCAGCAAGCAGCTGCTCGAAAAATTGCTGGAGGACGACTACCCTATCCTCCTGGAAGGCATTCACTGCACCTACCTTATCGGCGACCCGCGATTCGACAGCCGCAGGATCATCCTCCGCCTGCACAACGTCGAGTACCAGTACTATCGCCAGCTGTGCTTCACCGAAAGATCCCTGCTGAAGAAGATATACTACCACCACGAAAGCAACCTTCTCCGCCAGTACGAACACCGGATCGCGGATAAGGTAAAGATACTGGCCGTCACTCCAAGGGACAGCGCGCTTTACCGGAAAGAGTTTGGAGCAGAAGATATAGAGACGCTCCCCGTCTTTCTTCCCTTCGAAGAGGTCAGCAGCAAGGAAGGCACCGGCTGCTTCTGCCTCTACCACGGAAACCTCTCTGTCGCAGAGAACGAACAGGTAGTCACCTGGCTCCTGAAAAAAGTGTTCGCAACGCTGGAAATGCCCTTTATCATCTCCGGCAAGAACCCCTCCGCAAAACTGACCCGCCTCATCGGGCAATATCCCTACACCTGCCTGATCCCCGATCCCTCCGAGGAAGAGCTGCAGGACCTCATATCCAAGGCACAGGTCAATATCCTGCCTTCCTTCAACTGCACGGGCATCAAGCTCAAGCTCCTGAATGCGCTTTTCAACGGCCGGCACTGCGTCGTCAACACCGATGCCGTCGAAGAGACGGGGCTCGAGACAATCTGCCACATCGCAGACAATGCGGAAACCTTCCGTTCGCTCATAACGGAATTATATACCCGATCGTTCACGCAGAACGATATTTGTGACAGAAGAATGGTTCTCGGGAAACTGTACGACCGGGAGAAGAATCTGCAAAAACTTTTACACGCTATCTGGGGCCGCGTACCGACCGCAAATTAGGCAGCCTGCCCGGCCTGTTTAGCCTGCGTACCGACCGCAAACCAGGCGGCCTGCCCGGCCTGTTTAACCTGCTTACCGATGGCAAACCAGGCGTCCTGCCCGGCCTGTTTAGCCTGCGTAACGACCGGCATCTCGCCGTCTGCGGGCTTCCGCTAGTCGAATGCCAGGGTGGCGTTGTCGGTGACCTGGCCCCGCTCGGTCCTGACCATCCGGGCCGGGAACTTATTGATGACCCTATAGTCGTGTGTGGCCATTACGATCGAGGTACCATAGTCCCGCGAGATGCGGAAGAGCAGCTGCATGATCTCGTCGGAAGTCTCCGGGTCGAGGTTCCCGGTGGGTTCATCCGCGAGTATCAGCTTGGGAGAATTGAGGAGTGCCCGGGCAATGTCGACGCGCTGCTGTTCGCCGCCGCTCATCTCAAAGGGCATCTTGAATCCCTTCGACTTGAGTCCCACCTTGTCGAGCACGTCGGCGATCTTTTCGTCCATCAGCCGGACGTCCTTCCAGCCCGTTGCTCTCAGCACGAATTTAAGATTGTCGTTGACGTTCCGGTCGGTCAACAGCTGAAAATCCTGGAAGACCACCCCGAGCATGCGTCGCAGATAGGGCACATTCTTCCAGTTCATTTCCCGTAAATTAAAGCCGGCAACCGTCCCTTCTCCCTCCCGGAGAGGGATGTCTCCGTACAGGGTCTTCAGAAGGCTGGACTTGCCCGTACCCGTCTTGCCCACCAGGTATACGAACTGACCTTTTTCAACGGTCAGGTTGACGCCCTGAAGAATAAGATTCCCGCCCTGATAGATATTCGCCTGCTTTAATTCTACGATTGTCTCCGCCATTATTAAATTTAATGTGTATATACGAAGGTAAGCAAAAATTGGCTATATGTCACCCTTTTACGACCGTCTCGTCGATCCGGCCCGAGCTCTTGTCGCCCCGGTCGGCCCTCAGCATGAGGCGGAGCGTAGAATCGTTGGCGAAATAGCTCATCATCCAGTTGAGGAAAATGATCAGCTTGTTCTTGACGCTGAGGATGAGCATCAGGTGCACGAACATCCATGTCAGCCAGGCAAACACACCCTGAAATGAGAAGCCCGGCAGGTCGACAACGGCCTTTCTTTTCCCAACGGTCGCCATTGTGCCTTTGTTGTGATATTCGAATTCTTTGCGGGGCTTTCCCTTCAGCTCGCGGCAAAAATTATGTCCCACAGCGGCAGCCTGGGCGATAGCCACATTCGCCAGCTGAGGCTGACCGTTAGGGTATTTGGGAGTAGGCATATATGCGATGTCGCCGATGGCATAGACGTCTTTCATTCCTTCTACCTCCCCATAGCGGTCGGTCTTCAGCCGGTTGCCGCGCGTAATGCTTTCGGCGGGTATACCTTCAAGGGTATTGGCGACGACCCCTGCCGCCCAGATCAGGTTTTTCGCGCTGATCGTTTCCCCGCCCTTCAGGCGGACCGTCGTGCCGTCGTAGTCTTCCACGACTGTACCCGTCCGGACGATCACACCCAGGCTTTGGAGGTACTCTCTGGACTTCACCTTGGAAGGCTCGCTCATCGCATTCAGCGTATTGGGAGATCCTTCCAGCAGATAAATGGTAAACCGGGAGAAGTCCACCTCCGGGTAGTCCTTGGGAAGGATATTCTTCTTCATCTCGGCCATGGCTCCCGCCAGCTCGACACCGGTAGGCCCGCCACCCACGATGACAAAGTTCAGCAGGGACTGCAGCTCGGCCGGTCCCGCCTCGATCGTATCCTCAAAGGTCTGGAGGATCCTGTTGCGCAGGGCCATCGCATTAGGCACCGACTTCATCGGGAAGGAATTGGACTGTATCCGCGTATTGCCGAAATAATTGGTGGTACATCCCAGTGCAATGACCAGCCTGTCATAAGGGACCTCGCCGATGGTGGTATACAGCACTTTCATGGCGGGGTCGACCCGCAACACTTCGGCTATGCGGATGCTCACATTCTTTGAGTGCTGAAAGACCTTCCGGAGAGGGAAGGAGATGCTGGAAGGTTCCAACCGGGCCGTCGCCACCTGGTACATGAGAGGTTGGAATTGGTGATAATTGTGCCGGTCGATGA
>JAFDYE010000072.1 GCA_018267585.1 Bacteroidota bacterium
CAGACCACAGGCCGCTATTCCAGGACGAACGTTTCCTACCAGGAGCTCAACTACGACCTCCTGGCGACGATGAACAAAGACCTCTCCCAGGACTTCAAGCTCAATGCCCTGCTCGGTGTCAACATGCGTCGCAACACGCAGCAGTCGACCTCCCAGGTCACCCAGGGCGGTCTGATCATCCCCAACGTATACGCTATCTCCAACTCCAAGGCTACCCCCGCCAACCCCTACGAGATATACGCTCCCAAGGCCGTAGACGGCTATTTCGCCGGAGCAACCCTGACCTACCGCGACTTCCTGTCACTCGACGGAACCTTCCGCCGCGACCGGTCTTCGACACTGCCCGCAAATGCCAACGCCTACAACTACTACGCCATCTCCGGAAGCTGGATCTTCTTCCAGCACCTCAAGAACGTTCCGTGGCTCTCTTCCGGCAAGTTGCGCGCCAACTACGCGACGGTGGGTAATGACGCGCCATGGGGCGCCATCCAGGACGTCTATACGGTGGGAGCGCTCTATGGCAACGGCAGCTACCAGTTCAACCTGCCGACGACCAAGAACAACCCCAACCTGAAACCCGAAAGGACCAACAGCAAGGAAGTCGGTCTCGAGGTCGCCTTCCTGAAGAACAGGCTGGGCCTCGACTTGACTTACTACCATACCAATTCTGTCAACCAGATCCTGCCGACACAGACCTCTTCGGCGATCGGCTACAATTCAAAATACATCAATGCCGGCAACATCGAGAACCAGGGTTTTGAAGTATCACTCTTTGGTTCGCCGGTGCAGGGACGCAATTTCTCCTGGGAGATCAACCTCAACTGGACGCGCAACCGCAATAAGGTGCTCTCCCTCAACGAAGGTTCGACCAACCTCGTGCTGGGCACCCTGCAGGGCCCGATCACGATCAACGCTACCGTCGGCCAGCCCTATGGCACCATCTGGGGTACGGACTTCCAATACATCGGCGGTCAGCGGGTGGTCAACGCACCCGGCCCGGCAAACGCCGGACTTTACGTGATCCCCGGAGCGAATAAAGTACTCGGCAATCCCAATCCGGACTGGATCGGCGGCGTCACCAATACCTTCCGGTACAAGAACTGGAGCGTATCCTTCCTCGTCGACGTCCGCCAGGGCGGCAAGCTGTTCTCGCTGGACCAGTACTATTCCTTCCAGTCCGGTATCACCAATACCCAGATGGGGAAGAACGACCTGGGCAACGACTTCCGTCTTCCGATCGCGCAGGGCGGCGGCCTGATCCTGAAAGGCGTGACCCCCGACGGCAAAGCCAACACCCAACGCGTCCGCATCTACAGCAACAACAGCCTGTACCTGCCGGAATCCCAGTTCGTCTACGACGCCAGCTATGTCAAGCTGCGCGAGGCAACGATCAACTACCACCTGCCCGACCGCGTGCTCCGCAACCAGAAGGCCGTAAAAGGCGTAGACTTTTCGATCTTCGGCCGCAACCTCTGGATCATTCACAAGAACCTGCCGATGGCAGACCCGGAAGAGACCACCTCTGCCGGCAACCTGCAGGGCTATCAAAGTGGCTCCTACCCGGCAGTTCGCCAGGTCGGTCTAAACGTCAAGCTGAAATTCTAAATCAAGCAACATGAAAAAGATATTCGTATTTATATTACCGCTATTCCTGCTGACGGCCTGTACCAAGGACATCACCCGGTTCAACAACGCGACAAAACAGCCGACCACCGTACCGGCAGGTCCCGTGTTCACCTATTCGACCAGGGTACTCAACGATTTCCTGACCGACTGCAGCGGCAACAATACCTTCCGCCATATCGTCCAGCACTGGTCACAGACCATCATCCAGGATGCCACCGTTTACAATTTCCTGGCTACCCAGACCAACGACCTCTGGTGGAACAGGATGTATATCGTTCTGGCCAACCTTCACTCCTGCGACAGCATTCTCGCAGCACCTACGACCGTCTCCCCGGTGATCATCAAAAATCAACGGGCCATCACCGACATCATGTCGGTATACGTATGGAACATACTCGTCAATACCTTTGGAAATGTTCCCTACACGCAGGCGCTCAACTACAACAACCTGTTCCCGAAATACGACGACGCCAAGAGCATCCACATGGATCTCGAAAAGAGACTGGCCGCGGATATCGCGGCGCTCGATGCCACCAGCACCAGTTTTGCCGCTTCCGAGGACCTGATCTATAGCGGAAAAGTCAGCAGCTGGTCGGCCTTCGCCAATTCGCTGATGATAAAGATCGCCATGACCCTCGCCGATGTGGACGCGGCCAATTCAAAGTCGCTGGTCGAAGCAGCGAGCCCCAAGGCCTTCCAGACCTCAGCCACGGACGCCGTGTGGCCCTACTTCGCCGTACCCAGCAACAACCCGATGTACAATGCCATCGTCACCTCGGGCCGCCAGGATTTTATCGCCTGTTCTACGCTGATCGACACGATGAAACTCTATAGCGATCCCCGTCTGCCGGGCTTCTTCACCACCAACTCTGCCGGTCAGTACCAGGGTACCAGGGAGGGTGAGACCAATGGTGTGATCTTCGCCAACGAGTCCAAACCAAGCGCAAGACTCAGCCAGCCGAACACTCCTTATGTCATGATGGATCTGGTCGATATGGAGTTCTACCGCGCCGAGGCGATCGAAAGAGGCTTCAACGTAGGCGGGACCGCAGAGCAGCCCTATGATTCGGCTATTGCGATGTCCATCCGTTACTGGGGAGGCACCCAGGCAAGCGCGCTCGCTTATCTTGCGCAGCCGAACGTCGCCTATACTACTGCGCCGGGCACCTGGCAGCAAAAGATCGGTCTGCAGAAATGGATCGCGTTGTATAACAGGGGTTTTGACTGCTGGGTCGACCTTCGCCGGTTCGACTATCCGACCATGATCCCGCCGGTCGCCGCGCAGTCGGGATTCCCGAACCGCCTTCCCTATCCTTCCAGCAGATACAATGAGCAGGCGCTCAATGGAGCAAACTACACACAGGCTGCCGCCGCCATCGGCGGAGACAAGCCGGAGACCAAATTATATTGGGACGTTCACTAATTCGACGGTTCAGTTCCCTTCCAGGGCGCCGTCCTTAGGCCCCGGACCAAAAGCCGCTCCTTCGGGAGCGGTTTTTTCTTGCCGGATCAGCGGCCCGCGCGAATCACGCGGCTCATCATCTATCCGCCGGCTCATATCTATCCAGTGGTCGACATCGGCCTAACATCTCACACCGATCCATCGGTTCACACCCCCTCCCCCAGGTCTACGCCACCTTCGTCTCAGGCAGACCATTCTCTTCCCCACGGGTAAAGAAAACCTCCCGTCTGGACTGGTCCCAGTGTTCTTTAGAAATGTGCTGAGCTTTTGTTCCCCGGTCAAAGTCCCAAAAACGGGCCTCCGGGCTCGAACAGTGGTAGGTAATTTCGCAGTTGCCCCAATCTGTCGCATACATCGACGATCCACATACAGGGCAGCTCATCGGGGTCACGGACGGAACATTGCCCGTTGATTCATGTAGAGATTGCATTTGAAAAAGTATTAAAGGGTCTACGGATCATTCAGGGTATGGCAAGCAACCTCTGCATCACAGGATCGTGTACAGCATATGTAAAATTACAAAACGTTTTCGGAATTTACTAACCGCCCCACCCCCCGCCGGCATCAGCCCCCTAATACACGATAACCTTCCTCGTCACAACCGGCGTCTCCGTCCCGTTGAACAGCCGCAAAATATAGACACCCGGCCGTATCCCATTGATATTCAACGCTAATTTATTGTCATAGCTCTCTTTCACCACCACCAGCCCCCCGACGACGGTATAAAGACACGCCTGCCACGGCCGCCGCCCGCTGGCCAGCGCCTCGACCTGCAGCTGCCCGTGCGCAGGATTGGGATAGACCTTCGCGCCACCCGGCCCACCCCCGGGATCACCTCCATCCTCCCCCGGAAACGCGCCCGCCCCTCCCGGCCCACCCCCGGGCCCTCCGGGACCGGCACCACCCCCCGGTCCCCCCTTACCCGGCGGCGGCAGCGCCAGCGTCTTCAGATAAACCATTCTCAGAATATAACCCAGCGCCGGCGACGCCACCGAATTGCCAATAGTTCCGCTGGTCCCCAGCGTACAGCAGGAGTTGTCCACCGCCAGAAAAAGCGTGTCACCCGTCGGGGCGACCGTGACATTCCGGAGCCGGTAGCCCGCCAGATAGTGCAGGGTATCCCCCGGCGTCACCGTGCTGTCAACACTGAGACCATCGGCCTTCAGCGGCAGCCGGAAGAGACCATTCTTCAACGATGGGATCAGCAGCGAATTGTTCCACCCCGGAATGGCGCCCTGGCCGTAATACCGGATGGCCGAAGGGGCGATCGTCGGCCAGTGCATATTCCCCAGGGCCCCGGACGTCTTGTTGGCCGAGCGCCCCCAGTTGTAGAAGGAGAACATCGGCTCCTGCACCGTTGTCGGGGTCGTATCGCAAAAACCTTTTTCGCTCACCACGGACTTGCCGGCCAGGTACATCGAGTCGCCGTTACTGGAAGTATAGTTGTCGTCGCACAGCCCCGCGATCTTCGGCCAGCCATAGTTGATATGGGGAAGAATGATATTCACCTCGTCGTCAGACTGGTCGCCGTGTTCGCTGCTGTATAGGATATAGGAGGACCCGCCGTCGACGGACCCGAAGTCGAGCCCCTGGGGATTGCGGTGCCCAAAGGAATAGACAGGGCTCTTGGCTGACGCGGCGGCCCCGGCAGGGAAGGGATTGTCCGCAGGTATCCACTGCTGGGGCCCGGAAGGCTGGCCGGGATCCGGCTCCGTATTGAGCCGGAGAACCTTGCCCTCGATGACCGTCGTGTCCTGGGCATAGTTGGTCCGGTCGATATTCGTCAGGTTGCCGGCGCC
>JAFDYE010000730.1 GCA_018267585.1 Bacteroidota bacterium
CAGCCTCCAGCATCTTCAATACTTTTGAGATATTTACCTGGCGGCTTATTTTACCTGTGTAGTGGTCGGTGACCGGCGAATCATATCGCACGTCGATATCATACCATCTCGCCAGCTGTTTCATGATGTCGCCAAGCTCGTCACCCCGGAAGACGAAGTTTCCGTCCTTCCAGGCGACGGCTTTCTGTACGTCGGCGTCGGGGACGAGACGGGTCTTCCCGTCGGTACCCGCCAGCAGCTGCTGTCCGGGTTTCAGCAGGCTGGCGCCTGCGCTCGTGACTATCTTTACCGAACCGTCGACGAGGGTCGTGCTGCTGGTGGCTTCGTCATCATAGGCCATGATATTAAAGCTGGTGCCCAGCACCTCGATATTCATGTTCCCGCCCGGGCGGTTCACCCTTACCCGGAACGGCCTGTCGGCATCCTTTGCCACTTCAAAATAGGCTTCTCCGGAGAGCTCGACCGTCCTTTCCTTCCCCGTAAAAGCGGCGGGGAATTTTATAGAGGTGGCGGCGTTGAGCCAGACCTTTGTCCCGTCAGAGAGTACGACAGCCGTCCGACGTCCGCGGGGCGTGGTAAGCGTATTGTACATCGTCGCCTGCGGAGCGACTCCGGCAGGCTCCGTCCGGTACACCAGGCGGCCCGCGTGTTCTTTGGTGATCGCCATACTGCCCTGCCTGGCGAGCGATCCGTCTCCGCTGCTGTCGAGCACGATCTGCTTTCCATCGGCCAGCGTCAGAACGGCGCCTTCGTGGCCCGGGGCGACATCGTAGGTCGCGATCTGCTGCCGCGGAGGGAAATTTTCATGTTTTGAATCGAAATCGATGATATAGACCAGTCCCGCGACAACGACAAGGACCGCAGCCGCTGCTGCATATCGGACGAATTTGGGGATACGGAACGTGCGCCGCCCGCCTGCCCCCGCGGCATCCAGTCGCTGTTCGATAGCGGCCTTCACGGCGGGGTCGTCGAGTCCCCTGGACAGGTCTTCGTCGAGAAGGGTATCCTGGGCAAATTTTTCGAGGACGTCGCTATGCTCCGGCTGCCCGATAGCCTCGGCCAGCCTTTTCCGCTGTTCAGGCGTCAGTTCGCCGGTGAGATACCGGTCAAGCAATTTTTGCAGCTGTTGTGGGTCCATGCACTATAGGACGCTTTTTGGCGAAAGGAGGGATTAGGCGAAGGAAGGTTTTTTTTTATTTCAGCCGTTCTTTTATCCAGGTACGCATAAAATTGAGGGCGATGACCATATGTACCTTCACCGTATTCTTCGACAGCTGCAGCCGGCCGGCGATCTCTTCGTGGGACAGGCCGTCGATGCGGCTCATGCGGAAGATCAGCTTTTGCTGTGGGCTCAGGCGGTCGATCCCTTCGAGGACGACACGGTAGGCGTCCTTCCCTTCGAGCTGGAGGTCGGGGAGGAGAACGTCTTCAAGGACCGTCGCCGGCGTAATGGGGGTCGTATCGAGGATCTTTTTGCGGAGATAAGAGATGGTCTGGTTACGGCCCAGCACATATAAATATTGTGGGAAGCTTTCTATAGTGGCG
>JAFDYE010000731.1 GCA_018267585.1 Bacteroidota bacterium
CGCTCCGCACCAGCTGCTGCATTCCCGGATCATGACAGGGACGAAGCCGGCCGAACAACGGTTTGAGCACCTGCGCAGCCAGCGAGTCGGTTATCGCAAACGTCAGCACGCTCAGGAGCACGAAAAGCACAGCCTTGTTCTTGCTTTTAAAGATGATATAGCAAAGCATAAATACATACAGCGGTATCCAGGTATAAGGATCGCGCAGCAGCGGCATCACGGTATCCATTATGGAATGATCCGAGTCATGCTGGATCAGCACGAACAGGGACTTATCCAAATGGTCCAACCAGTCTAACAGGGACATGCGGTATAATTTTGAGCATTATCGTACACAATTCTATCTCCACGTACTCACCGGGACTTTGTGTGGCTAAGCTAGCGGGAAAATCCGACCACAGGGTCTTTCTATGATTAACCTTCCGTTAATAATAGACCTGCATATTTTTTATTACTGCAAAACTGAAGCCATTCTCGTTGGTTCATAATGTTAAGTTAATCTTCCGGTAAACATCCCGTCATACCCCTCCGGTAACTTTGGCAAACCCATTAAAGATGAAACATTTCCTCACTTCACTGGCGGCGCTGCTGCTATTTTACTCCGTTGAAGCGCAGGGGCACGCCAGGACAAAGCACCTCTTCGTCATTACGATCGACGGATTCCGCTGGCAGGAAGTTTTTACCGGAGCAGACCCATCCCTGGTAGCCAATGAAGAATATGTCAGGGATACCGCGCTGATGCGCAGCCTTTACTGGGACAGTACAGCCGGGCTCCGCCGGAAAAAACTGCTGCCCTTCTTCTGGGGGACCATTGCGGTGCAAGGCCGCCTGTATGGGAACAGGCTCCTGGGAAATAAGGTGAACGTACGCAACTGGTATAAGATATCATACCCCGGCTACAATGAGATCTTCACCGGGCATACCGATGCATTCAGCAGCCCCAACCTGCCCGTCAATAACAAGCACGTGAACGTCCTGGAATACCTCAACAGGAGCGAGGAATATAAAGGTAAGGTTGCCGTCTTCACCTCCTGGAACGTCTTTCCATATATCCTCAACGAATCGCGCAGCGGCCTGCCGGTCAACAGCGGCTACGAGCGGCTGAATGAAGATCAGTATCCGGAGGCAGGGCTCATCGACAGCGTGCAAAACACGATGCGCCCCGGCAAGACCCGTCACGACATGCTGACCTATCTGACCGCCCGCGAATACATCCGCGAACACCATCCCTCGGTGCTCTTTCTTGGCTTTGGCGAGACCGACGAATGCGCCCACTCCGGCCGCTATGACCTCTACCTGCAGCAGGCCTCCGATCTCGACCGCATGATATCCGACCTCTGGTACTATGTCCAGACAGATCCGTACTACAAGGACAGCACGACATTCCTGATCACGACCGACCACGGCCGCGGCTGGAAAACGAATAAATGGACTACCCACGGATTCTGGGCGGAGGGCTCCGGCGATATCTGGATGGCCGTCCTGGGTCCCGACATCCGGCCCGAAGGGGAGCTCCGGGCTAAAGGCCAGGTCTACCAAAAACAGATCGCCGCAACGATCGCCACCCTCCTCGGCGACCCCCCGGCACCCGGACACCCGCCGGGAAAGGCCATCGGTTTCCCGGCAAGACCCCGGCCCGCCGGACTGGCACTCACCCCCGCGCCGGACGGATTTTCAGCCGCCAGATAAACAAGTAACCCCGGGTAAAAGCCGGCCGGATAGCCGACCGCGCCCGCGAAGCAGAAATATGGTCGAATAGTGCTAATTTGCGGCAAATTTCGCTATTGCATGGGATTCAACTCTATTCTCCAGCTCTTTACACCAAAGGACCGGGTTTTCTATTCTTTATTCGAACAGGTCGCCGACGGCGTTGGCCAGATGGGCAAGCTCATGAAAGAATTCGTGGCCGAGCCGGACGCCGACAGACGATCGGGGGTCCTTTCCCGGATGGAAAACCAGGAACATATCAATGACGACCTTACCCACCGCATCTTTACCGAGCTGGGCCGCAATTTTATTACCCCCTTCGACCGCGAGGACATCCACTACCTCGCCAGCGCCCTCGACGACATCTGCGACTATATCTATGCCACCGGGAAGAAGATCAATTTCTACAAGGTGAACCCCAATGATACCGGGATCCAGAAAATGGCCGACCTTATCGAACAGGGCGCGGTACAGATACAGATAGCGGTAAAAGAGCTGCGCAATATGCGGAACATGCGGAAGATAACGGACGTGCTTGTTAAGGTGAACAGCATTGAGAATCAGGCCGATGACATCTTTGATTTTAGCATCGAACGGCTTTTCGAGACAGAGCCCGACGCCAAGGAAGTAATAAAGAAAAGAGAGATCTACCAGGTGATGGAGATCGTGACCGACAAATGTGAGGACGCCGCCAACGTCATCGAATCCATCATCATCAAATACGCCTGACCCAAACACGCCCGCATGCATTTCCTGGTAGTTATTATTATCCTCGCGCTCGTTTTCGACTATATCAACGGCTTCCATGACGCCGCCAATTCCATCGCCACCATCGTCTCGACCAAGGTGCTCACGCCCTTCCAGGCTGTACTATGGGCGGCGGTTTTTAACTTCGCTGCCTTCTTCATCTCCCGGTACGTCATCGGTGAGTTCAAAATAGGGAATACCATCGCCAGCTCGGTCAACAAAGACTTTATTAACTTACACGTCATCTGTGCCGGACTGGTCGCTGCCATCGCCTGGAACCTGCTGACCTGGTGGTTCGGTATCCCCTCCAGCTCGTCGCATACCCTGCTGGGGGGCTTCATGGGAGCAGCGCTGGCGCACGCCGGCGCGCTGAGCCGCGGCGGCGTCAACGTCATCAACTACGCCAAGGTGATCCCGACCTTCCTCTTCATCTTCCTGGCGCCCTTTATCGGCATGGTGATCGCCTTTATCATCACCCTCATCATCCTCAACGTCTGCCGCCGCGCCAATCCCTACCGCGCCGACAACTGGTTCAGACGCCTCCAGCTGCTGTCCTCCGCCCTGCTCAGCCTCGGGCACGGCGGCAACGACGCGCAAAAGGTCATGGGTATCATCGGCGCGGCCATGATCTGGTACGAAAAGTCCCGGGGCCATGAAATGTCATTCAAACAATTTATTGACCACAATATGTGGGTGCCGCTCGCCAGCTTCACCGCCATCGCCCTCGGCACGATGAGCGGCGGATGGAAGATCGTAAAGACGATGGGAACCCGCATCACCAAAGTGACTCCGCTCGAAGGGGTCAGCGCCGAGACCGCGGGCGCCCTCACCCTCCTGCTCTCCGAGAAGCTGGGCATTCCCGTCAGCACGACCCACACGATCACCGGCTCGATCATCGGAGTAGGAGCCACCCGCCGCCTCTCTGCCGTAAGATGGGGAGTTACGATCAATCTGCTCTGGGCATGGGTCCTGACCATCCCGGTAAGCGCGCTGCTGGCAGGACTCGTCTATTTTATAATCAAATAATCGGGTACACGGACGGACATTTTCGCGACAGTTTCCCTTACATTCGTTATCTTTCCGGGATTTTCAAACCATCCTTACACTAACTAATGAAAGGGATCATTCTTGCCGGGGGATCGGGAACACGTCTTCACCCCATTACTTATGCTATCAGCAAGCAGATCATGCCGGTCTATGACAAACCAATGATTTACTATCCTTTGTCCACCCTCATGCTGGCGGGTATCAGAGAGATACTCATCATCTCGACTCCGCACGACCTGCCTCTGTTCAGGAAACTTTTCGGAGACGGCTCCCAGCTGGGTCTGCGCTTCTCCTATGCCGAACAGCCCCTGCCCAATGGCCTCGCCCAGGCTTTCGTCATCGGACAGCAGTTCATCGGCAACGACTCCGTCGCCCTCGTGCTCGGAGATAACATATTCTACGGCGCAGGCCTTGGCAAGCAGCTCGAGAAGAACGCAAATCCCGAAGGGGGCATTGTCTACGCCTATCAGGTAAGCGATCCTGAACGGTACGGGGTCATCGAGTTCGACCCTGCCGGAAAAGCCATCTCCATCGAGGAAAAACCCGCCAAACCCAAAAGCAACTACGCCGTCCCGGGTCTCTATTTTTATGACAACGACGTTGTCCCCATCGCCAAAGACCTAAAGCCTTCGGCGCGGGGAGAATACGAGATCACCGACGTCAACCGGGAATACCTGCGGCAGGGCAGGCTCAAAGTGTCCATCCTCGACCGGGGAACCGCCTGGCTCGATACCGGCACTTTCGACTCCCTGATGCAGGCCTCACAATTCGTACAGGTCATCGAACAGCGGCAGGGCATCAAGATCGCCTGCATCGAAGAGATAGCCTGGCGAAAAGGATTCATCGGCAAAGACCAGCTGGAAAAAATAGCACAACCTTTGCTGAAGAGCGGGTATGGGCAATATCTGATAAATCTCATTCAACAATAACCAAACGCGGACCCTGGTCCGCCATCTTTTTATGTCAAAGATTCTTGTAACCGGGGGATGTGGATACATAGGCTCACACACGATAGTGGACCTCATCACCAACGGATTCGAGGTAATATGCGTCGACAACAACGTCCGCAGCTCTCCCCGTATCCTCGAAGGAGTAGAAAAAATAACGGGAAAAAAGATCAAGAACTACAAAGTCGATCTGTGCAACTACGACGATACCTTCGCCATCTTCCAGGAGAACGACAACATTGACGGAATCATCCACTTCGCCGCCTATAAAGCAGTAGGAGAGTCGGTCGAGCACCCGCTGATGTATTTCGAGAACAACCTGATGTCGCTGATCAACCTGCTGAAGTGCGTCCAGGAGTTCGATATACCTTATTTTGTATTCTCTTCTTCGTGTACCGTCTACGGCAATCCGGACGAGATCCCGGTGACCGAACTCACGCCGCCCAAGCCGGCCGAATCCCCTTACGGCTACACCAAGCAGATGGGCGAGCAGATCATCAATGAATTTTCGAAGGCGTCCCATACCAAATGTATCCTCCTGCGCTACTTCAACCCGGTAGGCGCCCACCCCAGCATCCTCATCGGCGAAATGCCCATCGGCAAGCCTGCTAACCTGGTGCCTGCCATCACACAGACGGCGATCGGCAAGATCCCGCAGATGACCGTGTTTGGCGACGACTATCCCACCCGCGACGGATCCTGCATCCGCGACTTCATCCACGTCAGCGATATCGCACACGCACATACCCTCGCCATACAGTATATGCTGGCAGGGAAGGTCTCCAAGAACGCCGAGGTGTACAACCTGGGGACGGGCAACGGCGTCACCGTCCTCGAGGCGATCAAGGCCTTCGAAAGGGTCAGCGGCGCCAAGCTGAACTATACCATCGGACCCCGCCGGCACGGCGACGTGATCGCCATCTATGCCAACAATGACCTTGCAAAAGAAAAGCTGGGCTGGGTCACAGAATATGGCCTCGATGACATGATGTCCACCGCATGGAAATGGGAGCAAAAGTTAAAGGCAGACGCTAAATTCTACAACGGCAAGTTTTCAGAGTTCAACTAAAAAATCCTTACTTTGTAACGCCAAAACCAGGGATTCGTGTCTCTGTAATCCATTTTAATCACATTCAATTTTTTCCACGTAATGCTAAAAGATATTCAAGTAACTGGCCAGAAAGATACACGCAGCGGATTTGGAGATGGAATCGCAGAAGCAGCCCGGAAGAACCCTAACATCGTAGCCCTCACGGCAGACCTCGCCGGCTCAATGAAACTCAATACCTTCATAAAAGAATTTCCCGAACGCTTCGTTCAGTGCGGTATCGCCGAAGCCAATATGATCGGTATCGCTGCCGGTCTCACCATCGGCGGAAAGATCCCCTTCACAACCACCTTCGCGAATTTCTCCACGGGTCGCGTCTATGACCAGATCCGCCAGTCCGTCGCCTATTCCGGAAAGAACGTAAAGATATGTGCCTCTCATGCCGGCGTAACCCTGGGTGAGGACGGCGCTACCCACCAGATACTCGAAGACATCGGTCTGATGAAAATGCTGCCGGGAATGACGGTCATCGTCCCCTGCGACTATGCCCAGACCAAGGCCGCAACGATGGCTGTCGCCGACTACAACGGACCGGTCTACCTGCGTTTTGGCCGCCCGGTATGGCCCATCTTCACCGATGGCATGCCCTTTGAGATCGGTAAGGCCCAGGTCTTCTCCGAAGGCACCGACGTATCCATCTTC
>JAFDYE010000732.1 GCA_018267585.1 Bacteroidota bacterium
AAAATATAAGGAGATGGGCCTTAAGGACCAGCAGCTGGATGAGGCAGACTACCGCCGGCTGATCCTGGAGGAATATACTTTTCTGAAACGACCGGTTGCCCTTATCGGGGACAGGCTTTTCGCCGGAAACGATAAAAAGACAGTAGCCGCCCTCGCCGACGCGCTCAAAAAGAAATAGCACGTGTAATGACCCGGCAACCACGAGGGCCGGCCGGCGACCTAGTTCTGGGACAACATCTTTGTCCCGAAGAACCCCTGCTGCTGGATCACTTTCACGCGTACCAGCCCCCGTACTCCGGCATAGTCACGGGCTGAGCTAAAGATGTAAGCCTCCGGCAGTTCAACTATCCGCTCGCGGACGGGGTTCTCGTGTATATGGATGATCCGGGAAAGCAAGGTCTGGCAGTCGCCTTCGACGCGCAGGGGGCTGCTGCAGTTCTGCCAGAGATGGAATTTTTCCAGTCTGCGGAGGGACTTGGGATATTCCTCGAAATGGCGGAGCATCCAGTCGCGGCGGAAATCCATTTCCAGGTCGATCGTCTTTAAGATGGCAGGCGTTGTAAACTTCTTAAAATCCCTCTCGAAATACGAAGGGGCCGAGCCGTCCTTTGGCCGGATGATGAGGTGGAGGTGACTGGACATCAGGCACCAGCTATAGATGGTCAGACCCTGGCTGTCGACAAAATAGTTGAGTGCGTCTGCTATCACCTGTTTGTAAGCCGGCCTGACGAATACGTCTATCTTGTCTACTGTGTTCAACGTCAAAACATAACAGGCATCGCGGGGAATTTTTGGCTTATCGTTGGACAGCATAACCTTCTTATTTTGGTGAAAAATAATATTTCACCGGACGTTGTTTCCGGCAAATTGTGACAGGTTATGGGAAAGGGATGTCTTTAAAGATACAAAAAAACGTTGCCTTTGTTCATATACTTATGTTATTTTTTCTACATCCGTGACATCGGTCGGGTGCCCATTGCCAGAAGTCAGTTTTACCCGCTGCCGGGGATAGGCGCTGCAATAGATATAGTGCCGGGGGTCGTCGACCCATTTGGCCTTCAGGAGCTTATCGATGGGGGATGGCAGCGGCTTGTCCTTCCTGAACAGTTTTTCCAGGTCTACAGGCTGATTGCCAAATTGCCAGAAGTGGTGTTCGGAGTCGTGCTGATACCGGTTGGCAAAAAAATGGAAGAGGCGCATCAGCCACTCTTTACGGCTTTCTTCAGGGTGTTCGGATATGGCGCGGAGGAGTTGTTTGGCCGAGATACTTTTCAGATCCCGTAAAACCTTTGGCAGGTTACCTTTTCCTTGTTCGACGTCCGCGATCATATACAGCTGACTGGGCATGATAGCATATTCGTATACCCGTAGCCGTTTGTTATCTATGCAGTAGTTCAGATTGTCTACAAGCAGATCACAATATTCGTAGCGGGTGAACACGTCGATCCCGCCAACTACGGTTAGGGTTACAAAATACAATCCCGTCGGCTGTATCTTGTACATTTCGGTCATGCGTAAAAGGTAGCAAAAGTTTTTTAAAATCAATAGCTGTGGCCATTTTCAGCGCGACGGACTCCGGCATTTTTTCAGGTCGCTGCTGCAAATCACGGCATTCTTTCCCAGCAATAGAAAAATTCTTCAAAGGAGATTTATTCCCGAACCGGCGGCTGCAAAAACGTCTCACCCCTGCAAAAAATTTGCAAATCAGCCGCGCTTCATATGCCAGGCGTTCACTCTACAATGCGCAGTTTGGCAAAGTTGAGCATGATCTTTTTTTCGCCGTTGTGCTGGAATCGGACGGTCGCGATCGGGCTGTGCGCGGAGCCTTCGATGCTGACGACTTCGCCGAAACCGAACTTCTGGTGCTCTACTTTCTGTCCGACCCGGAGGGCTGATGTATCGCTGGCTACAAAATCGGGCGACGGATTGTGCTCGATGGTTTTCATGTAAGGCTTGGGGGGCACGTAGGAGGGCTTGGTCTCTTTTCTGGCCGGCGGGGGGCCGTATTTTTTTTCCGCCTGTGCGGCGGAGCTTCCGCCAAAGCTGTTGCCGTGCATGCGGTCATAAGCCGAACCCGAAGGCCCCGAAAAGCCCTGGTTGCGGATGCCGCCGCCGGCGAAGCTGCGGTCTAAATATTCAGACGGGATCTCGTCGATAAATCTGCTGGGCTCGTTCTGTACGAGGTTGCCAAAGCGATACCGTGTATTCGCGTATGAGATCCAGAGACGTTGTTTTGCCCTGGTGATCACCACATAGAAAAGTCTCCTCTCCTCCTCCAGCTCTTCGCGGGTATTGATGGCCATCCCGTTGGGGAACAGCATCTCTTCCAGCCCTACGGCAAAGACGCAGGAGAACTCGAGGCCTTTGGCGGCATGGATGCTCATCAGCTTCACCGTGTCGGCATTGGGGTCCTTCTCATCGGCGTCCGTCAGCAGCGTGATCTGCTGCAGATAGTTGCCGAGGCCCTTTGTCTCCGGCTCGAGCACGCCGTCCTCGTCGGGTCTTTCGGTGAACTCCTTTATGGAGTTGAGCAATTCCTGGATATTCTCATAGCGCGCGAGGCCTTCGGTCGTCTTATCGTTGAAAAGTTCTTTTACGATATTCGTCTGTTTGCCTACGTGGGCAGCCACGTCATAGGCGTTGTGCTTTTCGAGCATGCTGGAAAAGCTGCGGATCATCAGCGCGAAGTTCTCCAGGGCTTCGAGCGTGCCGGCCTTGAATCCAAACTCCCTGGCCCTTTCCACTACTTCCCAGAGAGAGATATTGTTCTGGTTGGCAGCCAGGACGGCTCTGTCGATGGTCGTCTTGCCGATGCCCCTGGCCGGGTAGTTGATGATCCGTTTGAGCGCCTCTTCATCCCTTGGATTGACGATGATACGCAGGTAGGCGACAAAATCCTTGATCTCTTTTCTTGAATAGAAGCTGACGCCGCCGAACATCGTGTAGGGTATCGCCATCCGGCGCAGGCTTTCTTCAAAGGCGCGGCTCTGGGCGTTCGTCCGGTAGAGGATGGCGAAGTCGCGGTTGCTATAGTGGTTCCGCAGCCGCTGTTCCTGTATGGTGTCGGCGATGAATTTTCCTTCTTCGTTGTCGGTCATGAGCCGGACCAGGCGGATCTTCTCTCCCGGCGAGTTGTCCGTCCAGAGATTCTTGGGTATCTGCCCCTTGTTGTTGCGGATGACCTCGTTGGCGACGTTGAGGATGCTCTGCGTGCTCCGGTAGTTCTGTTCGAGCATGACCACCTTTACGTCGTCATAGTCTTTCTGGAACTGCAGGATATTCTCGATGGTCGCGCCCCGGAAGCTATAAATGCTCTGGGCGTCGTCGCCTACCACGCACACATTCTCGTGCGCGGCGCCGAGGAGCTTGATGATCTCGTACTGGGCAGGGTTGGTATCCTGGTACTCATCGATCATGATGTATTTGAACTTATGCTGGAATTTGTGCAGGCTCTCCGGGTGGTTCTTGAGCAGCTCATACATATTGACCAGGAGGTCGTCGAAGTCCATGGCCCCATTCTTCCTGCAGCGGGCTACATAGCCGGCGAATATCTGGGCGATCGCCGGCCGGTTGGCGCGCATATCTTCCTGCTGGATCGCATAGTCGTTGGCGTATTCGACCGGACCGACCAGGCTGTTCTTGGCCTGGGAGATCCTGTTGTATACCGTGTTGGGCTTGTAGTGTTTATCGTCCAGGTTCAGCTCGTTGATGACCGTCTTCAGCACGCTCTTGGCGTCGTCGGTGTCGTAGATGGTGAAGTTGCGGTCATATCCCAGGTGGTGGGCTTCGCCGCGCAGGACGCGGGCAAAGACGCTGTGGAAGGTTCCGATAAAAAGGTTTCTGGCCTGGGAATCGCCCAGGATCTTTTCCACGCGCTCTTTCATCTCCTTCGCCGCCTTGTTGGTGAAGGTGAGGGCGAGGATATTGAATGCGTTCACTCCCTGGGCGAGGAGGTGGGCAATGCGGGTGGTCAGCACCTTGGTCTTGCCGCTGCCCGCGCCTGCTACGATCATGATAGGGCCGTCTATATGTAGAACCGCTTCTTTCTGCCGGTCGTTCAATCCGCTGAGATAGTCTTGCATGCCGCGAAGTTAATTAAATCCGGTCGAACTCCGTCGCAAACCCGGCGCCCGCTTTCTGCTTGCGGCGGGGTTGATAGTCATGGAGTTAAAGAAGTCGTTCCCGAATGAAAGAAGTTGATTAAATTACCGTCAAAAGCCCCTGGAAGGCCCCGGGTCCATTGACGAACGACATTCCCGAGCGAAGCGAAGGGAACGACCGAGGAATAGCGTGGCGAAGCAGCTGTGACGAAGGTCTCGAGGGACAACGGTCCAGGGAAGTTCAAACGGAGGACAATCATTAGCGCTTTGCTGGAAATACGCTAATTTTTGTTCAAGCGTATTTCCAGCACATACAATTATGTTACCCGAGGCTCTTCCTTATCATCTGAAAGTCCGTGATCATTTCAGGCAGCAGGTCTCCACCTGGGAGTTTTTTGCCGCTGCCCGTACCCGGGAAGAGCAGCTGGCTGCTTTTAAGACCGAGCTGCTGAAGAATACCTACCAGTTCGGTCCTGATACGGACAAGGCGCTCTACGAAAAGGTCGACTTCGCCCGGGAAAAGCTCGGGCTCGGCGCGCTGCCGGTGACGGTCTATCAGGCGCAGTTCGCCAATGATCCGGAGCTGAATGCGAGTATCGTCTATTTACACCAGGAGGCGCATATCGTCCTGAGCGGTCCGATCGTCGAGCGGCTGAATGATGCCGAGCTGCTGGCCGTGATCGCCCACGAGCTTAGCCATGTGCGGCTGTTCCGTGTTTTTGACGGCGAGTTGGAGGTCGCTGACAGGATCATCACCGCCATTGCCAACAACTACAACAGCGAGCCGCCGTATTTTGAGACGGCCCGGCTTTTCAAGCTATATACCGAGATCTACTGCGACCGTGGCGCTTATGCTGTGGTGGGAGATACCGGCCCGGTCATCACTTCCCTGCTGAAGATCGCGACGGGCCTCCGGGAGGTCAGCGCTGACAGCTATGCGCAGCAGGCGGAGGCCGTCTTTTCGGCGGCACCGGGGACGCAGTCCGCTACCCCGACACACCCGGAAAATTTTATCCGCACGCGGGCGCTGCGTCTGTGGGCGGATGCCTCCGCGACGGACGCCTCCAGGGCGATCAGGCAGATGATCGAGGGCAGCCCCGAGCTGGACCGCCTCGACCTCTTTGCCCAGCGCGAGCTGAATGATATGACCCAAACGTTCATTAGGGAATATCTGCGCCCGTCCTGGTTTCGAACCACCCTGGTAGAAGGCCTTGCGAAGGAATACTATCCAAAAATGGCGTTTGGTGCGCCGGAGGCAGCGGAGCCCGACCTCTCCGATCGCATAGCCGCCTCTCATCCGAGCATCCGCGACTATTTTGCCTATGTGATCCTGGACTTCGTCCTTGCCGATCCGTCCCTCGAAGAAATGCCGGCGGGCCGCGCCTTCGAGTTTGCCGCGGAAATGCAGCTGACGTCGGCCTTCGAGCCGGTTTATAAAAAAGAGCTGCGGCTCAGCGATAAAAAATGGCAGCAGCACAAACAAAAAGTGCACGAAGTCTACGCCAGCGGCGCTAAAGACTGATCACTGTAAATCTTATGAACGACCATCGCATGGAAAAAGACCGAATACCATTATCCCGCTTTCTCCTCACCGCCTTCGACAGAGGTGAATACTCTACCGACGACTGCATCGCCTTCGTCATGCCCCTGTTCAGGGAGGTCCTCAGCTTTCATGAAGCGGGACTGGTGGGGCCTTTCGAACGGGAAGACGCCCTGTTCCTTACGGAAGGGCTCCTCGATATCGACGAGACCAGGACCCACGCCCCGGTACATGCGCTTTACCGGGTGCAGGCTCTCTATCCCCGGTTGCGGTCGAGGAGTTTTGAAGTGGTGGACACGATGCGGCTGCAGGCAGATGCCGGGGACGACTCGCTGCACACAGAGACTCTCCGGCTGCATACAGATCTGCGGGAGCCGCTGAGCCGTCCGGCGTATCTGCCGGGCTATCGCAGCTATGAGATCATGGTCGGTCACCACGATCCGCAGACCGATATCTTCTGTCTGGGTCTTGTCCTGGGCAGCATAGCCATGGGTCTTGATCTGTACGACACGCAGGACCTCACGGACTTCGTCCGGCAGCGGACCAATCCGTCGCTGTTCAACCAGCGGATACATCCCACTCTCGGGCGGCTCATTACCGAAATGACGGAGCTGGAGAGAGGCCGCCGGTCGCAGGACCTTTATGATATTATCCGCCGGCTCGAACACTACCGTGACTACGACCCGGAAAAACAGACCGACCTCAGCCAGGTGGCGGGCTGGGTACACAAAGAGCTCAAACAGCGGGAGGCTTTTATCCTCAACAGGCTGCGCAACCGCCTTTTCGATACCAGCCGTCGCAACCGTCTGCTCTACTATAAGCCGAACATGCGGTTTGTCAACCTGACCGTCAGCAGCGTCCCGATAGTCCTTCACTACCAGAGCATCCGGCCCGACCTGCTGTTCACGTGGCAGGGCGAGCTGGCGACGGGCATTACGGCGATGAAGGATATCGTGCTGAACAAATACCTTCGCTTTGAAGACCACGGCTATCTTCCCTCTTCGCTCGACCGGGTGCGCGTCGAGTCGCAGCGCGACATACAGGAGTACGGTTTCAGCCAGCTGCGGCTGGTGATCGCCTTTCTCAACTGGCACAACCTCAAAGAGGACCCGAAAGAGAGGATCCAGAGCCCGCTGCTGCTATTGCCGGTCAGTCTTAAAAAGAATAAAAAACTCAAGGAAGACCACTACGTTCTAAAGGTCCTCGACAATGCTGCAGAGGTCAACCCGGTGCTGGCGGGGCAGCTGAAGGATCTCTATGGTATACGCCTCCCCGATCTGGTCGATCTGGACGAGATGAGCCCGGAGCAATTCTATAATCACGTGCGGGCACAGATCGAGGAGGCC
>JAFDYE010000733.1 GCA_018267585.1 Bacteroidota bacterium
CGGATCGGTCGCAAAAGCAGAATGGAATGAAAATAATAGCAGCAGACAATAAAAAGAACAGCCTTTTATTTGGATCATAAATAGAAAAATTCCTTTGATAAAATAATCAGACTAAGCCCTGTATTTATCAAAAGAAGGGGGACCCCGAAGGCCGAAGATAAAAGGAGGGAGAAAATAATATTGATCCGCTGCCCGCACACCCCGCCCCGTGGAGAAGACCCTCGGAGGCGCCAGCGAAAAGCTTACAGGAAAAGAAAAACACGGCAACTCAACAACCAGGCTATCTACGCGACAAAAAAAACCGGCCCGCGTGAGCAGGTCGGTTCTTTGACTAGCCAACGCCAGATGCCTGTCCGTGTGACGGGCAACCAGCGCGTGGACCGCGATCTTTGGCGTAATGCCCAGCGCAAACAACGCGAGCATCACCACCGCCAGCAGGTGTCGTATGGTGCGGAGTCGAATCAAGCGGGTTTTTGAAACACTGTTGCATACGCAACGAGGTTGCAAATTAGGGAATTATTTCCGAAACCGGAAATACATGATCAGCCCCACTACCACCATTAACAACTGGATAACCGCCCAGAACATCGTGCTGACGTCACGAACAGCCTTCCCGCCCCAGTCCATAAAATGATGCTTGTGGAAGACCGAAAAGCTAAACCCCTCCGCATAGGTCGCATCGTCCATTCGTGCCGCCAGCTGCCCGCTGCAGGTCTCGACGTACCAGCGGGGATGACCATTGCCCGGGTAGCTGACCCTCCAGACTGGCAGCCGCTTGTCCGTAAAATTATACTCGTCGTCAAAAGCCGTCACCGGGGTCGCCGCCAAAGGCGCGACCGGCAAAGATCCGCTAAGGACCCCGGCCAAAAACACCGCATAGCGCCGATCCCCCTCCTTTAACACGGAATAGTCCGACGCAGCAACATAGACGACTCCCGGTCCCGCGGAACGCCCATCCCTCATCAGGTCCTTCACAACAGCAACCCGCGCAGGTACAAGACTCACCCTCCAATAATCCTTCCCCTCCATCTTCACCAACCCAATATTCCCGATCGGCGCCCCCGCAGCCGCCGCCAGCCGGGCAACATCAACCATCCCCTCACCGGCGCCAAACCGCTGCTGCACGCCGACCACCCGATCTTCCGGCCCGGTAGCCTTCGACAACGCCTGCCAGGCCCCGCTGAACGACCAGAACAACGTGAAGAGCGCCGCAACTACGGCCGTATACCGATGAAGCCTGCGCACACCGGCCCGCGGCGCCCGCAACCGAACGAACAGGTACAGTCCCAGCAGCACCGTGCAGAACGCCAGCGCGGCCACAAGGAACACCACCACATCCTTCCACCTACCCATTATGTCCAGCCAACCCCAGGTATGAAAGATCCGGAACAGCTCGTCGAAGACCGCACGCCGGTCGTCCATCGCAAACGAGAACCGGTCCTGCGTGGTCTCTATATAGATCCTTATCCCATCCGCCCGGTCAAAGGACACGCGATAGACGGGCAAGAGCCTGTTGATCGACTTGTACTCCCTGTCATACGCTTTGACGGATGAGACATTCGCTACCTTCGCACCACGCGCAGGATGCAGCACACACTCGGTCGCATCCCCACAACAATCCGGCGCCGAAGCATCCGCCATCATTCTTATACCGCTTCTCGAAACACCCCCTTCCAAAAAATACCGCGCCAGATACTGCGCATACAACCAATCCCCCGCCGGCAGAACATTCCCGTTCGCACAGCTCAGATACACCGGCCCGGCGCCCCGCCCCGGCACGACCTGGTAAAACCAGTTCGTATCAATATGCACGAGCCGCACCGTCAAAAAACTATCCAGATGATGCCTGCTCAACGCGGAAGTCAACGACACCCGCAGACGCGAAGGATCCACCGGTATCACCGGCCAGCCCTGCGTCGCGACCGCCGGCCGGATAGTTGTCATCAGCGGATGCATAAATCCGCTGGAAGCCCACAGCAGGACAGGAAAAGCAATAATGATCGAAAGGCTGCGATGCAGCTTGTATATTTTTTTCACCGTAAATGTCACTTTAAGAATTGGAAAGAAACGCCGATCGTCACCTCCCTCGGATCACCCAGGTTATAGCTGTAGCCGTATGTCGACTTCGTCGCCAGCGCCGCATAATACCTGTTAAAAGCATTCAGCGCATTTACCCATACCTCAAAGGCGCCCACCCGGTACCCCGTACGAAAATTGACGATATCGAAGCCACCATACTGCCTGGTGTTGGCGTCATCCATCCAGTACTTTCCCAGATGCTGCCACTCGACCCCAAGCCGGAAGCCCTTCAGAAAAGAAGGCCGCCAGGTCAGCTCCGTATTCCCGATAAAATGCGGCGCCGCCGCCATCTGCCTGCCGCTATAATCGGCGCCGTTCTCAAATTGTACCACGAAGACGTGATCCGCATTCGATCCACTGAACCGCAGCGTCCATTGGGCAGAAGGCTTCACCGTCAGCCCATACTCGACACCGGTATGTTCGGTCTTCCCCGCATTCTGGTTGACAAAGGTTCCGTCAATCTGCCGGACGGAGATGATCTGGTTCGTCCCGTCGAGCCGGTAAACGCTCCAGTCTGCATAGACAAGACCCCGCCACAAAGAAAGCCAGCCTCCCGCCTCATAGTTGAAAAAGGTTTGCGGCTTCAGATAAGGTACTTTCACCCCATTGTAGAGGTCCGTCACCTGAGGCGGAACATACCCCTGACTGTAGTTGGCATAAAAACCAACCCCCTTGAAGTTATAGGTAGCTCCTACCTTTGGCGTCACCCGGTTGAAATCGTTATGGGTATTGGCCGAACCCGTAGACGCGGACGGCGGCAGCGAATTGCGGAAATCATAGTGAAAAAAGTCATAACGAAGCGCCGCCACCAGCCGCAGCCCCTTCGCCGGGCTCATGCCATAGTTCAGATAAGCAGCGGCATTGGTGATACCCGTCGAATAGTTGCTCAGCAGGCTGTCAGTCGGCGTATAGCTGCCATAATTGCCCTTGGGGTCTCGCTGTATCCGGATATAGCGGGCGTAATAGCTGCTCGGGCTTACATCCGCGGAAAGCCCCCCGACCAGACGGCTCCCGAGCCACGCCCACTTTTTCTCGTGCTGCGCCACCGCCAGCCAGCTATGGAAGCTGTTGTCGTTGATCTGCCCGCTCGCCAGCAGCGGATTGGTCCGGCTGTTGCTGATATAATAAGAGGGGTTCTGCCCCACGCTGTTATTGCGATAGGCAAGCGTCACCTGCGTCTCGGCCGACTGGGACCACCGGTAGGCCAGCTGCGACTTCGCCCGCCAGGCCTCAACCTTCCGATAGGTAAAGGAATACGGCGTATTGTAGTTGTGCTGCGAAAAATGCGCGCTGTCGAGCGACCCGTACATGTCGCTGTAGTAGTTGATATAACTGACCGTATTCGTCCAGGTCAGCCGGTCGCTGGCATGAAGATCAGCTCGCAGCGTCACCGCGGTCTTGTGAAAATCGCTGTACTGGATAGGACCATCGCTCCGGTTGGCGTAATAGCCGCTTGCGATAAATCCCCATTTGCCCGCCGTAGTTCCGACTTGAGCATCTGTTCGCTTGTAGCCATTGTTATTTCCCTGAACGCTGACATAGCCTTTCCAGCCGGGAGGCGGCGCCTGGGTAATGACATTGACCGCGCCGCCGATCGCCTCAGCGCCATACAGCGAAGAGGCCGGCCCGCGGATCACCTCGATCTGCCTGATAGCAGCCGCATTCATCTCCAGTAGTGCATTGTGATTGAATACCCCGGTAGTCCGTATCGGAATGCCGTCTTCAAGGTATAAAAAAACGCCAGCCGTACTCATCGGCTGACGGATGCTCATCTCGTGCTGTTCATTGCCCAGGTCCACCATAAAGACGCCGCTCACCTTATTGAGCAGCTGATCCAGCTGGTTCGCTTTCGTGTCGGCAATGGTCCTGGTAGTAATCACGCCGATCGCAACCGGCGCCTCGGTCCGACGTTGCGCCGTACGGCTGGCGGTCACGACCATCAGGTCTAATTGTGTAGTATCCTGCCCGCAACAACAGATAGCAGGCAAAAGCAGCATGGCCATCAGGCCACACCCATAGAAATAGTTCATGATTGTTGGTTGAAGTTGGAAATAGGATCAAAATGCAACTAAACCAACAACCAGGCGGGAGGATGAAAAATGGAAAGACTACGGTCTACCGGACGGGAGACCGACGCAACAGGATAGCCCCGTTCAAGAACCACCATAAAGGGCGCTTCAGCGGTCGGGAAATAGGACCGGCACGACAGGACCTCGTTGCGGCTTTCCTGCCGCGACTCCTTGTCCCCGGAACTCTTTTCTTCCTGCAGGATCCGCTTGTCCAGCTGGCACCGGCCTTCACAGTGCACAGCCGTATTCAGCCGGTTGATACAAAGATTACGCGCAATATAGTCCCGGTTGGCATAGAACTCTGCCACGACGATCATCTTGCTGAAGCACTGCAGCATCATGGCCATCAGCACGACAGCCACCACCACCTGTCCAAAACGCAATATGATCGATGGATACTTGAACACGCCCTGTAAAATTACCACAGCGGCGCTCAGCCACCAAATCCTATTTTGACCGCTGCGCCCTGGTCTTTGCCGCCTTCTTCGCCGCTGCCGAACGCTCCGCCGGCCCCTTGGTCTGAGCGGCCTTCTTCGCCGACGCACTACGCGAACCCGCAGTCCTGTTCATAGCCGCAGTATGGGCCTGCCTGGAAATAGCTGCCGGCGAAGCCGCCTCCGTGCTCTCCTTCTTCAACGCCTTTACCCTGGCCCTCGACCGGGTCGGCGAGACCGGCTCGTGCCGCTGCCCCTTCTCATATTCGCGTTCCTGCGACTTCCGGTTCTTTTCCGAGGTCGTCCCCTTCGCCTGCGGCTTCAGGTCCACACCCGCGCGACGCGCCTCCGACAGTCCGATGGCGACAGCCTGCCTGGCCGACCTTGCCCCATGCTCGCCCTGGCGTATCTTATCCATCTCCGCTTTTACGAACTCTCCGGCCTGCGTGCTGGCAGACTTTCCCTGCGCCTTGTCCTTTTTTGCTTTCTCTATGGTTTTCTTGTCTGGCATAATCGTAAGTTTAAAAAGCCTCACGCAATCACTGTGCCCGCACCGGACATCGCCTGTATCGAAAGCGAACAACCCTGCCCCAACGGGTAAAGCCAATCGCTTGATTCACAGGAACCCGCAAAGGTGGTACCGGCTTTGCCTCTGCTAAAGCATGTCAAACAACTTCACCCGGATCGCCTGGCGCCGTCTGACCAGGAATAGAGCTTTCTCGCTGATCAACATACTCGGCCTATCGGTAGGCCTCAGCTGTTGCATGCTCATCACGCTCTACATCTGGCACGAGAATAGTTACGACACTTACCATCCTGATATTGACCGCCTCTACCAGGTAGGGACGATCGATATAGCCCATGGCAAAGAGACCCGGTTCTACGGCTGTCCCGCGCCGGTGGCCGGACTGGTCCGCCAGACCTTTCCGCAGGTAGAGGCCACGGCCCGCATCTGCCGCCTGATCGGAGAGGACAAGAACCTCATCCAATACCATAACCCGAAAGGCGCAACGAATTCCTTCTACGAGGACAACGGCATGATGGCCGACTCCGGCTTTTTCCGTCTGTTTCACTATGACTTCACGGAAGGTAACGCCTCCACAGCTATCAGCGGCCCCTATTCGATCGTCCTGGCCAAAGACATCGCAAACAAGCTGTTCAACGGCCAGCCTGCGCTCGGCAAGACCATCCACGTCGTCAGCAAGATGAACGGCGACCATGACTATACCGTCACAGGCGTTTTCCGTCCCATGGACAAGCCCTCCCATATCAACGGCCGCTTTTTCCTCTCCATGTATGGCGGTGAGATCGGCGACTTCATCCGCCGCAGCAACCTCAATATGGCGACCAACTACTTCTTCGTTACCTATGCCCGTCTCAAGCCCGGCGCCGACCCCGCACAGATCGAAAAGGCCTTTCCTGCCTTCGTCGACACCTACGAAGGCAACGACCTGCGCCAGGCCGGCTACTATCGCAAACAATTCCTGCTAAAGGTCCGCGATATCCACCTGCACGCCGATATGCCTTATGGCGATGTTACGCCCGGCGGCAGCCTGACGTATCTCTACATACTTGCCTCCATCGCCGTCTTTATCCTGCTGATCGCCTGCATCAACTTCATGAACCTGGCCACTGCCCGGTCTACGAAACAGTCACTGGAAGTGGGGGTAAGAAAGACCCTTGGCGCAGGACGCACGACGATAATCCGGCAGTTCCTCGGCGAATCCCTTTTGATGGCCTTCCTCGCGTTGGGCATCGCCGTCCTGATGGCCGCCGGCCTTTTCCCTTCCTTCGGACGGCTGGCCGACCGCACCATCCATATCTCCGCTGGAACAGCCGCCCTCCTTGGCGCCGGCTTCCTCGTGCTGACGATCCTTACCGGTCTCGTCGCCGGCAGCTATCCGGCCCTCTACCTGTCTTCCTTTCAGCCCGTCAAAGTCCTAAAAGGCCGTGCGACCACGTCCCTCGGCGTCAGATCTCTGCGAAAAGCACTGGTAGTATTCCAGTTCAGCATATCGATCATCCTTATCGTCGCTGCCGTCATAATCGGCGAACAGATGCACTACCTGCGCACCACCGACATGGGTTTCCAAAAGGACCAGCAGCTCATCCTTTCGCTTGGCGGCAACCTCCGCCAGAAATATACGACCGTAAAAAAAGAGATCGACCGCATACCGGGCGTGCTCGCCAGTGCCGGCTGCACACAGTATCCCGGCATCTATTCGCCCGGTGACGACCAGCTGTACGCGGAAGGCCATCCCAAAACCGACAACCACCACGCGTACATCAATTTTGTCGACTTCGACTATATGAAAATGATGGGCATTCAGATGATCTCGGGCCACGCGTTCTCCTCCGACTTCCCCCGCGACAGCGTAGACGGCATCATCCTCAACGAGACCTCCATCCGGCAGCTCGGCTATGACCCCGTCACCTGCGTCGGCAAAAAGGTCTATTCCTCCTCGCCACTCTCACCCGGCGCGTCCTATCGCATCGTCGGCGTCATGAAAGACTTTCACTTCGAAGACCTTCACAATCCCATCACCGGCATCGGCTTTGAAATATTCAGCGATCCCCAATACCCCTATATCGTCGCAAAGATCGACAAGAACCGCATCCAGCCAACCATCGCCGCTATCGGGCAGGTCTGGCGGCGGCTCTTTCCCGATGCACCCTTAGACTATACCTTTCTCGACGAACGCTTTCAAAAGAACTACGAAGCCGACCAGCGGGTAGCCAACCTCGTTGCCTGGGCCACCGGCATCGCCATATTCGTCTCCTGCCTCGGCCTTTTCGGGCTGGCCGCCTTCAGCGCAGAACAACGTACAAAGGAAATAGGCATCCGAAAAGTGCTCGGCGCCAGCGAAGGCAGCATAGTCGCGCTTTTGTCCCGCGACTTCCTGAAGCTGGTAACCCTCGCAATACTCATCGGATCACCGCTAGGCTGGTACGTGATGCAAAAATGGTTGCAGGGCTTCGCCTATCGCACCGGCATCGGCTGGACCGTCTTCGCGATGACCACCGGCACTGCCCTCCTGATCGCCCTCGTCACGATCAGCTCACAGGCCATACGCGCGGCCCTGGCCAACCCCGTCAAAAGCCTGCGGACCGAATAGCTCCGCCCTCTGCCAAAAACACTAAGGTTCCGGGGGCGGCTTGTCCCCGGAACCAGGCTTTTCTTTCAACCGGCCCGCCTCCTTCAGCGCATTATGCAATATCCACTCGATCTGTCCATTGACGCTACGAAATTCGTCGGCCGCCCATTTCTCGATGGCCTTCATCGTCGCCGCATCCACCCGCAGCGCAAAAGACTTTTTCTCTGCCGCCATTCATTAATGATTTAATGTCCCCGTATTGACCTCCGATGTAGAAGTGTCCATAAATTTATGATATTAAAATGATATCATAAAGATATAATCATCCGGGGCCAAATCCAAGCGGATTGGGACGAACGGTAAAAAACATTTTACCAACCCCGCGTGTTACTTACTCACTATGCAAAAGAACCTTCGCCTCAGCGTGCTCGACCAGACCCCGATCCGCAAGAACAGCGACGCATCCGCCGCTCTCCAGGAATCGATCCGCCTGGCAAGACTCACCGACCGCCTTGGATATACCCGCTACTGGCTTTCCGAACACCATAATACGACCACCCTGGCAGGCGCCGCCCCCGAGATACTCATCGCCCGCCTCGCGGCAGAAACAAAAGGCATCCGCGTCGGCTCAGGCCC
>JAFDYE010000734.1 GCA_018267585.1 Bacteroidota bacterium
GACCTCAAACGCACGGGACTGGCGGCGACGGTCCTGAGTGCGGAAAAGACCGGCTGGACGACCGACGCCGCGCTCTACCCCATCCCAATGGCGCAGCTGCAGAGCAATATCTACCTGAAGCAGAACCCCGGATACTAAGAATGAATGCCCGAATTTTTGAACATTTTCTCTGAATAAGTATGAATCACGCTATTGTAAAGATTGAGCGGCTGTCGCATAAATATTCGACCAGCTGGGCCATCCGCGACATCAACATCGAGATCGACAAAAATGGGATCGTCGGCCTGCTCGGCTCCAATGGAGCCGGCAAGTCCACGACGATGAACATACTCTGCGGTTGTCTCAACCAGACCGAAGGCCAGGTCTTTATCGGCGGCATCGATATGCGCAAGGATCCGGAAGGCGCCAAACGGCTGATCGGCTTCCTGCCGCAGAATGCCCCGCTGTACACAGACCTGACAGTAGACGAATACCTCGTCTACTGTGCTAATCTGCGAAAGATGCCGAAGCCCGATATCCGTCCGGCGGTGGAAATTGCCAAAGAGCGCTGCGGCATCGCCCATTTCAGCGGCCGGCTGATCCGGAATCTGTCCGGCGGCTACCGCCAGCGCGTCGGCATAGCCCAGGCCATTATTCACCGCCCCAGGCTTGTCGTGCTCGACGAACCTACCAACGGCCTGGACCCTAACCAGATCATCGAAGTCCGCGCCCTTATCAGAGAGATCGCCGCCGACCGCGCGGTGATCTTCTCTTCACATATCCTATCGGAAGTTCAAGTGCTGTGCAAGGAGATCAAGATGATCGATAACGGCCGCATCGTTTTCTCCGATACGATGGACGCCTTCAACAATTATATGGAACCGCACAGCGTGGTCACCTATCTGGACAATCCCCCGAAGGAGGAAGAACTGCTGTCCATACCCGGGATCACACGGACCGATTTCCTTACCGAAAAGAATATCCGGCTATATTTCAATGGCGACCAGGAGATCACGGAACGCATCATCGACGCCAGCGTGGCGAATGGATGGAAGATGCGGGAGATCTCCCTCGACAAAAGCTCCCTCGACGAGATATTCGCCCAGCTCTCCAATCATAACGGCAGGACAAAATAAAAATCATGAAGACAATCCTAAAAATAGCCAGGACGGAACTGGCTCTCCTTTTTTATTCTCCCATCGCATGGTTCCTGCTGATCGCATTCCTGTTCCAGAGCGGGCTGATGTATACCAGCACCCTCGAAGGAACCCTGACGACCCAGGACCTGGGAGGGATGGGCCTGAAATACCTCGAATTACTGACCTACCGCACCTTCGGTCCGCCATACGGTATCTGGCCCAGACTCGTCAGAAGTCTTTATCTGTACCTGCCGTTGCTGACCATGGGATTAATGAGCCGGGAGATCAACGCCGGAACGATCAGGCTGCTGTATTCCTCTCCTATCAAAGTGCGGGAGATCATCTTTGGCAAGTTCCTGTCCATGATGGTATACAACCTTGCGCTTATCATAATACTGGCCTTCATATCGGTGCTGGGCATATTCAATATCCAGCACGCCGATGCAGGCATGCTGTTCACATCCCTGCTGGGTGTCTATCTGCTGCTTTGTACTTATGCCGCCATCGGCCTTTTTATGTCTTGTCTTACGTCGTACCAGGTCGTGGCGGCATTGAGCACCCTGGTAGTGCTCGCGGCGCTGAGCTATATAGGAGAGCTCTGGCAGGACATCGATTTCGTGCGTGACCTGGCGTATTTCCTTTCTATAGAGGGACGGGCGAATCACCTGCTGCTGGGGCTGATCTCCACCAGGGACATCGTCTATTTTCTGGTGATCATCGGCATGTTCCTGGCCTTTGCTATCTACAAGCTCCGGGGGGATCGCGAATCGCGGCCCTGGGTCGTCAAGGCGGGCCGGTATGTGCTGGTCTTCGCCGGCACCCTGACAATTGGGTATATCAGCTCGCGACCTTCGATGACGGGGTACATCGATACTACGACCAACAAATACCTGACGCTGACGGCCAATGCGCAGAAGGTCATAAAGGAGATGGGGAACAAGCCGCTGGAAGTCACCTCATACATCAATCTGCTGGATGGGCGGTACTGGTATGGCAAACCCGAACAGCGCAATACCGATCTGGCGCGGTGGGAGCCTTATCTCCGATTTAAACCCGATATCAAATTCAGGTATGTCTATTACTACGACAGCCCGGCAGACAAGAATCTTTTCAAGTATAATCCCGGCCTGACGCTGCCCCAGCTCGCTGAACGCTATGCCAAATCCTTTAAGGTAGACCTGAGCTCCTTCAAGACGCCGGCAGAGATCAGAAGGACCATCGACCTGCGGCCTGAGCAGAACCGGTATGTCATGGACCTGCACTATGATGGTCATCAGACATTCCTTCGGCTGTTCGACGACCGGGATGTCTTTCCGTCAGAGACGGAGACGTCTGCGGCGCTGAAAAGGCTGATGCGGGCGAAGATGCCGAAGATCGTTTTTGCGCAAGGAGAGTCCGAGCGAAGCATCGATAAGTTGGGAGACCGGCATTTCAAATACCTGACGAACGCCATTTCTTTCCGGTATTCATTGGTTAACCAGGGTTTCGACGTATCAAAGGTCTTTTTACACGACGAGGATATTCCGGAAGATATTACCGCCCTCGTGATCGCCGATCCGAAAATGGCGTTCGACAGTGTCTCGAGAAGAAAGATCCAGCGGTATATCGCCGATGGCGGCAACCTGCTGATCGCGGGTGAGCCGGGTAGACAGGATATCGTCAATCCGCTGCTGGCGCCGCTGGGGATCAGGATGATGGAGGGAATGATGGTAGAAAGGAATAATGACTTTTCCCCTCAGCTGATACAGCCGTACCTGACAACAGATGCGGCGGCCATTACCAGACAGCTGAACGAAGATTTCAAGGATAGCCTCGTGGTCGCCATGCATGGTGCGGCAGGGCTGTCGGTAAGCCGCGGCGGTCCTTTTACCGCGATCCCGCTGGCGATGACCGCCCGCGAACGCAGCTGGAACAAAAAGGTCCGGCCCGACGAGAATATGATCGAGCTGGCGGAAGATGAGGAGGCGCCGCGCAGCATGGGCATGGGCGGCATCGCTGTCGCCATCAGCGATGGCCCGGGGTCGGGAGGCAATAATAAGAAGCCCGCGGCGAGTGATCCCAATCCCGACTTGCTTCGCTATGACTCCAGCCAGGGTGACCAGCGGGGCCCGCTGCCGGCCGTCGTCGGCCTTACGCGAACGATCAACGGCAGAGAGCAACGGATCGTCGTTGCGGGAGATGCCGATTTCTTGAGCAATGCAGAGTTGGGCCGGTATAATATCAAGACTTGCAATTTTGATTTTTCCACGGCTATCTTCAGCTGGTTTGCGCATGGTGAGTTCCCGATCGACACATCGCGTCCACCCTCGCAGGACAAACGCCTCGATATTACCGATAGCGGACTGGCCTTTCTGAAGGTGATGCTGATGGGTATACTACCCGGGCTGCTGCTTATCTTCGGCAGCATCCTCCTGATACGACGTAAGAGAAAATAATTTTTATGTCTTTTGCAACTGACAGACAAACGCTGGATGACCTGAATATATTCGGGCAGCGGGGCGGCGATTCGATCTATGGACTATTTAGTCACACGCAAACGCGCGGCGGCGCTCTGCTCATGGAGCAGTTTTTCCATGAACCGTTGTCAAGGCCTGATGCGATACGAAAACGTATCGACATTTTCCGGTGGTTCGCGGGATCGGCGCTGTCCTTCCCTTTTAAGTCCGAGTGGTTCGATGCAGTCGAACAATGGCTGGCAAATACCGATGAGCGGAGCAAGCTGTTGCAGACCGACGGCTCGCTTGAGCGGAAGATCAAGGGGCTTATCTCGACGAATACAGAGGAATCCATCATTCAAAAGGGTATTGCGTCCCTGTTGGAGATGGTGCATGTCTGTCGCGATTTCGTGTCGACGATGGCGGCCGATGGTTCGGCGTATGAGGGAGAGCGGGCGGAGACCCTGACCTTGCTGGAGGATCCGGTCTTTTCGGATCTGCTCCTGCATTCCCCGCGGAAGAGGCTGGGTTTCGGGGAGGTGGCGGGATTGGACGAGCAACTGCGCTTTCGCAATCGGAGTATCGTGCGCCGTCTGCTGGGCCTTATCTACCATGTCGATCTTTACCTGACGGTGGCGCGGGTGGCCGTCACCCGAAGATTCGCTTTCCCTGTCGCGCTCGATCGCGGATCGGATACGGTGAGGCTGCAGGGACTTTATCATCCCGGCCTGACGGGCGCGATACCCAATTCGATAACGATCACGACCGACAACAATATCGTTTTCCTGACCGGCGCCAACATGGCGGGCAAGAGCACATTTATGAAATCGCTGGGTATCGCCCTGTATCTGGCCCATATGGGGTTCCCCGTTGCCGCCGCAGCTATGGAATTCACGGTACTGGATGGACTGTTTACCACGATCAACCTGGCCGATAATCTGGGTATCGGCGCCAGCCATTTCTACGCCGAAGTGCTACGGGTGAAGAAAGTTGCCGAGGAGCTGAACCGCGGTAAAAATCTGCTGGTGATCTTCGACGAACTGTTCCGCGGCACCAATGTCAAAGATGCCTACGAGGCGACGATCGCAATAACTGCGGCGTTCGCGTCCAGGCGGAACAGCATCTTTGTGCTCTCGACGCATATCATCGAGGCGGGAGAGACGCTGAGGCAACAGCATGCTAATATCGGATTTGTTTTCCTGCCTACGCGGATGGAGGGAACCCGGCCAGTCTACACCTATCAGCTGGAACGCGGCATCACGGACGACCGGCATGGGATGGTAATCATCCGGAACGAAGGCATACTGGATATTCTTGAGAAAGGAAATATTGATGCATCATGAGCTTTATTACGGACCAACAGACTTTCAATGACCTCAACCTGCTCGGCAGGCACCGGCGCGGCTCAGTCGTCAGCCTGTTCAGCCAGGTGCGGACCAGGGGAGGGGGGCGTTTGCTGGAGGAGATGTTCCGGCATCCGTTGACCGATGCAGAGGACATCAATCGCCGCAGCGGTCTGATACGATATTTTTCCGCGCTGGACCTTCGCTTTCCCTTGAGCGGCTCTCAGGTGGAGGCGATGGAGAATTATCTCGGGAGCCCCGGGTACGGGCATCTGCCGGCGGCTGTCTGGCACGGCCTGAGGCGAAAGGTGATGGCGTCGCTGGTGCGGGACGAAGCGGACGAGCTGTTGCGGGAGGGACTGGCCGCGGCTTTCAACGGGCTGCGGGTCGCCCGTGATTTTTTGCGGGAGTTGTTCAGACTGGATCCCGGGGGACCCTACTCGGACAGAGTGCGCGCTGCGCTGACCGTATTGGAAGACCGGTTGCTGGCAGGGGCGGATGTTTCGGCCGACTGGTCGCTGGTGACCATTGCACGATATGACCATCTTTTGCGGACACAGCTGCGCGCCGGTCTCGAGATGGTCATGGCGGTGCTGAGCGAGCTGGATGTCTATATCGGCGTCGGTAGTGCTGCCCGTGCCAACGGCTGGGGATACGCCAGCGCCTTGCCCGCAGGCGACAATATCGTCCGGATCGATGGATTGCGGCATCCTGCCATGAGCAATGCGGTGGGTAATTCCATCGAGCTCGATAAGAATGCGAATATGCTTTTCTTAACAGGCGCGAATATGGCGGGAAAGTCCACATTCATGAAGGCTTTTGGGATCGCGCTGTATCTCGCGCATATGGGATTTCCCGTAGCGGCAAAGGACATGGTTTTTTCGGTTCGGGACGGTCTGTTCAGCAGCATCAATGTCGCCGATGACCTGGGCCAGGGACATAGTCATTTTTATGCCGAGGTCCTGCGGGTCAAAAATGTGGCGCAGGCCGTCAGCGAGGGCAGGCGGCTCGTAGTCCTCTTCGATGAGCTCTTCAAAGGCACGAATGTCAAGGATGCATATGACGGAACGCTTGCGGTCACGGAAGCGTTTTCCCGGTATCGACGCTGCGCTTTCATCATCTCTACGCATATCGTCGAGGCCGGTGAAGCCTTGCGCCACCGCAGGGACAACCTGCGGTTCGCGTACCTGCCGACCATCCTGGACAACGGGCGACCGCGCTATCCTTATATTCTGCAGGAAGGTATTGCCGCAGACCGGGTGGGCATGACGATCATCGAAAATGAAGGAATACTGGCGATTATCGGAAAATGATCTTAGCCGCATTCGGCCAGCCCTGGTCTTGCCGGAAGAATTCAGAACTTCATCAGCGCGACCACAAGCATGATCCAGGCCAGGAGTCCAATGACGATGCGGATCGGGCTCAGCATTGTCCACCGATCGACGGTTTTTTGCAAACGCGGCGCCTCGATGTTCTCGGGCTGCATGATCACACGGGTCATCACCGGGATGAAATAGCTGAAGGTGATCACCCGGTCTACAAATACCGTCACCGCCGCAGCCATCAGCCAGGGCCGCGCCTCACCTTTATAATTCAAGGCGAGGACGATATTGACCACCGAAAGCAGTACCTGCGCCGGCGAAACGATCGGCCAGTAGCGTTTGATAGCGAGCATCTGCCCGGACGTATGCAATTTTTCCCGCAAGGTCAGGGGGGCCACATTCTGTTTCCAGCCGGGATATATGACCAGTATCTCATAGAGGCCGCCGCCTAGCCCCAGCGTGACGGTCAGAAAAAGCATAACGGTTGCGGTTATCGTTATCATGCCGCCAATTTAGCGGCCCGCACGCGGGGGCGCAACGGCTTTCCGGTAAGCGTTGCCATTTTGCCGGCGAGCGCTCGAAAATGACGGTCCGCTAATCCTTCCCTGAGTCGGATCCGGAAAAGGATACAACGGCGAGATCAAAAAAGAGTATTTTTATAGAACTCTAATCTACAGTGTATGCAGCTTTTATGAAAAGGCACGTATTATTCATACAGGGCGGAGGGGACAATGGATATGATGCGGACGCTGCAATGGTCGATTCGCTGCGGCAGGCCTTAGGTGATGCTTATGAAGTGACCTATCCGAGGTTACATGCCGACGAGAATACGTTGGATTTCGGATGGCCCCGTCAGATCGGCGAAAAATTAGATGATATTAATGGCGACGTCATTTTAGTCGCACACTCGGTGGGCGCCTCGCTTTTGTTGAAATACCTGTCAGAAGTGAAAGCGCCGAAGAAAATAAGAGCGGTCTTTTTGCTGGCTACACCGTACTGGGCCGGCGACGAAGATTGGAAGAAAGGGCTGAAGCTCGACGAAGATTTTGCCGGTAAGCTGCCGGGACAAGTGCCTATCTTCCTATATCATTGTTTGGATGACACGGATGTGTCAGTTGATGACCTCTCGACATACGCCAGGAAGATGCCCCATGCGGCCATACACCGACTGGTCCAGGGAGGGCATCAATTCAATAACGACCTGCGATTCCTTGCAAAGGACATTCAGAAGATATGAACCACTACCACCAGGAATATGAGCCACCCGACGAGCTGCGGGACACGATAAAGTGCTTCTGGTATGACAGAAGAAACTTTGGAAACGAACGATCGGGGCTGGAGGTCCTACCCGACGGTTATGCCGAGATTATTTTTTATTTTGGCAGCGAATGCAGCGTCGGGACCGAGGGTGGACAGCAACCATTGCCGTCACCGTTCATGGTTGGACTGCTCGACCGGCCGGCGCTTTATTATGCAGAAGATTGGCTGGAGATCATTGCCGTGCGGTGTTTTCCGTGGGCAGTTTTTGATCTGCTCAATCTGCCGTCAGGAAGGGACAGGGTACATATATTCGAACATCCGATCGCCCGGCTGCAGACAGGATTGAATGAGAAGGTTCGGGCTGGCCAGATAGACAAAGCGCTGGCAGAAGTAAAGGAATATTTTAAGGATGCCAGGTCGAAGATCGCGACGGACAGCATGCTGTTCAAGGCGGGAGCCGCCATGCGAAAGGCGAACGGTACCCTGGCGGTGAGCGAGGTGGCGGCAGCGGCTCATGCGACGGTTCGAACGCTGGAAAGAAACTTCAAGCAGTCTTCGGGACATACTGTTAAAGACGTCTCCGCGCTGATGCGCTTTGAACAGGTGCGGAATCAGTTGTGGACTTATCCGGATACCAATATTGCCGGCCTGGCTCACGAGCTGGGCTATACGGATCAATCTCACCTGAGCAGGGAATTTAAACGCTTTAGCGGCACCACACCAGCGGCATTCGCGCGAAAAGCCAGACTGCGGAGACAGACTCTTAGCGGCGATTTTGTCGCGTTTGTACAAGCCTGAGATCGACGCATTTCGCAATTTTGTGTCTCGATCATAATTTATGAAAGACACAATTCACGACGTAATTATATCCGGTGCAGGCCCCGTGGGGTTATTCCTTGCCTGCGAGCTCTCCCTGGCCAGGTGCTCGGTCCTGGTACTGGAAAAGACAATGGATCCTCACTCGCCGCTAAAACGCGTGCCCTTCGGGATACGGGGACTCTCCGCGCCTGCTATCGAAGCGCTTTACCGCCGAGGGCTGCTGCGGGAGCCCGAGCTGCACAAACGCATAAAGAATCCCCACCAGCATGCCCGACAAGGACCGCACCGGCAGGTTGGACATTTCGCCGGCATCCCGTTTCACGAAGACGATATCGATACTGCACAATGGAGCTATCGCCCGCCAGGCTCGCCCGACCCCAGCCTGATCTCCGAAATGGAAGAGCTCGAGACGGTGCTGACCCGCCGGGCGGAAGCGCTGGGCGTAGTGATCAGAAGGGGAATTCCGATCACGGGTTTTCACCAGACTGCGGACGAGGTAACTGTCGAGGCCGGCAGCCGGTCTTTTCGAAGCAAATGGCTGGTAGGTTGCGACGGCAGCCGTAGCATTGTCCGAAAGACCGGCGGCTTTGAATTTGCCGGTACCGAACCAAAATTTACGGGCTATACGACACAGGTCGATATCGCTGATCCGGAAAAACTCAGTCCAGGTCGGGTCATAACACCAACAGGCATGTACATCCAGTCGCAGCCGGGATATATTGTTATCCAGGATTTCGACGGAGGCGCATATCATGGCTCAGGAAAGCCGGTCACCCTCGAACACGTGCAGGCTGTGCTGCGGCGCGTCTCGAACACCGACGTCACCCTCAGCGCGCTGCATATTGCGACTACCTGGACGGACAGGGCACGGCAGGCAACAGCCTATCGCAACGGACGGGTATTCTTAGCCGGCGATGCCGCACATATTCACGCACCATTGGGGGGCCAGGGGCTTAATCTTGGACTGGGAGATGCCATGAACCTGGGCTGGAAACTCGCCGCGGTCATCCACGAAAAAGCTCCGGACGGACTGCTCGACAGTTACTATACGGAAAGACACCCCGTTGGCGCACAGGTACTGGACTGGTCACGCGCACAGGTGGCCATTATGGGACCTGACCCAGCCGCACGCGCGCTATACGCAATCGTCCGCGACCTTATCAACACGCGCGATGGCGCCACTTATTTTGCCGGAAGAGTATGGGGTATTTTTACCCGCTATGACCTCGGTGGCGAACATCCGCTGACAGGCTACAGCGTTCCCAACCTTGAGCTGGAAGATGGTACAAGGGTTGGCGCGCTGATGCACGATGGTCGGGGAATGTTACTGGATTTGAATGGCAACGCGCCACTGGCAGCCATAGCGGGCAGATACGGCGACCGGATAAAATATGTCTCAGTAAACGCCCGGGAGCAATCGGGCCTGAGCGCAGCACTGATACGCCCGGATGGGATCATCGCCTGGGCCACCGACGGCGCCCCCGATCACGGTGAACTGCAGAAGAGCGCTGCCCGCTGGTTTGGATAAATGCCTACTTCAGCCTCAGTTCATACCCAAATTGCACTTCTTTTGACCGAACGACATACTGGTCCAATGGCCTGGGACCACATGAATTGGATCCGACACCGGTCGTTTTATGGCTGATGACCAGCGTGGTGGCTGTCACGGGAGGCAGGTCGATGCGGTATTCAGTTTTCTCCATCTGCTCATCCGCATAGGGGAGTGCCGACACCTGGAGCAAGCCGTCTATCGCCTTTACACCCAGGATACTACCGCTGTAAGTATGAAGGGTAGCCCATCGGACGTCCTCGTGATTGCCGCATTCCATCGGTTTTTCATACGGCGTCAGCTGGTCCTGAACGGGACTGGAGTAGATACCGACGTCGAAGCCCTGCTTGCGGTCGGCATAGTTCTCCATGGGACCACGGCCAAAATAGTCGAAATGTTTGAGCTCTTTGATCAGCGAAAGGCGAACTCCCATCCGGGCCAGCGCCACAGTGGTATCACTGAACGAGACTTTGTTGTCAGCTGTGATCCGGCCGTCGGCGCTGATCGTATAGACTACGGTATGATGAACGATAAAACCTTGTTTGCCTGTGCCGGTCAGTGACGCCGTTACGCTGACCTCGCCGGGAGACAGCTGTTCTGACTGCGTCCTGTCAACGGTCCACGCCAGCTGTTTGATGCCATACTTCTCCCATTCCTTGTCGGCCCACATGTCGTCATTGCGATGCGGCGCCCGCCAGAGGTGCAGCCGGGGACCGCCGTTGGCTATCAGCAGCCTGGTGCCGCCGCTCTCCAGCTGGGAGAAGGTTCCCGTACGCTCGTCGAATGTGGCGGCGAAGCCCTGGCCCCGGATGTCGATCTGTTGATCACCCCTGGTAAGGGTCAGGGATCCGGCATTTGCACCGGTTGCCTTGCGGGCGGTCGCCTCGCTACCCGGCAGCTCCCACTGTCTCGCTGCGACTTCGAAGCCGGCCGGCGCCCAGGACGTTGCATTGACCAGGCTAAAGGATACCCGGACAAAGTATTCTTTACCGGGCTTGCGGCTCACACGGGACAACGGTAACGCTATGGTCTTTTCGGCGCCCGGCGCAAGGTCGCCAATCGCCACAGCACCCGAGTCCACTGCCATTCCATCTTCCGTCAGCACCCACTTGCCGGCGAAACCGCCCAGACCGACGAACTGATAACGGTTATGTATACTGAGCGATCCCTCTGCCAGGTTCATACCTATCCACTGATACGCGCGTTTGAGCTCGGGATAGTGCGGCTTGAGGCTTCGGTCGGAAGCCACGACCCCCTTATGAATGAAGTAGTGGTCATTGGGATATTCGCCAAAGCCTCCGCCAAACGCAAGTATCGGGCGATCGGCTGCCCGCCTGTTGTAAAGCCCCTGGTCCTGCCACTCCCAGATGCAGCCGCCCAGCAGCGAGGGGTATTTGTCGAAGATCTCGTTGTATTCATCGACCGAGCCCATCGAGTTGAACATGGCGTGCGCATACTCGCACATATACATCGGCTTGGTACGGTTGCCGTCGGTAGCGATCTTTTCCAGCTCGCGCAGGTTCGTATACATCCGGCTGTCGAGGTCGGCAGGATTATCCTTTCCGATACCGAATCCTTCATAGTGGGTCGGACGGCTGGGATCGATCGCCCTTATAGCCGCCAATGCCGCTGCGAAGTTCGAACCGCCCTTGCCGCATTCATTACCCAGCGACCAGATAATGACCGACGGATGGTTCTTGAAGTTCTCGACATTCGAGACGTTGCGCTCCACGATAGCCGCACGCATCCTCGGCTCTTCATTGAATTCATCCCAGGCGCCGTGGCATTCCAGGTTGGCCTCGGCCAGCAGATAGAGGCCATACTGGTCGCAGAGCTCGTACCAGCGGGGATCGTCGGAATAGTGACAGGTCCGGACGTGATTACAGTTGGCCTGCTTGATCAGGAGAATATCCCTGATCATCTGTTCTTCCGTAATGGCATGCCCCACCTCGGGCCAGTGCTCGTGGCGGTTGACGCCTTTTAGTTTTATCGGAACACCGTTGACCAGAAAAGCCCTTCCTTTCAGTTCTATCTTCCGGAAGCCCGTAAGCGTCGATTCGAATTCGACTGGCTTGCCGTGCTCCCTGAGGGACAATACTGTAGTGTAGAGATTTGGCGTTTCAGCCGTCCATTTTCGCGGGTTGCTGACCGTAAAAGAGATCGCTACTTCTTTTTCTTCGCCTGCTTTCAGCGCCGGAACAGCAATCTCCCCTTCACCAACCGCCGCAGTTCCGTCATATATGGTGGCAGCCAGCTGCCTTGCCGGTACTGATCTGCCGGAATAGTTCTTTACCCTGGCCGTTACCCGTACGTTGGCATCTTTATACCGGGCATCCAGATCGGTATGGACAAAAAAGTCGCGTATATGTTCCTGGGGGCTGCTCCACAGCGTCACATTGCGGAAAATGCCGCTGAGCCGCCACATATCCTGGTCTTCCAGATAGCTGCCCGTCGTAAATCGATATACCTCCACCGCCAGACAGTTCCTGCCCGCAGTGATATAGTCCGTGATATCGAAATCTGCCGCATTGCGGCTGTTGACGCTATAGCCGACCTTTTTCCCGTTGACCCAGATAAAAAAGCCTGCGTCTACTCCATCGAAAGTGATAAAGATGCGGCGCCCCTTCCATCCCGCCGGCACCTCGAAATCCCGGCGATAGCTGCCCACCGGATTACGCTCCTGGTAGGCCGTGTATTTCTCCGGCGGAGTGCTCATGACATGCGGGAAGTCCTTTTTAAAGATATAGGTGTAGTTGCTGTAGTAGGGAGTACCATAACCCTCTACCTGCCAGTTGGACGGGACGCGGATAAGATCCCATTTGCTGACATCATAGTCCGGTCTATAGAAGTCTGCCGGCCGCTCCTCGGGACGCGGTACCCAATGGAATCGCCACATGCCATTCAGGCGAAGCGCAAACGAAGACGCCGCCCTGTCCGCCTTCTGCGCCTCGCCGAGGGTCGCATAGGGCATCAGTGTGGCATGGGCGGGCTCTTTGTGGATGCCCAGACACAGCGGGTCTTCGATCTCGGGGGGAAAACCGGTGGTATCGGTCAGAGAAGATGCAAAAGTTTTAGCATTTACGAAGAGAAGGGTGGCCAGCAGATAGGTCTTGATACTCATAGCAGCTAATTTACTACATCTGGCCCAATAAAATTATACCCTGGGCCTCGCAGTGAACAGACCCCGGTAACAGGCGCGATATCCCCAGCCAAGCAGCAGGTTGGGCAGTAAAAGAAGGACGCCCATGAGCCAGCCTGAAGGGACAAGGACCGTATGGAAAAGGAATACGTTGACACTGATAGGGAATAGGACGACAGCGAAAAAAGGCGCATACCGGTTGGACAATAAGGAAAGCCCGCCGACGATCTGAATGACCTTTTGCATGGGATAAAAATATCCCGCCGCCATCAGACCTGCTTTAAATATGCCCGCCGCACCCGGATGCAACGGCGGCTGATAAGGAATGAAACGAAAAAAGTAGTCCAGGCCAAACACCAGGTACAGGAATCCGAGAAGCAGCCGGGAGACGAGCACTGTAATTTTCATGAGAAATACCGCGTGTTGCCGCAAGATAAGGAATTACGCTTTAACCAATTCGGGCCGTCCAGCCTGAATGACTCAGGCTTATGCCTTCGCCGCGGCAACGATAAGGAAACTGTTTCGCAGGAAGTCAGTGTTTTCGATCAGGTGATATTGCCGGAAACCTTCTCTTATGGACATTCTGAAATCATCTTTTTCTACGCTGTCCATAACCATCCCGTCGGGAGATGTCTCCAGATAGTTTTCGATCCCGTCGCACATATCCTTGTAAGAAAAAATACTTCGAACCCTTACTGCGTGGACCCCCTGTAATCCCGCCTTCCTCAAAATAGCCTCAAGCCGGCCTTTTTTTGACAAACTAAGCGAATAGCAGGAAATGGAATTCGGGAATGGCCCATCGGCCGGTCTCGTAATCCGATCGAATTCGGTAAAACCGGACCTGTCCCAGATACCGATCGCCAGGCCGCCGGCATGTTTCAGGACGCGGCTCGCTTCATTTACAAGTCTCTCGAGGCTGGCAGCATTCTGAAAGATGTTGAATCCCGTAACCGCGTCAAAACTGTTGTCATCGAACGGTAGCCCATGACCATCGAAGGTTTCATGGTCAAAACCCACCAGGTCGATACCCCGGCAAGCAGCCATGCCGGCAAAAAGTTCCGCGCCACACGAGAGATCCAGCACAGCAGTAGATTTCCGAAGCTCGAGCATGTTGAATGCCTCCCGATACATTGGCGTATAAAAGGAATTAAAATAGTTGAACCAATTTTGAACTATTTCCTCGCAAACGGGGGTTGTTGAGATATTCATACCTTCAGGAATTAATCCAACTAAATGAAAGAGATCAGGCTGATCCCCAAACCACAGCGCGACGAATACCCTCCCATCGTAGGTAGTATTCATAACTGCTGTTTTGAAGACAGCAAATTTCGCTTGTGGGCCGATCGGCCGCTGGACTATAAAGTCTGAAAAATCGACTGTGGGGTTCTAGATCAGGTTTTGTATCTTGGTCGGACCATGCTTGTCAACCGGTCTATTCTACTTTTAGCTTTCCTTTTTACAATTAAATGCTATGCCCAGACGCCCGTCGATCTATCCGGATTCCGAAGATCCGCAGGAGTCACCGCAACTGTAAACCATGAGGAACTCAACATCAGCTGGATGACCGGCCCGACCGAAAAAGGCATGTTGACGATCGACCTCAACCAGGCTCGCCCGCTGATCAAAAGCATCAGGATCGGCCATGCGGGCGCGGTTCAAACGATAGCAGCCGGGCTGGACCCCGTCTATGTCCTGACAGTAGGCAAACGAACCCTTAGTCCCTCCAGCGGCGGCTGGGACGTCTTCTTCGATAAGGTCCCTGAACGGCCCTACCGGTCGTATAGGGTAGTCTTCAGGAAAACGCGCGCCGCAGTGATCACACAGGGCAGCCACACTGTCATAAGAATAGGAGAGGTTCATGCCGCCGATTTTAAAGGAGACCTCGAGATCACTATTTACAACGGAACCTCGCTTTTCAATATGGCCGCAGTGATGTCGACGCCGTCGGACTCTACCGCTATCCTGTATGACGCTGGACTGGTTATGCCCAGCGCAGCATTCGAAAATATCGCCTGGGCCGACGTGAACGCCACCCTCCATCGGGAAAAGGCAGATATGAATAGGGAAAGCGAAGACCTGCCGGTGAAATATCGCACCATCATCGGAGAGAACGCCGGGGGCAGCCTGGCGGTATTCCCCGCACCGCACCAATACTTCTATCCATTGGACGAGGCCTTCAACCTTAAATTCACCTGGTATGGGAAGAACTATCATCAGCTGATCCCGGAATTTGGTCTGGGAATACGGCAGGACCCGCTTGGCGATAAGAGATATGTTCCCTGGTTCAACGCGCCTCCGGATACCCGCCAGCGACTCAATTTTTTCTGCCTGATCAGCGGCCATAACGCACAACAGACGCTGACGGAGGTAAAGAAATTTACCCATGGAGACAGCTATCGCCCGCTGCCAGGCTATAAAACCATGGAAAGCCATTTTCACAATGAGTTCATCTCGAAAGTCGTACTTGCCGGAAAGCCGGTCCCGCAGGAGCCCAGCTTCGTAAAAGTGTTCAAACAGACCGGCGTGAACATCGTTCACCTCGCCGAATTTCACGGACCGGGACATCCCAAAGGGCCCGATAGCCTGCGGCTCCCCGAGCTGGATGCTCTGTTCAAACAGTGCAGAAGTCTTTCCGACAGCCAGTTCCTCCTCCTGCCCGGCGAGGAGGCCAACAATTTTTATGGCGGACACTGGCTGGCGCTTTTTCCAAGGCCGGTATACTGGGTGATGTCCCATCCGGCGAATATCCCTTTTGAGCAGCAGTCGGACAGGTACGGAAAAGTGTACCATGTAGGGTCATCCGACGAAATGCTTCGCCTGCTGACAAAAGAACGCGGACTCGCCTGGACGGCGCACGCCCGGACAAAGGCCTCGACCGGCTATCCGGACGCCTACAAGAATGAGCCATTCTTTCTTTCGGAGACATTCATGGGCGCCGCCTGGAAGGCGCTGCCCGCCGATCTGTCCATCCCTATGCTCGGCCAACGCGTCCTCCGGCTGATGGACGACATGAATAACTGGGGACTCCGGAAGCACATCATCTCCGAATGCGATATCTTCTCGATCGAGCCGGAGAACGAAATGTATGCACACCTGAATGTCAACTATCTCCGGATGGACAAGCTGCCGCGATTTGACGCCGGATGGCAGCCGGTCCTCGACGTGATCAGAAGCGGCGATTTCTTTTCGACTACCGGTGAAGTGCTGATCCCGTCGTTTACCGTCAACGGCAGGCGCCCGGGCGAGACGGTACAGCCGGACGGGAACGGCCAGGCGGAGATCCGTTGCCAATTGGACTGGACATTTCCGTTGAACTTTGCAGATATCGTCACCGGCGACGGGCGGCAGACATTCCGCGATCATATCAACCTCGATACTACGACCGCGTTCGGCAGTCGGACCATTACACGGCGGATCGATCTGAGAGGCAAAAAATGGGTCCGCCTGGAGGCATGGGACATAGCGGCCAATGGCGCCTTTACACAGACAATTTGGATAAAATAAAAAACATGCTAGATCAGCTACTTGCCAACTTCTGCGAAAAGGACCTCCGCAAGCTGATCGAAGAGGTCAATCTCCATCGGGATCGACCACATCCGTCTCCGCCACCCTGCCGATCTGCCCGTCTTCCAGCCGCACCTTTATCCCCCTGGAATGAAAAGCTGCAGAGGTCAAAATATCCTTCACGATGCCATAGGTCAATTTACCTGTCCGTTGGTCCTTCTTCAGAACTATTGCAACTTCCAGTCCGGGATGAATGTCTTTTCTGTATTGGCCGTTCATGCCCAAATTTACATCACCTTCCTTAGAAATTCGTTCTTAAATACCCTCCCGATCGGTATCGCAATAGTCCCGACTATCACCTGCTCGGCCTGGAGACTATTGATCTTCCCCAGCGCCACGATAAAAGACTTATGAACCCGCGCAAACTGTTTTTCCGGCAGCTTGTCTTCCATATAGCTGAGCCTTTCGGAGGCGACAAAGACCCGTTCTGCTGTGTGGACCTTGATAAAATCCCTGAGCCCTTCGATATACAGGATATCCTTCAAATATATCTTTGTCAGACCCTTCCCCGCCCTCAGAAAGATATATGCCGTATCAAAACTGCTGGTGGCATCGGACCTTTCCGCCTGCGCGTAGTTGTAACGTGAGATGGCCTTCATGAAACGCTCCTGCGTAACAGGCTTGACCAGATAGTCCATTACCTCCAGCTCAAAAGCCTCCACCGCATACTCCCGGTAGGCAGTTGTCAGTATGACCTTCGGGCAGACCTTTAGCGACCTTATCAGCTCGAGCCCCGACACCCTGGGCATCCGGATATCAAGGAAGATGAGGTCAACCGGGTTCTTTTGCAGGAAATTGAAGGCGTCCAGCGCATTGTCAAACGTGGCAACGGCCTCAAAATCCCGTAGGCCGGAAAGATGATGCAGTATCAGCTCCCTCGCAGGCTGTTCGTCGTCAATTACAACACATCTGATCATTTGGGCGTCTTTATTTTTAGTATGACCAGGTACGAATGGGGTTCCGCGACGATCCTGAACTCGTGACCATCCGGATAGAGCAGCCGCAGCCTTTTCCGGACGTTGGTAATCCCGATTCCCTCACGGCCCGCCTCGCCGGCTTCCGCCGATTCTTCGATGCTGTTCTCGATCTTGATAGAAAAATGGTCTCGGTCTTTCGATACGTCTACCCTTATCCAGCCCTGTTCGATGGAATTGGCAATGCCGTGCTTTACGCTATTCTCTATCAGGGGCAGCAACAACAGCGGGGCGATATAAAGGTCGTTAATTTCATCGTAGATATTTATCGATGCGTCCAGCTTGTCCCCGTACCTGTTCTTCTGAAGCTCGATATAGTGCCGTAAATAGCCAATTTCGGCTTTCAGCGCGACGAAATTCTGTTTGGCCTCGTAGAGGTTGTAGTTGAGAAAGCTCGAGAGGTGCGAGACGAGACTGGCGGTTTCCGGGCTTGTTCTCAGGGCGGTGGAATAGATATTGTTCAGTGCATTAAAGATAAAATGCGGCTGGACCTGGGATTTCAATACCTCCAGCTCTGCAAGGGTCTTCTCCTGGAGCAGGCTTTGGGCTTTCTGTCTTTCCTCATACCAGGACCTGACAAAGTAGAACAGGGCATACACACCCGCGATCAGGTATAGGTTTACGAGCTCGACGATCAGCTTGCCTAACGAGTACAAAGGCACTTCCCGGGCCCACGGGAAATATCGCGGGTAGATGAAATAGTAGTTGACGTTCCTGCGGATCAGCAGCAAAATAATGGATGTGGCTATCTGAAGCGTCCAGAACTCCAGCTGCCGCCCCTTTTTATAATATCGTTTTATATAGACATGGACGGTGAGATAAGAGATCACGAACGACAGCGGAAGGGCCATGCACGCATTGATGAAATAGCTGCCATAGTTTCCGGACAACGCAGCAAGCCCCAACCACTCATAGAAGAAATAGAGCAGCCAGAAGATCAGATTGAAGACAACTTCTCTGTTGGGTCGCAGCAGCATGATCGAAATTACTAAATCGCCTTTCAAACAGCGACATTTTAGACCAACGGCGCAATTCTTCGACTAACTACCGACAACGGGTTTATCCGGAGTTGGCCGAATCGGGCTCACGGGATTCGCAAACAAAGAATAAATTTATCCAATGAACGATCTGGTAAAGGCAATAGGTCAAAATAGTAGAAGGTATAACAAATGAAAAGAATAAACAGCATCGACCTGCTGCGGGGTCTCGTGATGATCATCATGGCGCTGGATCATGTCCGTGATCTGCTGCATACCAGCTCCATCACCCGGCAGCCAACGGACCTGAGTACGACGACCCCATTGTTGTTCTTTACCCGCTGGATAACCCATTTATGCGCGCCGACATTCGTCTTTTTATCCGGAGCGTCCGCGTATCTTTCGATGGAGAGACGCAAGGATCGCAAGGCCACAGGAAAGTTTCTGCTCATCCGCGGACTGTGGCTTGTTGCGCTCGAATTTACCCTGATCAATTTCGGAATATTCTTTGACATTCACTTCAGGATATTCGTCTTCGACGTGATCGCTGCTATTGGTGTGGGGTTCATCATCCTGTCCCTGCTGCTGCGATGCCCCGCGAGGGTGATCGCTATTATCGGGCTGGCTATTATTTTCTTTCACGCCCTGACGCCGCTGACGCCCTTCTTTGTCCCCGGAGCCTTTCCGTTCGGAGACAGGTTGTTCGTGATGGGCTATCCGCCAATTCCCTGGCTGGGGATCATGCTGCTCGGCTTTGCTTCGGGGCGTCTTTTCGGCATCGATACAGCCAGGCAGAAGTTCTTAAAGATCGGGGCGGCCTCCATCGCGTTGTTTGTGATCCTGCGCTTCGTGAATATTTATGGGGACCCATTCCCCTGGACGCACCGGAAGAGCGGTCTATTCACCTTTCTTTCCTTTATCAACCTGACCAAATATCCTCCTTCCCTCGATTTCTGTCTGCTGTTCCTGGGTATCATGTTCCTGATACTATCCGCGGTGCAGGGGATACAAAACAAATGGACGGCAGCCCTCTGTGTATACGGCAAGGTCCCGCTGTTCTATTTTTTGATTCATTGGTATATCATACATCCGCTGGTATTTGTGATGATATTCCTGCAGGGCTTTAAGACATCGGACATGAGATTTGGATTCAACTTCGGCAGACCACAGATCGGCAGCGGTCTGCCGCTATGGGGTGTTTATCTTGTCTGGATCGGACTTGTAGCCGTGATGTACCCGCTTTGCAAATGGTATGGACGATACAAGGCAACTCATCGGGACAATTCCTGGCTGCGGTTTTTGTGAAACCCCGGTTCCACTCAGGTAGTTGGCTCGTATAATGTATTAAAAATTTTCAAAGATCATTTTCCTGCTGATGGCTATGCCGGCCATCGTCCCCGCGGATATAGCATGCGCAACGGTGCGTATCCGGGAAGCATTGTCACCACAGGCATAAATGCCGCTGACGGTCGTCTCCTGGAAGGCGTCTACCCTGATATGCCCCTCTTCGGTCAGCTCACATCCCAGGGCCGCCGGCAACATACAGTGCTGTACGAAGGGTGCGCGGGTGTAGAGTGCGGTCACCGGCGAGCTTGAACCATCTTTAAAAACCAGAGCCTGAAGCTGGCCTTCGATATGGTCGAGCCGGACAATCTCTTTGTCTATAACGCTGATATGGCGGACAGCCAGTTTGGCTTCCTGCTCGGGCGTCAGGCCGGAAGATCCGTTGGTATAGAGAGCAAGGTCCTTCGTCCAGTTGGAGATAAGCGTGACCATCTCGATACCTCCCTCCCCATTCGCAAGTATGCCGGTCTTTTTACCCGCGACCTCGTAGCCATGACAGTAGGGACAGTGCAGGACGGAAATGCCCCAGCATTCCGCCAGCCCTTCGATGGAGGGCAGGATATCCCATATGCCTGTTGCAAAGACCAGCCTTGCGGCCCGGAAGACCTCACCCGATACGACCTCGATCTCCCAACTGTCGCCGGCTTTTCTCGCTGCCGCAGCCAGCCCCCTGAAGAAGGTCACTGTCTCATATTCCTGTACCTGCTGCCTCGCGATCGTCGCAATTTGTTTTGGGGTATGTCCGTCCCGGGTGAGGAAGTTGTGGGAGAATGGGGTCTGTCTGTTGCAGGGCATACCGCTGTCGATGATCAGTACCCGGGTCAGCGCCCTGCCCAGAGCCATCGCCGCAGATAACCCTGAATAGCTGCCCCCGACTATTATGACGTCAAAATTTCCCAATGCCATTTTTTATGTAAAATTACCATCACGGAGTAGCCCGGACGTAGGACAAATTTGAAGTTGAACAGGACTTATCTGAACTTATTTCTGAACGCCTCCGGGGAGTAACCGGTGCGTTTCTTGAAGAATCGGATCGCCTCCTGGTATCTTTCCCGTTTTTCGCTGTACTCCTGGAAAATGATATTCAACAGGGTTGTCAGTTTTTTGAATCTGTCAGGGTCGAAGGAAAAATGGTTTTTGCCGGCGAATCGACCGACTGGTGAATAAAAGTCCTTTTGAAAGGCCATCATATAGCCGGTGGTCCCGTCGGTCAGCGAGAGCTGGTGCAGCTCCTGTACCATTCTTTTCCCGGACAGCAGGTTCTCGACCTTGCGAATATTGAAACTGCCGGAGAACGCTGGTTCCTTTACCGTCGCGCTGATATGTCTTATCGGAATGTTTTCCATTTGGGCGCTGCTCCCGCTAGGGCTGCCCCGCTAAGATAAGAAACTCCTGCGGTAGCCCAGTTCTGCGCCGCCGCTGACCGGCATGATCGTTCCTGTCACAAACCTGGCCTTTTCAGACAGAAGAAAGACACAGACATCGGCGACGACGTCTCCTTCCGGACAGTAACCCAGCGCATGGATCCCGTCGAGGTACTTCTCCATATCGTTTGCATTTTCCTGTGCGGCATTCCACTCCCGCAGCATCGGCGTCCAGACACCGGCCGGCGCGACTGCATTCACCCTTATCCCAAAGGGGGCATAGTCGAGGGCCATCGACCGGGTGAGGGCGTTCATGGCTCCCTTCGTGGCGCTGTATGCCGCGTGGTTCTCCTGGCCGATCTCGCCCACCATGCTGCTGGTATTGAGGATACTCCCGCGCGACGCCCGCAGCGCGGAAAGAGCGTGCTTTGTGGTAAAGAACACGCTTTTCAGGTTGATATCGAAAAGCGCATCCCATTCGCGGCCCGTGGTCTCCTGCAAGGGCTTTGCCGGATTGGCGATGCCGGCGTTGTTGTGTACGGCATCTATCCGCCCGTATTTATTGAGAACATACTGTATCGTGTCCCTGACGTCCTCCTGCTTCGCGACGTCTCCCGGCAATACGTCCTCCAGACCCAGCGCCATTTTGCAGGCTTCGACGGAAGGCAGGTCGTTGGATACCGGCACGACGATCGCCCCCGCCGCTTTATAGGCTTTCGCGCACTCGAAACCAATGCCCCTGGTGCCGCCGGTGAGATAAATGACCTTATCGGTTAATTCATTCATAGACTTTATCTGAATACATAAAATAAGACAGTCACCGCTATCAACAGGACCAGGGACAGAAGTTTGTAGTTGCCGATGCCCCGCCATCCCGGAGTTTCCAAAGGCTCTTTCATAGAATTCCAGTACAGACGACGGCCGGATGGCGCGGCGCCTCCCGGATACACGAGAGAAAAGGTGACCTGCATGATCACACAGATGCAGAACAGGTAGAAGGCCATCATCATGAATGGGACCTTGCCCAAAAAGGTCGCCGGCAACAATTTGGTAAGACCAAACACCGTCGCACCCAGCGCCGAGCCGATCCAGAGCGTAAGTTTCGCGGAAATGGCCGACGCCCGGCGCCAGAAAACACCTACCAGAAAAACACAGGTGATCGGCGGCGCGATATGGGCGATGATCTCGTTGAGCCCGTTGAATATGCTTTCATACCGGTTGAGCAGCGGCAGCAGACATAAGGAAAAGACGAGCGCAATGCCGGCAGCGATCTTGCCTGTCCTGATCAGCCGGGTATCGGGCGTCTCGGGACGATAGCGCTTGCAGATATCATAGCTCACCATCGTCGAGATCGAGTTCAGGGCGCCGGAAACCTGGCTCATCAGCCCTGAGAGCAACGCCGCAACCAAAATGCCGACAAGCCCTGTGGGCAGCAGCTGCGTGATCATCAGCGTATAGATGCCTTTGCTGTTGACGGCGCCGTCCGGGGCGGTGATCGGGCCGAGATCGAGCTTCCCCGAATGGGCAAGCGTATAGGCAAACAGGCCCGGCAGCACAAAGATGAACACAGGAAGTATCTTTATAAATCCACAGAACAGCGGCCCCACTCTGGCGTGGTTCTCGTTGCGCGCCCCCAATACCCGCTGTACGATCGTCTGATCGGCGCACCAGTACCAGATACCCAGGACGGGATAGCCCAGTAGCACCGAATACCAGGGCATGCCGCTTGCATCGCCCGATGGCCGCAACATTGACAATCTGTCCACACCGCCCGAATCACGCAGCGCTTGCACCATCGGATGCCAGCCATTCATGCGGTGCCACGCGGATGCGCTGATGATAACAGCCCCAGTGACCAGAACGACGGTCTGGATCGACTCGGTTATCACGACGGCTTTCAGTCCGCCGATGATAGTATAGACCGAGGTAATGATGGAGATGACGATGACGCTCGCATACATGTTAAAGCCGAATAGGGTCTTGAGCACGATGCCTCCCGCGAGCATGGAAAAGGCGATATGTATGATGATCGCCGAGACCACGGAGATAACCGTCAGCCAGTCGCGGCTTGCCCGGTCGTATCGTTTCTCAAGGAAGTCGGGCAGAGTGGCTACTCCAGAGCGTATATAGAACGGGGCAAAGAACAGGGCCAGCAGGACCAACGTAAAGGCCGCCATCCACTCGAAGTCGCCGTTGAGCAGACCCGTGTCAAAGCCACTCTGGGCAAGACTTACAAGGTGTACCGTGGAAATATTGGTGGCGAACAGCGCCAGGCCGATCGAAGGCCATTTCAACGATCTGCCCGCCAGGAAATACTGGCTGGCATTGCCGCCGTTCTGCCTCGCGCCGGCCCAAAGCCCCAGCAGGACGATGCCGAGGATATAAGCGACGCTAATGATGATATCAGGCAATGCGATCATAAGTCGGTCATGAATGGAGGTCGCAGCTGCTGCCGGGTTCCTGCGGCGTCTGGTAGATACCGTCTGTCACCCGCGCCGGATGTACGAAATGCTTGCCCAGATGGGGTATATGTTCGAGGAACAGCGCTTCGTGACCCATGGAAATATGATTGAACAGGACCAGGTGCTGGTGCAGCTGACCCATATCGCCGACGTGCGGAACTACCGGTATCCCGTACTTGCGGCAGAGCAGGCTAACGGTGATGAACTCGCTGACCCCTCCGACCCTGACGGCGTCTACCTGGATAAAGCCCGCACAGCCGGTCTGGAGATAGTTCTTGAATATGATGCGGTTGGGCACGTGTTCGCCCAGCGCCAGCTTTGCAGGTGCGATGGCGTCGGCCAGCGTCTTGTGACCAAGGATATCGTCCGGATGGGTGGGCTCTTCGATCCAATAGGGCCGGATGGCCTGTAGCTCTCTGCAGACGGCAATAGCCTGCGGAAGGTTCCATTGCTGATTGGCGTCCAGCATCACCTTGACCCCTTCGCCCGCGGCCAGCCGTACAAGATGGGCGCGACGGATATCGCGTTCGGGGTCCGGCGCACCAACTTTCAGTTTCATCGCAGAGAAGCCGGAATCCACCGCCCGTCTTACGTTGTCGGCCACCTGCTGATCGCTGTAGTTGAACCAGCCGATGGAGGTATCATAGCCGGGATAGCCTTTTTCAGTGATCTTTTCTCTCTCCCGCCGGCCATTCCCGTTTGCCCGCAGCAGCGCCACGGCCTGCTCACGCGTTAGCTCGTCCTCGAGATAAGACAGGTCCAGGGTATCTGCGACCGATTCGGGCGAAAGCTCTGTCAGCAGGCGCCACAGCGGTAGCCCTCGCCGCTTTGCCCACAGGTCGAAACAGGCGTTGGTGACGGACGCCAGACCGAGGTGAACGACGCCCTTGTGCGGACCAAGCCAGCGAAACTGCTGCTCATTCGAAAGGTCACGGAAGACGGCTCCAAAATCCTTCATGAGCTCTTCAATGTCCCTGCCCTTAAGCCGTTGCGCATAAAATGCCGCCGCCTGGCATACGAGCTCGTTGCCCTCTCCGAGGGTGAAGGCAAGACCGGTGCCGGTAAGACCGCTGTCGTCGATCAGCTGCGTTACGGCGTAGGAGTACACGGGGTTCTTATGAATAGCATCGCTGCCAGCGCCACCTTGCAGGGGAAACCGCCGGTCCGCGACACTGACTTGTTTGATCATTATTTCCGGATCTTAATTGTTAACAAGAAAATGGACGATCCGGCAGGCATGGCCCTTGCTGGCAGCCGCAGCCGCATCGCTGATCCTTACCTGCAGGACATGTTGTTTATTCTTCAGGCCGCTGCCGAACAGTACGTACCAGGGCAGATGCAGCCAGCTGCTCCACTGCGTATACAGATCGATCTTCTGCCACGCGCCATGATCGATGGAATATTCGACGATGCCGGCATCGGGACCGGCGACTACGGCCATGCCTGCGGCGGTGCCGGAGAACGCCAGGGTAAGAGAGGAGCCGGGCTTATCGGACTCCAGTACGGGTACGTTTACGAATCCCTCACGGGTCTGGGCGCTGTCGCGCGGCATCCAGTGTTCATCGAGTTGCCAGCCGGCGTCAAATCCAGCCGTAGCGACATTCACATACGCACCATGCTCAAAAGACGCCTTATCAATTGCTACTGGCTGGCGATAGGCGCCCGCTCCCCCTTTAAATTCCTTTTCCCCCATCATCATCAACCGCTTGATATTCTCAAAATATAGCTCCTGTCCGAAAGGCGACGGATGAATGTCTTTGAAGTCCTTCTTCCAGTCGAACTCTCCCGCGCGTATCCTGTCCCGGACCTCTTTCCCGAGATTGATCGAAGGCAGCGCATAGTGCGCTGCGATAATCTCCTGGTTGGCTATTTCGACCGGCGTAACACCTTTGTCGTAGTCGCTCGTCTTGGCGGGATCGGCAAAGGCCATCAGAATAATATCCATGGCGGGATTGGCCGTCCTGGCATGGCGCACGATCCCTTCGAGCGCGCGCACTTGCGTGATGCTGTCGGTGCCGTTGACCCTGTCGTTGACCGCCGCTTCGACAAAAAGCAGGTCGATGGCGCCGCTGTCCAATACGTCCTGCTGCAGCCTGAAGGCGTGCGGCAGGCTGCCCAGCGAAGGGATGCCGGCGGCGATGAACCGGAACGCCGTCGCAGGGTAGCGTTCGCGCAGCCACGCACAAGTCTTGTCCCTCCACCCGGGATTGTGAGTGATGGACCCGCCCAGGAAGGCGACCGTGGCCTTTCGCCGGACCAGACAAGCGCTGTAAAAATTACTGAGCCCCCCGCGGAGGGACAGATATTCGTGCTGCGGCGCCGCATTCTGAGCCTGCACTTTGCAGGTGGCGAGACCGGCGAGCGCGACAATCACCGTTCTAATAACCATCATTCTGGACAAGCGTCGGCTTGTTGATGTCAATCTCCTGCTGGGGAATCGGCCAATATTCATAATTGTCTTTATAGATTGTTGTCAGCGTCGGTTGCAGCGGATTCTGGACAAAGCCATTCAGCTTTTGTTTGGCAATGCCCCATCTTCTCAAGTCGAAATAACGCAGACCCTCCAGCGCAAGCTCCACCCTTCTCTCGTGCCAGATGCGCTGCCGCATATCGGTCTGGGAAAGACCGGCGGGCAGGGCGGGCATATTCACACCGGGTCTCGCCCGCACGTCGTTGACCTGCTGGTATACGCTGGCGTCGGGGCCCGCGGCCTCGTTCTGGGCCTCTGCATACATCAGCTTAACATCCGCGTACCGCAATAATACATAGTCCTGGTCATCCAGCAGGCCTGGAACAGGATTTTTGACCGTCGGATCGACAAATTTCTTAAGGGGATAAAACCCGCTGACCCATTCTGCCACTCCCGGCGTCCCTACCGTACCCGGATAGGGCCAGCCCTGCGCCACGCCATCACCCGGAAAGAAAAAGGTCATGGTCTTTCTCGGATCATTGGGCTCGTATTCGTTGATCATATCCTGTGTGCCCTGCACGTCCTTCCATCCCGGCCCGATCAACAGCACATTCAGCGAGTAGGAGTGGGGGACGGCCGGCTGCTTGAACTGGACGGAGAAGAGTATCTCCGGGCTCGAAGCCTGATCCGGTTTATAGAAATTGGCCGCATAGCTCGAATTCAGGGAGAACAACTGCCCGTCGATGATGTTCTTCGACATTGCGGCGGCCTCGGCCCATCTCTTTTCGTATAGGTAGAGCCTCGTCATATATCCCTCTGCGGCTGCTTTTACAGCATGCCCGTTGGTGAACTTCGTGTCCGGCAGGTAGGCGATGGCAGAGTCCCAGTCGAGCTCTACCTGCTTGAGCACGTCCGCGCGCGGCGATTTTGCCTTCGAGCTGCTGTAGTCGATGGTAAAGGGGTCTTCGAGGATCAGGGGAACATTGCCATAGGTCATTGCCAGGTACCAATAGCTCAATCCGCGGATGAACAGCGCCTCGCCGCGGTATTTCTTCAGCTGATCGCCGGAAAGCACTTTGTTTACGTTCGGCAGAAAATTGTTGACGGCTGATATCGTTTTGTAGCTGCTGGAATAGGTTGTATTGGGGAAACCGTTGCTCGTCGGCGTCAGACCGGAGATCAGCGCCTCCTGCGCTCCGGCAAGGCTGTGCTGGCTGTAGGAGTTGTCGCTGAAATTGTCCCACCACATAGGTCCGTACTGGTCTACTCCGCCACTGCCGGCATAGAGGGTGCTATAGATGCCCGTGAGCGCGAGGTCTGCATCGCTGGCCTGTTTCCAGAACACGGTAGTCGACAGCTGATCGGGGGGCGTCTGATCCAATTTCTTGCAGCCGGCAAAAGAGGCGATAGAGATACCTATTATAAAGAGTTGACGTTTCATTGCTTTCATTTTGGGATGTTTAAAATTGTACACTTGCACCAAAAGTAAATGTCCTGTTCTGGGGATAGTTGGCGAAGCCATACCAGGCGTCAGGCTTGCTGGATATGTCCAGCCTTTCCGGATCGGTGGGCTGTTTCAGCGGCGTGAACAGCGCCAGGTTGTCGACGGTGAAATAGACTTTCAGGCCCCTGACCCAGCTGAAACGTTGTACAGGGATGTGGTAGGCCAGCTGGACGTTCTTTATCCGCATATAGCTGGCGTTGTACAGGTGGAAGGTGGACTGGTAGTTGGTGATCTTCGGATAGCCGTAAAAGCCGAGATAGAGCTTGGGCATCGTGGCAGAAGGATGCGCAGGCGTCCAGCGGTTGAGCCAGTCCGTTGTAGGAGGCGCACCCTGGGCGAAGGGGTCTACGCCCCATTTGTACAGGTACAGCTTGTTGCCCTCCGATCCATATAGCTGGACGTTCACGTCAAAGCGCCTGTAGCTGCCGCCGAAGGACAGCGAGTACTGGAAGTTCGGATAGGCGCCCGGCACGACCTTACGGTCGTCCGCATTGACCACGCCATCACCGTTGACGTCCTTGTACCGGATATCGCCCGGAGTGGGGGCGCCACCCAGCGAGGACTGATCAGGAGCCTTGTTTATCTGGTCCTGGTTCTGGAAGATGCCGTCCGCGGTGTAAAGATAAAAGGAGTTGATCGGCTCGCCATTCCTCAGGATCGTTTGCTGGTCGGGTCCGGTGATCTGGTCTTTCCCGAACGATACTACTTTGTTCTTGTACCGCGAGAAATTGGCCACGACATAATAGCTGAGGTCTTTGTTCACCTTATCCTGGTACTTCACCTGCAACTCGAGACCGGTATTACGAACGGCCCCATTGTTGACATAAGGCGCATTCAGGCCGATCCAGCCCGGCACCTGGAACTGCCGCAGAATATCGTAGGTATATTTGTTGAACCAGTCGACCGAGGCGCTCAGCCTGTTATTCATTACAGACATATCCAGGCCCAGGTCGGTCGTTCTCGCC
>JAFDYE010000735.1 GCA_018267585.1 Bacteroidota bacterium
ACCGAACCCTCTTCTTCAGCACGCCGAGCGGCAGGATCTTCGCGCTGGATGCAACCAGCGGCCGGCAACGGTGGGTCTATGACCCGGTAATGAACATGAATGGCGACTTCAGCGAGGTCAGCAATCGCGGCGTGGCCGCATGGCCTGCAGGCAGCGGAGCCGCGCAGATCGTATTCGAGGGCACCATCGACGGGCGGCTGATCGCGGTGAGCGCCGCTTCGGGGAAGCCTGTGCTATCATTTGGCAATAATGGCATGGTCGATCTGCAGGCAGACGCGGGGGGAGTAGGGGCCGTCTCGGAGACCTCTCCGCCAACGATCATCGGCAACCTGGTGATCGTCGGTTCGTCGCTGGGGGATAACCAGCGATTCAATTACCCGCACGGAGTGATCAGGGCCTTTGACGTGCATACCGGGGCGCGGGTGTGGACCTGGGACCCTATCCCATCCGATAATTCGGACAGCGCCGGTGCCGACTGGATCGGTCCCAGGGCCCGTCAGACGGGGGGCGCAAATGCCTGGACGATCCTCTCGGCGGATGCTGACCGGGACCTGGTTTTTATTCCCACTACCAGCCCGAGTCCTGACTATTACGGAGGCGAACGGCTGGGAAAGAACACGAACGCCAACTCGATGGTAGCCCTGCGCGCGTCGACGGGCAAGCTGGTCTGGCGTTTCCAGGTAGTGCATCATGATCTTTGGGATTTCGATATCGCCGCACAGCCGATGCTGATCGACCTGCAGCGTCAGGGGCGTACGATCCCGGCCGTTGTGGTAGGAACCAAAATGGGCTTTATCTATGTGCTGAACCGGGAGACGGGAGAATCCCTGTTCCCCATCGAGGAAAAAAAGGTGCCGGTATCGACCATCAGGGGAGAGCAGGCCTGGGCGACGCAGCCATTCCCGAAAAAGCCCGCGCCGCTGGGGTTGCAGCATATCAGCACGGCGGATGCCTGGGGCCTGACGCCGGAGGACAAGGCCGAGGCAGAACGGCGGATAGGGCAGTACCGTTATGAGGGACCGTTCACTCCACCCAGTTTTGAAGGGACGATCATGGCGCCGGGGAATGTGGGGGGCCTCAACTGGAGCGGGATGTGTTATGACCCCACGACAGAGATGCTGTATACCAATATCAACCGGATCGCGGCTGTCGTCCGGATGCTGCCGAGGGACAAGGTGGACGAGATCGAGCGCGGGGATGCCGCCGTCCTGCGGGCCGAGACGGGGAGACAGGAAGGGACGCCTTATGTTATGAAAAGGGACTATCTGTTCAAGGCCGACCAGCGGGGGATAGTCATGCAGACCCAGCCGCCCTGGGGGACGCTGGTGGGCATCGATCTCCATACCGGGGATAAGAAATGGGAGGTACCCCTGGGCTTTATGCTCGACCCGGCACGCTGGCCGGAAGCAAAGAAATGGGGGTCGATCAATTTTGGAGGGGCCATCGTGACCGGGGGAGGGCTGGTTTTTGTGGCGGCGAGCAGGGATAATTATTTCCGCGCCTTCGACAGCCGGACGGGGGCTACCCTCTGGGAGCAGGAATTGCCGGCCGGGGGGCAGGCTACACCCATGTCGTATGCGCTGGACGGGAAACAGTATGTGGTGATCGCCGCCGGGGGACACGGGAAGCTGAGAACAAAGCTGGGGGATTATGTGATCGCCTACGCGCTGCCATGACCTGCCCGGCCGGCGCGGGCACCCCGGGATGCCCGCGTTGTCCACAGCTGTGAACAAAACTTGTGAAAAAAAAGTCCTTTATCTTTGCTAATTCCTGAATTTTTACGACTTTTGCAGTCCTAAATTTTGAGACAATGGCACGAGTATGTCAGATCACGGGTAAGGTTCCGGTTTCCGGAAATAGCGTATCGCACTCTAATATTAAGACAAAACGCAGATTCTTACCCAATTTGCAGACCAAGCGCTTTTTCCTCGCTGAAGAAGACAAGTGGATCACGCTGAAGGTTTCCAGCGAAGGATTGCGTACGATCAACAAAAACGGTCTGTACAGCGTTGTTAAACAGTTAAGAGCGCAAGGCGAAAAGATTTAAAAAAAGTATAAACCTTCCCAATCATGGCAAAAAAGGGCAGCAGGGTTCAGGTGATTTTGGAATGCACAGAGCATAAGACCAGCGGACAACCTGGAACCAGTCGGTATATAACGACGAAAAACAAAAAGAACACTCCGGAGCGTCTGGAGCTGAAGAAGTTCAACCCCATTCTCAAGAAAGTAA
>JAFDYE010000736.1 GCA_018267585.1 Bacteroidota bacterium
AAGGAATAAGAAGGCGGCGGACTGGTTCAGGCAGAATCTGCACCGGCTGCAGCTGGGCAATATTGGTCTTGAACTGACAAAGAGGGACGGGGGGCCGGCGGCTTTGTCGGACCTGCGGGATATCCACCAGGAATTGAATTGCTGGACGGGAGAGGTAACGAGTCATTTTGTTCTGGAGGGGGATACGGTGGATGTGAGGACGGTGGGGGATCCTGTCAGGGATGGAGTCGCGGTGCAGCTGAGGTCGTCTTTGCTGTCGAAGGGCAGGCTGAAGGTGAGGGTGCGTCTGCCTTATCCGACGGGTGAGTTTGCGGATGACGGGGATGACTGGGTGCATGAGGAAGGGCAGCAGAGCAGGATAGTGGCTATGGGTTCGCAGGGAGCGGTGATCCGCCATGACCTGGACACGACGACCTATTTTTTGAATATGAAGTGGGGTAGTAAGGGGGGGATAGTTGAGAAGGGAAAGCATTATTTTTTGGTGGGTCCGGACGGGGGGGATGCGTTTGAATTGTCGGTCGTGTTCTCGCGCCGGCCGGATGGCGATATCGGGGGGAACGCGGGGAATGCGGGGTATGCGGCTACTTCGGCTGCGTCGGCGGCGGCGTGGAAGGACTACTGGATGAAGGGGGCTGTGGTTGATTTTTCGGGGAGTGCTGATCCGCGGGCTTTTGAGCTGGAGCGGCGGGTGGTGTTGTCGCAGTATCTGTTGCGGGTGCAGGAGGCCGGGGATATGCCGCCGCAGGAGACGGGGCTTACGTATAACAGCTGGTATGGGAAGCCGCACCTGGAGATGCACTGGTGGCATGCGGCGCATTATGCGCTTTGGGGGCATCCGGAGTTGCTGGAGCGGTCGCTGGACTGGTATGTCAAGGTCTTTGGCGGCGCCAGGGAGATCGCGCAGCGGCAGGGTTATGATGGTGTGCGCTGGCAGAAGATGACGGATCCGCAGGGGAGGGAGAGTCCTTCTTCGGTGGGGGCGTTCCTGGTCTGGCAGCAGCCGCATTTTATTTATATGGCGGAGCTGTGTTACAGGGGTGGAGATAAGGGGGTATTGGAGAAATATAAGGACCTGGTGTTTGCGACGGCCGATCTTATGGCTTCGTATGCGTGGTGGGACGCTGGTAGAGGGAGGTATATCCTTGGTCCCGGGGTTATACCGGCGCAGGAGCGCTTTAAAGAGGACAGTACGTTCAACCCTTGTTTTGAGTTGGCGTATTGGAGGTGGGCGCTTGGTGTGGCACAGGAGTGGAGGAAGCGGTTGGGGATGGAGCCGGATAGTAAGTGGGAGCGGGTGGAGAAGGGTTTGTCCGCGTTGCCTTCGGGAAGGGTTGGGAAGGAGGAACTTTATTTCCCCACGGAGAGCGCGGGGGATTCCTATACCAATCCGAGGTACCGGGGTGATCATCCTGCGGTGCTGGCGACCTATGGCTTTTTGCCGGGGACGAAGGGGCTTGATACGGCGATGATGCGCCGGACCTTTGACTGGATATGGTCGAACTGGAGCTGGAAGGAGACCTGGGGGTGGGATTTTCCGCTGGTGGCGATGTCGGCTACGCGGCTGGGTATGCCGGAGAAGGCGGTCGATGCGTTGTTGATGCCGGTTGAAAAGAATACCTATCTTAGGGACGGGCACAACTACCAGGACGAGCGGTTGCGGTGTTATCTACCGGGTAATGGGGGCTTGCTTTCGGCGATAGCGTTGATGTGTGCGGGTTATGACGGCAGCGGTGAAGAGCCGGGAATACCGAAGAACGGGAAGTGGAAGGTGAGATGGGAGGGGTTGCATCCGGCGCCTTGAAATATCTGTTATGAAACATAAAAAGCATTTTTTGTGGGTTTTTGGGATCGTCGTGTTTGCGTCAGCCGTCAGTGGGCAGAAGCTGCCTCCGCAGCCGGAGGTGTTGCAGGCGATGCGACAGGCCAACGACTACTTTATGAAGAAGTGGCCCGATCCGGGTGTGCAGATCGTGACCAATATCGCCAGGCCGAGTCATATCTGGACGCGGGCGGTATATTATGAGGGTTTGATGGCGCTCTATTCGATAGACAGGAAGCCTGCATACTATGATTATGCGGTGGACTGGGGTGTGAAGCATCAGTGGACCCCGCGCAATGGGACCAGTGTGCGGAATGCGGATGATCAGTGTTGCGGTCAGACCTATATCGACTTATTCAATATTGACCCGAGGCCCGAGCGGGTGGCGGCGATCAAGGCAACTATCGACAATATGGTGAAAGGGGGAGTGGGTGGTCGCGAGGATGACGAGGGAAAGGGGGGGATGAATGGACACGAGGGCAAGGCGGTGAATGCGGATAAGTGTGACGACTGGCATTGGATCGACGCGATACAAATGGCGATGCCGGTCTTTACGCGACTGGGAGTTCTGTATCATGATACCTCGTATTTCCGGAAGATGTACGACCTGTACCATTTTACTAAATACAGTCATGGAGGAAATGGGTTGTATAACCAGCAGGAACATCTGTGGTGGAGGGACAAGGATTTTGTGCCACCGTATAAGGAGCCGAATGGGCAGAACTGTTATTGGAGCAGGGGGAACGGCTGGGTATTGGCGGCGTTGGTGAGGGTGTTGTCCCTTTTGCCATTGAATGATCCGCACCGGGGAGAGTATTTGCAGGACTATCTTGATATGGTACGTGCTGTTGTGCCTTGTCAGCGGGTGGATGGGTACTGGAATCCCAGCCTTCATGACTCTACGCATTTTGGCGGGAAGGAGCTGACGGGTACGGCGCTGTTCACTTACGGTATTGCATGGGGGATAAAGATGGGGTATCTCGACAAGAAGGCCTATCTGCCGGTGGTGGTGAGGTCCTGGGATGCGATGGTGAAGGAGTCGCTGCACCCCAATGGTTTTTTGGGATGGGTGCAGGGGACGGGGAAGGAGCCAAAGGACGGGCAGCCGCTGAGCTATGACAAGGTTCCGGATTTCGAGGACTATGGGCTGGGGTGTTTTTTGCTGGCCGGGACCGAGGTCTACCAGATAGCGTCCGGCGCCAGGGAGAACCTGGATGAGGCGAAGGTGCCACCTTACCAGGAGCCCAATGTGCTGCGGGCTGCGGATGGACATGTGGTGAGCTCGGCCAGGGAATGGGAGAAGTTGCAACGTCCTTATATATACGAACTATTTGAACATAACGTATATGGTCGTATGCCTGTGGCCAGGGTGCCGGTGAACTATACGACAGAGGCGGTGGATTCTTTGGGTGTCGAGGGGGTTGGTATCCGTAAGGTGGTGACGATACATTTTAGCGGGAATGATACCGGGGCGAGGCTGCGGGTGGTGCTGTATCTGCCGGTGAGGGCGAGGAAGGCGGCACCGGTATTTGTCGGGTATAGTTTTGGCGGGAACGAGGGTTTGCGGGGCTCGTCGCAGTGGCCGTTGAGGGAGATATTGGCGAGGGGGTATGGTGTGGCCAGCGCCTGGTATTGGGATATAGAACCGGACAGGTATGACGGCTGGCAGACGGGTATCCGGACGAGTTTGGCGGGGGCGTTGCAGATAGAGCCGCGGGAGTGGGGTGCTATTGGCGCCTGGGCCTGGGGGCTCAACAGGATTGCGGATTATCTGCAGACCGAGAAAGGTGTGGACCGTCGCCGGCTGATGGTCATTGGTCATTCGCGGCTGGGGAAGACGGCGTTATGGGCGGCGGCTACGGACCCTCGTTGGGCGTTGGTTGTATCGAATGAATCCGGGGAGGGTGGAGCGGCCTTGTCGAAGCGGGATTTTGGGGAGACGGTGGCCATCATCAATGCGAAATTCCCCTGGTGGTTCAGCCCTGTCTATAAGAGCTATGGCAGCGATGTGGCGGCGATGCCGGTGGATCAGCATATGCTGCTGGGGCTGATAGCGCCGCGGCCTTTGTATGTGGCGAGTGCGGCGGAGGATCTGAACTCTGATCCGAAGGGAGAGTTTTTGGGTGCGCAGGGTGCGGGGGTGGTGTATGGGCTATATGGGAAGAAGGGTGTTGGGGATGGGGGGATGCCGGAGGTGGGACATCCTGTGGGGGATATGGTGCGGTATCATATCCGGAGCGGGAAGCATGATATTACCTTGTATGACTGGCAGCAGTATATGGATTTTGCGGATCGTATGTTGAAAATAAAGATATGACATCGCCTGGCGGGATGGGTAAAAGGAAAGGGCGGGATTGGATGAAACTTATTCCTAAAAATCAGTATTTTAGCTCCAATTATGTTAAAATAACTTAATAGTCTGATAACTTAGTGTGTGCGTTCTCCGCTGAAATGCGTTTTCTTTGGACTTTAGGGGCTTGAGTAACCATAGTTGCCTGATTCCCTTCCATTATCAGCGATTTCTTAACCATACGAGTCCGATGTCAAAAAACAAATACTTATTACCCTTTGCCCTGGTCACTTCGCTTTTCTTTTTATGGGCATTTCTGCACAATCTGAATCCGATACTGATCCCTCACCTTAGAAAGGCCTGTCAGCTGAACGATACCCAGTCTTCGCTGGTGGACTTCCCGATCTACCTGGCGTATTGCGTGATAGCGATACCGGCGGGTTTGTTCATGCACAAATATGGCTACAAGAAGGGGATCATTTTTGGGTTGATCCTGTATGCGCTGGGGGCGCTTTTGTTCATTCCTGCGGCCTCGGAGCGCAGTTTTCCGTTTTTCATTTTTGCGTTGTTCGTGAGCGGGAGTGGGGCGGCTTTCCTTGAGACGGTGGCCAATCCTTATATTGCCAACTTAGGCGAACCGTCGCGGTCGGAGCAGCGGCTCAACCTGGCGCAGTCGTTCAATGGGCTGGGGGCCATGGTTGCTCCGCTGGTGGGGGCGCAGTTCATTTTGTCGGGCATCGAGCATACGCCGCAGGAGCTGGCCACGATGAAGGCCAGTGGTCAGCTGGACGCCTACCTGCAATCGGAGGCGAATACGGTAAAGCCGCCCTACCTGGTGATCGCGTCGGTGGTGGTACTGGTGACTATTTTCTTTGTATTCACAAAGTTGCCTGAAATAAAGGAGCCGGATGCGGATGCACATGGTACGAAGTTCAGCTGGAAGGTATTCCGATTTCCGCATGTAAAATGGGCGGTGTTTGGCGAGTTCTTTTATGTGGGTTCGCAAGTGGGTCTGGGAAGTTTTTTTGTAAAGTATTGCCGGTTTGTGGCGAGCATTCCTGAGAGGGAAGCGGGTCAAAAATGGTTTATAGCCATGGCCGGTTTTATGATCGGGAGGTTCCTGGGTACCTTTATAATGGGATATGTGAAGCCTGCGCGGCTTTTGACCTTGTATGCGGTCATCAATGTGGTGTTGGTGTCGATAGGTGTTCTGGCGAAGGGGCATATTGCGGTGTATGCGATCATGGTGACGCCTTTCTTTATGTCGATCATGTTCCCGACCATTTTCGCGCTAGGGATCAAGGATATGGGTGAGGAGACGAAGATGGCTGCGTCTTTCCTGGTCATGGCGATCATTGGCGGAGCGGTGGCGCCGCTGGTGATGGGCGCGATCTCGGATGCGACGGGCAGCATACAGATGGCGTATGTCGTTCCGCTGGTCTGTTTTGTTTACATCCTGTTCTTCGGGATAAAGGGTCATAAAATTGCTAATCCAAAAGATCGTTACGAATGGGATACTGTTTAGCGCTGGATATGCCGTCGGATGCGGCTTTGATCGCGGAATACGAGGAGTGGCATAAGGCCATCTGGCCGGAGATCAGGAAGAGCATTCTGGACAGTGGGATTACGAATATGGAGATCTACCGGCTGGAGAACCGGCTGTTCATGATCATGGAGGTGGGTCCGGATTTCAGCTGGGAGCGGAAGGCGGCGATGGATGCGGCGAATCCTGTGGTGCAGCGCTGGGAGGAATTGATGTGGAAATACCAGGTAGCCATTCCGGGCGGCAGGCCGGGGGAGAAGTGGCGGTTGATGGATAAGATATTTTCATTACAGGAGGCCCCGGAGGGGACTCGTCCGGGGACGAGCATTGCCAAGTCCCGGAACGAGGGATCCAACAGTGTTGGATCATAAGTTCACAATCACTAAAATCATAATATGTTCAGTTTGTTGAATAAGCATGCGGTGGTGACCGGCGCGGGCAGCGGAATAGGAAAGGCGGTGGCTTTGTTGCTGGCGAAGCAGGGGGCCACTGTTTATGTAACGGATATTAATCTGGAACAGGCTAATGAAGTAGTAAAGGAGATCGTTGGGGCTGGTGGAAGGGCGGAGGCGAAGGTGCTGGACGTGTCGAACCAGCAGCATGTGGAAGCTGCTTTTGGGGGACTGGTGCGGCTGGATATCCTCGTGAACAGTGCGGGAGTGTCGCATATCGGGACGGCGGAGTCGACTTCGGAAGAGGATTTTGACCGGTTGTACCGGGTGAATGTGAAAGGTGTGTACAACTGTCTGCGGTCAGGGGTACCTTTGTTGAGGAAGGCGGGTGGCGGCGTGGTTGTCAATATGTGCTCGATAGCGGCTACGGTTGGGATACCTGACCGGTTTGCCTATTCGATGACGAAGGGCGCGGTCTATTCCATGACGCTGTCAACGGCGAAGGACTATCTGAAGGACGGGATCAGGTGTAATTGTGTGTCGCCTGCGCGGGTGCACACGCCTTTTGTAGACGGATTTTTGAAGAAGAACTATCCGGGAAAGGAGGAGGAGATGTTCGAGAAGCTGTCGAAGACGCAGCCGATCGGCCGGATGGCGAAGCCCGACGAGGTAGCGGGGCTTATCCTGTACCTATGCAGTGACGAGGCGTCCTTTATTACCGGTTGTGACTACCCGATAGACGGGGGATTCTTAAAATTGAATAATTAAAAGCTATGAAACTAATCAGACACGGAGAGCTCAATAACGAAAAGACGGGGATCATACTGGACAATATATCTTATGATACTTCGGCATTCGGAGAGGACTACAATGAGCGATTCTTCGGGACGAATGGACTGGAAAGACTAAAGACCTGGGTGATGAAGAACCTGGGAGCGCTGCCTGTTGTTGCCGAGGGTGTGCGGCTGGGCTCGCCGATCGCGCGGCCTTCGAAGATCGTGTGTATCGGGCTTAATTATGTGGACCATGCGCGGGAGACGGGCGCTACGCCGCCGCCGGAGCCGGTGATCTTTATGAAGTCAACTACAGCGCTGGCGGGGCCGAACGACAATATCGTAATACCCAGGAACTCCAAAAAGACGGACTGGGAAGTGGAGCTTGCGGTGGTGATCGGGCGCCGGGCGAGCTATGTGTCAGAAGCCGAGGCGATGTCTTATGTAGCGGGCTATTGTCTGCACAACGACGTCAGCGAGCGGGAGTTCCAGATCGAGCGCAGCGGCACCTGGGATAAGGGCAAGGGTTGCGACACGTTTGCGCCGATGGGTCCCTGGATGGCGACGCCCGACGAGGTGGGCGACGTGCACAATCTGCGACTGTGGCTGACTGTTAACGGGAAGAAGATGCAGGACGGCACGACGTCTAATTTTATCTTCAATATTCCCTTTCTCATATCCTATACGAGCCAGTTCATGACCTTGCTGCCCGGGGACGTTATTTCTACCGGGACGCCGGCGGGTGTGGGGCTTGGCATGACCCCGAATGTATATCTGCAGCCGGGGGATATTGTCGAACTGGGAATTGACAAGCTGGGGCAGGCCCGGCAAAAAGTACAGGCTTATGCTTAAGATCGACGCGCATCAGCATTTCTGGAAATTCGATCCCATCCGGGACGGTTGGATAGGGCCGGATATGGCTGTTATTCAGCGGGACTTTATGCCTGGCGATCTTCTGCCGGTATTGCAGGAGGCGGGCATCGATGGTTGTGTGGTGGTTCAGTCCGATTCGTCGGAGGACGAGAACGATTTCCAGCTGGCTAATGCGGAGGCTCATTCATTTGTAAAAGGGGTTGTGGGCTGGGTCGATCTTCGAAGCCCCGGAGTGGGTGACCGGCTGGCGTATTTTAAGCGTCATCCGAAGATGAAGGGTTTCCGGCATGTGCTGCAGGGTGAGAAGGACAGGGCGATGATGCTCAGTCCCGATTTCAAGCGGGGGATAGGCATGTTGAAGTCTTATGGCTATACCTATGATATCCTGATCTATCCGGATCAGCTGGGGTATACCAGGGATCTCGTCGCGGCGTTCCCTGATCAGCCATTTGTCGTGGATCATATCGCCAAGCCGCATATCAAGGACCGTTATATCACCGACGAGTGGAAGGACGCGATGCATGCTGTGGCGGCCTATCCCAATGTCCAGTGTAAGATATCCGGGATGGTGACCGAGGCGGACTGGAAGCACTGGAAACCGGAGCATTTCAGGGTATATATGGATACGGTAGTTGATGCTTTTGGAACGGACAGGATCATGTATGGTTCGGACTGGCCGGTGTGTCTGGTGGCGGCGAGCTATCGGCAGGTGTTGCAGATCGTGAGGGATTATTTTTCTTCTTTTTCGGAAACGGAGCAGGCTGCTTTCTTTGGGGGCAATGCTATAAAATTTTATAATTTATGAATTTAGGATTGAAGGATAAGGTGATCGTGGTGTCGGGCGGTGCCAAGGGGATCGGCGAGGGGATCGTGAAGGTGCTGGCTGCGGAGGGGGCTATTCCTTTTATCATCGGTCGCAATGAGGAGGATAATTTATTGGCTGTTGCGGCGACGGGGGGTAAGGCGATGCAGGTGGTGGCTGAGTTGACGCGGCCGGAGGAGTGTGCTGCGGCGATCAAGACTATTATGGACAGGTGCGGGCGTATCGACGGGCTTGTGAACAATGCGGGGGTGAATGACGGGGTGGGGCTGGAGAATGGGAGTTATGAGGCGTTCATGGCTTCGCTCCACAAGAGTCTTGTGCATTATTATCTGCTGGCGCATCATGCCTTGCCGGCGCTGAAGGTCTCGAGGGGGGCTATCGTGAATATCAGCAGCAAGACTGCAGAGACGGGACAGGGTGGGACTTCTGCCTATGCTGCGGCTAATGGCGGGAGGAATGCGCTGACGCGGGAGTGGGCGGTGGAGTTGTTGAAATACGGGATCCGGGTGAATGCGATCGTCGTCGCGGAGTGCTGGACGCCGTTGTATGAGAAGTGGATCAAGACGCTGCCAGACCCGGGTGGAAAGCTGAAGGAGATAGAGTCGAAGATACCGTTGGGGAACAGGATGACGACTTCGGAGGAGATTGCCAACATGACGGTGTTCCTGTTGTCGGAGGCGTCGAGTCATACGACGGGGCAGCTGATACATGTGGATGGGGGGTATGTACATCTTGACAGGGCGTTGGCTAATGCGTAGGGTTCATTTTTTTGGGGGTTGATTTTTTGGGGTTGGTGTTGGGTATTTGGGGGGAGGATATTGTTGATGAAAAATAATTGAAGACTTCAAATGAAGACGTTAGTATGTATAAAGCCCGGGGAGTTTGCGTATCTGGAGGCGGAGGCGCCGATCGGGACGCCGGGGCATTCGATATTGAAGATCAGGAGGATCGGGATATGCGGGACTGACCTGCATGCTTATGAGGGAACGCAGCCTTATTTTTCTTATCCGAGGATACTGGGGCATGAGCTTGCGGGGGACCTGGTGGATATGGATCAGGCGCATGGATTTGTGATCGGGGAAGCGGTGACGATCATCCCTTATTTTAATTGTGGACATTGTATCGCCTGCAGGAATGGCAAGCCTAATTGTTGCGTGACCATTAGGGTTTGCGGGGTTCATGTCGATGGGGGAATGGTGGAATATCTGTCGGTGCCTTCCGAATTTTTGGTGCATGGGAATGGACTGAGCCATGACCAGCTGGCTCTGGTCGAACCATTGGCGATAGGCGCGCATGCGGTGCGTCGCGCGGGTATACAGCCGGGGGAATTTGTGCTGGTGGTCGGCGCCGGGCCGATAGGGCTGGGGACGATGGAGTCGGCGCGGATTGCCGGTGGGGAGGTCATTGCCATGGATATCAACGAAGCAAGGCTGGAATTCTGCCGCGAGCGGTTGGGGGTATTGCATACGGTGAATGCTGCTTCTTCCGAGTCTCCGCTGGAGCAGCTGAGGCGGATCACGCGCGGGGATATGCCTACTGTCGTGATCGACGCCACGGGAAGCCGGAAGGCCATCAACGATGCCTTTCAGTATATGGCGCATGGAGCGAGGTATGTGCTGGTGGGACTGCAGAAGGGCGAGATAGTGTTCAGCCATCCGGAGTTCCACAAGCGGGAGGCAACGCTGATGAGCAGCCGGAATGCGACCCGGGAAGATTTCGATAAGGTGATCGATTCGATGAAGCGGGGGCTGATCGATCCGACTACCTATATTACGCACAGGGTTGGATTCGACAGGGTGAAGGATGAGTTTGCCGGGTGGCTGGATCCTGCGAATGGGGTGATAAAAGCTATAGTTGAATTATGAGTAAAAAAGTTTTGTCTTTCGGTGAGTTGTTGCTGCGGATCTGTCCGGATGCGGAAGGAGGGTGGGTGAAGGAGAATGTGTTGCCTTTTTATGTAGGGGGGGCGGAGGCCAATGTGGCTACGGCCCTGGCGTTATGGGGAGTGCCGTCTGCCTATTTTACGGCTTTGCCGGATAATTTATTGTGTCGCCAGCTGGCGTCCTACCTGGAGGAGAAGGGGGTGGATACTTCGCGGATCCTTTACCAGGGGGACAGGCTGGGGCTCTATTTTCTGCCGAAGGGGAAGGATCTGAAGAATGCCAGCGTGATCTATGACCGTGCGCATTCGTCCTTTGCGGCGCTGCGGCCGGGAGCGGTGGACTGGGATGCTGTGCTGGAGGACGTGGGCTGGCTTCATTTCAGCGCTATTTCGCCGGCCCTCAGCGCTGAGTTGGCTGCTGTCTGCAAGGAATTGCTGGAGGCGGCCAGCGCGAGGAAGGGGCTGACGATCTCGGTGGATCTGAACTACCGGTCCAAGCTGTGGCAGTATGGGGTTTCGCCGGTGGAGGTGATGCCAGGGCTGGTGGAGCACTGCGACCTGGTGATGGGTAATCTGTGGGCCGCGGAGAAGATGCTGGGGATACCTGTGGACGAGGAACTGGTTGGTGCGGGCGACTATCTGCCTCATGCGCTGATGAGCAGCCAGCGGATCATGGAGCAGTTCCCGCGGGTAAAATATGTGGCCAATACGTTCCGCTTTGACAAGGGTGCGGGCGGCATACAATATTATACGGCCCTTTATACGGGGGGGAAGCTGTATAACAGTGTGGAGTATGTTTCGGAGAAGATATTGGACAAGGTGGGTAGCGGAGATTGTTACATGGCCGGGCTGATCCGGGGTCTTTATACCGGCGAGCCGGTGCAGGATACGCTGGAATTCGCTACGGCGGCGGCCTATCAGAAATTGTATATTCCGAGCGATGCTACGGACATGCTCGCCGGGGACGTCAAAAAATTTATGTCAGCTTATGAACGATAAGAAAGTCATTTTGCAGAGTATTCTCGGGCAGGGCATCCTGCCGCTGTTCTATTGGGAGAGTCCTTCGGTATGTCTGGCCGTGATGCGCACGTTGTATAAGGCGGGGGTGCGCGCGGTGGAATATACAAACAGGGGGGTAGCCGCGCTGGATAATTTCTCCATGCTGAAGAAGGTATTGGCGACCGAGGCGCCTGATCTCTACCTGGGTATCGGGACGGTGAAATCGGCTGATGAGGCCAGGGCTTTTATAGCGGCGGGCGCGGATTTTATCGTGTCTCCGATCGTGAACCCGGAGGTGGCGGAGGTGGCTTCGGAAGCGGGGTTGCTGTGGGTGCCGGGGTGTATGACGCCGAGCGAGATCTATATGGCGCAGCGGCATAAGGCGGCGCTGATAAAGATATTTCCGGCGAATATTCTCGGGCCTGAATTTGTGAGCTCTATCCGGGATTTGTTCCAGGACCAGCTGTTCATTCCGACGGGCGGGGTGGAGATCGACGAGAACAATATCCGTGCCTGGGTGAAGGCGGGGGTATGTGCCGTGGGTTTGGGAAGCAAATTGATCAGCAAGGATGTGCTGAAGAATGAGAATTACGACCTGTTGTATGAAAATACGTTGAAGGCGTTGAAGATCGCGCGTGAGGTTATAAAAGAAAATAATAAAGGATAATGAATCTTTCAAAAGAGACGCTGGCGTCGGTAAAGGCGCCTGGTATCGTCAAGCCGTCGGCGGAGATATTTGCTATGCCTGAAAAAGTATTGCAATTTGGTACCGGAGTGCTGCTGCGGGGATTGCCGGATTATTTTATCGATAAGGCCAACCGGCGGGGGTTGTTTGGGGGCAGGGTCGTGGTAGTGAAGTCGACGGATTCCGGGGATGCCGGCGCTTTTGACCGGCAGGACGGACTTTATACATTGTGCGTCCGGGGTATCGAGGACGGGAAGAAGGTAGAGGAGAATATCATCAGCAGTGCTATCAGCCGGGTGTTATCGGCCCGGGACGGGTGGTCCGAAATTTTGAAGCTGGCGCACAGGCCCGAGATGCAGATCGTCGTCAGCAATACGACGGAAGTAGGTATACAGCTGGTGGAAGAGGCGATCGAAGGGCGGGTGCCGGCCTCTTTCCCGGGGAAGCTGCTGGCTTTTCTTTATGAGCGCTATAAGGCTTTTTCCGGGAGCGCGGACAGCGGGATGGTGATCGTGCCTACCGAGCTGATCGTGGACAACGGGAAGAAGCTGGCGGGCATCGTGCAGCAACTGGCGGTCTTCAACCGGCTGGACGAAGGGTTCGTGGCCTGGATGGATGAGCATTGCCGGTGGTGCAGCTCGCTGGTGGACAGGATCGTGCCCGGCAAGCCGGATGCTGCGACGCTGCAACAATTGGAGCGTGATCTGGGTTATAAGGATGATCTGCTTTCGATCTCAGAGGTCTATCGTCTCTGGGCGATACAGGGTGATGAGAAGGTAAAACAGGTGCTGTCGTTTGCGGGTGCGGATGAGGGGGTGATCATCGCCCCTGACATCGAGATCTACCGGGAGCTGAAGCTGCGTCTGCTGAACGGGACGCATACGCTAAGCTGCGGACTGGCTGTGCTGGCTGGTTTCCCGACGGTGAAGAGCGCGATGGATGATGCGGCTTTCTCGTCTTTTGTTGCGGATCTGATGCTGAAGGAGATCGCGCCGAATATTCCGTATGAGCTGCCGTTGGCGGAAGCGAGGGATTTTGGTCTGAAGGTGCTGGACCGGTTTCGCAATCCGCATATACAGCATCAGTGGATCAGCATTACGATGCAGTATACTTCGAAGATCCGGATGCGGGTGGTGCCGGTGTTGCTGAAACACTATCAGCCGACGCCTCCGCCGCATATGGTGCTGGGCTTTGCCGCCTACCTGCTTTTCATGCGGGGCCAGTCGGGTCCGGTGACGGATGACAGGGCGGGCTATTTCAAGGACCTGTGGCAGAAGGAGCCTTCGGAAGTGGTGAAGACGGCTCTGAGCGATCAGGGGCTTTGGGGCGCTGACCTGACGGATGTGCCGGGGTTTGAGGCGGCGGTCAGGGAGGGGCTCGATACGCTGATGAATAAAGGGGCTGCGGCTGCGCTGGCTCAATTGACGAATAAAAAGTAGCCGGTGCCGGCCGGTGCCGGGCAGAAGAAAATAAAAAATCAAGTCTTATGGGTGCTCAAAATATTCTAAAGGTCCATCCGGCCGACAATGTGCTGGTGGCGTTGGTCAACCTGGAAAAAGAGATGACCGTCAATTATTAGGGTCAGGATTATGTTATACAGGAGCCGGTGAAGGCGAAGCACAAGTTTGCTACGGCGGATCTGGCGGCGGGTGACTCGATCATCATGTACGGGGTACTGGTGGGCAAGGCGCAGCAGCCAATAAAGAAAGGTGGATTGATCAGCACGACCAACGTAAAGCATGCGGCCAATGATTTTACTATCGGCGACCGGCATACGAATTGGGCTAAGCCGGATGTATCGGCTTTTAAGGGCAGGACCTTTAACGGCTATCACCGGGCTGATGGCAGCGTTGGGACGGCTAATTACTGGGTGGTGATACCGATGGTGTTCTGTGAGAACAGGAACCTGGATGTGCTGCAGCAGGCGCTGGTCACCGACCTGGGATATGGAAGGAACAGGAGTTATCAGCGGCAGTCGAAGCAGCTGGTTGAACTATACAGGGCGGGAAAGAGCGTGGAGGAGATACTGGAAGCCGATCTGCAGGCGGACTATGCCGGCAACGAGAATCAGCATCTTTTCCCCAACGTGGACGGCATCAAGTTCCTGAATCACAGCGGTGGCTGCGGGGGTACGCGGCAGGATGCGCAGGCGCTGTGTGGTCTGCTTGCGGGGTATATCACGCATCCGAATGTGGCCGGCGCGACGGTGCTGAGCCTGGGTTGTCAGAATGCGCAGGTGAGCATGCTGGAAGAAGAGATCAGGAAGCGGTCGCCGCAGTTTGCCAAGCCGCTGTATATTCTCGAGCAGCAGAAGATAGGGAAGGAGTCGGCGCTTTTGTCGGAAGCGATAAAGCAGACCTTTGCCGGCGTGATACTGGCCAATCAGCAGACCCGGCAGCCGGCGCCGCTGAGCAAGCTTTGTATCGGTCTGGAGTGCGGAGGATCGGATGGGTTCTCCGGCATTTCGGCGAATCCCGCTATCGGCTATACGTCTGACCTGCTGGTGGCGCTGGGGGGATCGGTGATCCTGTCGGAATTCCCCGAGTTGTGTGGCGTGGAGCAGAATTTGAGCGATCGTTGTATGGATGTCGAGACGGCGGAGCGTTTTTCTCATCTGATGCGGACCTATAATGAGCGCGCCAAGGCGGTAGGGTCGGGTTTTGATATGAATCCTTCGCCGGGGAATATCCGGGACGGGCTGATCACGGATGCGATCAAGTCGGCGGGTGCGGCGAAGAAGGGGGGGACTTCACCGGTAACGGCTGTGCTGGATTATCCGGAGAAGGTAACCAAGCCGGGGCTGAACCTGTTGTGTACGCCGGGTAATGACGTGGAGTCGACTACGGCGGAGGTGGCCAGCGGTGCGAATATCGTGCTGTTCACTACGGGTCTTGGGACGCCGACGGGGAATCCTGTCGCCCCGGTAGTGAAGATCGCTACGAACACGGCGCTTTTTGACCGGATGCGGGATATTATGGACATCAATACGGGTACGATCATCGAAGGAAAGGAGACGATACAGGAGGCGGGTGCGCGGATACTGGATTATGTGATCGGGGTGGCGAGCGGGGAGACGCAGGTGGCTGCTGTGCGGCATGTGCAGGACGATTTTATACCCTGGAAGAGGGGAGTGAGCTTATAATTTTAGTGCGGCCCTTTTCGGGGCCGCTTTTTTTAGGAGGTTTTCCGGTAGTTGAGGACGGCCCAGGTATTGAGGAACAGGCCGATGAGCGCCATGGCGGTAAGGGGCCAGGCGATGTCGCTGAAGCCGCTGCCTTTGAGGACGACCATGCGCATGATCTTTATGAAGTGGCTGGGGGGGAAGGTGGATACGATGGTCTGGGCCCAGCCCGGCATGCTGTCTACGGCGGTGAACACTCCGCTCATCATGTTGAAAATATTGATGAAGAAGAAGGCGAGGGACATCGACTGCTGCTGTGTGGCGGAGTAGGTAGCGAGGAGGAGGCCGAGGCCGAGCATTGCGAACAGATAGACGATCAGGGAGGCGTAGAGAACAAGAAGGCTGCCTACGGGCACTACTCCATAAAATAGCCAGCCTACCAGGAGTCCCAGGGTGAAGAGGATGATGCCGAGGACGAGGAAGGGGATCATTTTTCCAAGAATAAAAATATGTTTTTTGATGGGGGTCACATTGATTTGTTCGATGGTGCCGCTCTCTTTTTCCTGTACGATGTTGAAGGCGGACTGCATGGCGGCTATGGCGGTAATGAGGACGACGAGGATGGCGGGGACCATGTAGAGCTTGAAGTTAAGCAGGGGGTTGTACCAGTTGGAGGAGACGGCTTCGATCTGTGGGGGGGTGGATGGTGTCGCGGACTGCCAACGGAGGCGGATGTCGTCGTTGTAGTTGCGGATAATGCTGGCGAGGTAGGCGCCGCCGAGGTTGGCCTTTGTGCCTTCGATGGCGTTGATGGCTATATAGAGCTGTTTGTTGTTCTCGCGGACGAGGTCGCGTTCGAAGTGAATGGGTATCTGGAGGGCGATATCTGCCTTGTCCTGTTCGACCATTTTGAGGGCTTCCGGATAGGAGGTTGCGTAGCCGGTGAGGCGGAAGTGTCCGGAGGCGGTGATCTTGTTGATCAGTCGTTGGGAGAAGGGGGAATGGTCGTTGTCGACGACGGCCAGGGAGATATTTTTTACCGAGTAGTCGGCCGCGAGCGGAAGGAGGATCAACTGGATCAGTGGTGCGATCAGCAGGGTCATCAGTATCTGCCGGTTGCGGAGTATCTGGCGAAATTCTTTTTCGAGGAGGAAAATAAGGGTCTTCATTGCGAGTTAATTATTTTTTAGTGGAGCAATGCCGTCGCCGTTGGGTCGTGTCATTGTAGTCTGATCTTAAATTTTTTGAGACTTATGGTGAAAAGCAGGATGCACATGCCGGTAAGGATCAGCATTTCCCGCCAGATGGCGGTGATGCCGAGTCCTTTCAGCATTACGCGCTTGACGATGATGAAGTACCAGCGGGAGGGTACGAGGTTGGAGAGTAGCTGAAGGGCGAGGGGCATATTCTCTATGGGGAACAGGAAGCCGGTGAGCAGCAGGGTCGGGAGCATCATGCCCATCAGGGATCCCATCATGGCCGCCTGCTGCGTCCGGGCGTTGATGGACAGGAGCAGGCCGATGGAGAGCGAGGTAAGGATGAAGAGGATGCTGCAGGTCACGAGCAGAACCAGGCTGCCTTTTACAGGGAGGTCGAGGAAGAGCCAGCTTAGGAAAAGTATAATAAAGAGATTGAGCACGGAGATGAGGAGGTTGGGCGCCAGTTTGGAGATGATGATATAGACGGGTTTGAAGGGGGAGACCAGGAGTATCTCCATTGTCCCGAGCTCTTTTTCTTTTACGATGGCGACGGATGTCATCATGGTGCATACCAGCATGAGGACGAGCGCCATGACGCCGGGGACGAAGTTGGGGGCGCCGCGAAGTTCGGGGTTATACATCATCTGTGTCTCGGGGTTGATCTGCATGGGCTGGCCGGCGTCCTTTGCCAGTTCGGTGTTATAGTCGGTGACGATCTGGCTGAGGTAGTTGGTGATCGTCGTGGCCTGGTTGGGGTCGGATGCGTCGGCGATGACCTGCATGGTTGCCTTCCCGGTATGGGTCAGGTCGTCGCCGAAGCTGGCGGGGAATATGACGGCCATTTTTATATCTCCCTTTTTAAATGCGGTGTGCAGCTGGTCGGCGCTGGCGAGGGATCGCTGGATGTCGAAGTAGTCGCTGGCGGCGATCTTGCTGATGAGGCGGGTGGTCGTGGGGTCCTTGCTGTAGTCCACGACGGCGATGCGGGAGTTCTTTATCTCGTTGGAGAGGGCGAAGCCGAAGAGGACGATCTGGGCGATGGGCAGTCCGAAGAGCATGAGCAGGGTCTTGCGGTCGCGCAAGACGTGGAGGAACTCTTTTCGGATGAAGGTGATGAGTTGGCGCATATCGGGATAATTTTTTTCGCGTCCTATTAATCGGCCTTGCGTTTGGCATTGCGGGCGAGCTCGTAGAAGACGTCTTCCATGTTGGCCGCGTTGAATTGTTGTTTGAGGTTTGCCGGGGAGTCGAGGGCTGCGATGACGCCGTCCACCATGATGGAGACGCGGTTGCAGTATTCGGCTTCGTCCATATAGTGGGTGGTGACGAAGACGGTGACGCCTTTGTCGGAGGCGGCGTAGATCAGGTCCCAGAACTGGCGGCGGGTGACGGGGTCGACTCCGCCTGTGGGCTCGTCGAGGAAGACGATGTCGGGGTTGTGGACGATGGCGACGGAGAAGGCGAGTTTTTGTTTCCAGCCGAGGGGGAGCGCTTTGACGAGGGTTTTTGCTTCTTTTTCGAGCTGCAGCTCCTGCAGGAGTTCGGTGGTCTTGGCCTTGATGGCTTGTTTGCTCATTCCATAGATGCCGGCGTAGAAGCGGATATTCTCGGCTACGGTGAGGTCGTCGTAGAGGGAGAATTTCTGGCTCATGTAGCCGATGTTCTGTTTGATCTTTTCTGTCTGGGTATATACGTCGAAGCCGGCGACGGTAGCTTTTCCGGAGGAGGGGATGGAGAGGCCGCAGAGCATGCGCATGGCAGTGGTCTTGCCTGCGCCGTTGGCGCCGAGGAAACCGAATATCTCTCCTTTTTCGACCTGGAATGTGAGCTCGTTGGCGGCGACGAACTGGCCGAAGCGTTTGGTGAGCTGGTTGGTGGAGATGACTGGGGGCATTTGTCAGTTATTTAGTAGGTGGATGAAACAGTCTTCGATGCCGGGGGCTATCTTTTCCATTGTCGCGTCGGTCTGGCCTTTTTTATTCAGATAGGGGATCAGTGGCTGGGGATCGCCTTTGAAGGTGACGTGGAGGGATTCTCCGAAGGCGAAGCAGGAGTCGGTATCGGGATATTCCCTTACGTCTCTCAGCAGCTGGTGGGTCTTTGTCGAGCGGACAGCGTAGAGGTTTTGGGGGAAGGCATCCACGATGCCTTTTGGAGTATCGATGGAGAGGATGCTGCCTTTTTGTATAAGCGCGATGCGGTCGCAGCGGTTGGCCTCGTCCATATAGGGAGTGGATACGAGGATGGTGATGCCTTCCTGTTTGAGCCGCTGGAGCATATCCCAGAATTCTTTGCGGGAGACGACGTCGACGCCGGTGGTGGGTTCGTCCAGAAAGAGGACCGTGGGTTTGTGGATGAGGGCGCAGCAGAGGGCGAGCTTTTGTTTCATACCGCCGGATAGTTTGCCGGCTCTGCGGTCTTTGAAGGGTTCGATCTGTTGGTAGATCTCTTCGATCAGGTGGTAGTTCTCTTTGATAGTCGTCCCGAAGACGGTGGCGAAGAAGTTGAGGTTTTCTTCGATGGTGAGGTCCTGGTAGAGGCTGAAGCGGCCTGGCATGTAGCCGACACGGCTGCGTATCCGTGCGTAGTCTTTTACGACGTCGAGGCCATCGACGGTGGCAGAGCCTTCGTCCGGGAGGAGCAGGGTGGTGAGGATGCGGAAGAGGGTTGTTTTTCCTGCACCGTCGGGGCCGATGAGGCCGAACAGCTCGCCGCGATCGACCGAGAGGTTGATATTGGAGACCGCGGGGATCTGACCTTTGTTATAGGATTTTTTTATGTTGGTTAGGTTGATCATTTGTGAAGATTTAGAATTTGACTTCGCCGTACATGCCCAATTTGAGATAGCCGTCGTTGTTGACACGGATCTTGACGGCGTAGACGAGGTTGGCGCGTTCGTCGCGGGTCTGGATGGTCTTGGGGGTGAACTCGGATTTGTCGCTGATCCAGTCAACTTCGCCGGGGTATTCTTTGTACTTGTCGGAGCCCTGGTCGGTGTAGACTTTGACGGGCTGGCCGAGCCGGACCCGGGTGAGCTGTTCGCCGGTGATATAGGCGCGCAGCGTGAGGGTGTCGAGGTTGGCTATTTTGTATAGCGCTTTGCCTGTGGTGGTCATCTCGCCCTGGAGCGCGTATTTAATCAGCACGGTGCCTTTGATGGGATTGATGACGCGGCCTTTGTCGATGAGGTCCTGGATCTGGGCGGCGGATCTTTCGAGGGGGGCCTGTTCGCTGTAGATGGTCCGGTTTTGCGTGGAAATATTGGAGTTGTCGAGGGCGATCTGCTGTTTGCTGACGGCGATCTGTTTTTGGAGCTGGTCGATGGAGGAATTGATGTCGTCCAGCTGTTTGTGGGTGGCGGCGTCGGCTTTGAGGAGGTTCTCGGTGCGGGTTTTTTCGCGGAGCTGCTGGTCGAGTTGGGATTGCTGGACGGCGAGCTGGCGTTTGACGAGGTCGATCTGGGGTGTGGGGTTTGTCGTCTTTTGGCGGAGCGCGGCGATCGAGGCTTCTATCTGCTGTTTTTGCAACTGGGTATTGGACATATCGATCTGGCCGGTGATGGCGCCTTTGGCGAGGGTGTCGCCTTCCCGGATGGGGAAGGAGAGGAGCTTGCCGCTCTGTTCTGCCGAGACGATGACCTCGTCGGATTCGAAGACGCCGGAAGCGTCTGTTTTGATCTTGTTGTTGTTGCAGGCGGTTGTCAATAAGATGAGGATGGGGAAGGTTGTTGTCAGTATCTTTTTCATGTTCTATCGATTGTGGCTTGTGATTGGCGTTTGGTTTTTATGTTGTTGGCCGATGGTCCGGACGGCGGCTATTGATTGCCGGAGGTTGTTTGATGGTTGTATTGGGAAAGCAGCAGCTGTATCTCGTGGACGAGGCGGTCCTGCCGGGCCTGGGCTGCGGCGTTGATGTCGAGGAGGTAGTCGTTGGCGGTAAGGGCGCCGTTCTGTAGCTGTACGGCTGAGGTCTTGCTGACGGACTCTCGCAGGTCAACGATCTCGTTGTCGTTGGCGATGAGCTGCCGGTATTTTTGGATGTCTGCGTTCTGTTGTTGCAGGGTTTGTTGTGTATTGAACAGGAAGGTGCTTCGTTCGGCGCGGGTCATTTCCTGGTTGTTCCTGTTGATGAGCTGTTCCTTTCTGGAGGTATAGCTATTGCCGAAGTTCCAGGTCAGCCGGATGCCGGTAAGGTAGTAGCCGCTGAGCTGTGTTGACAGGAAGTTTACCGGATTGGGTTTGCCCATGCCGCCCTGGAAGAAGGCGTTCAGCTGGGGGTAAGTATTGAGGCGTGTGAGCCTGCTTTGTTGGGCGTAGGATTGCAGTTGCAGGTCATAGGCCTTTAGTTCGGGGCGGCGGATCGAGTCGGTGAGTGCAGGAGCGGCTGGTCGTATGATGGTGGTCGTTGTATCTATGGCTTCGTTGATAAAGAGGGATAGCATGTCGGTATAGGCTTTCCTGGATGCTTTTAGTTCTATGGCCTGCTGGTTGGTCTTTAGCAGCTCGGCTTTGAGCTTGTTAAGGCTGCTGGTGTAGGCGGTCCCGTTGGCGATGGCGGCCCGGGTATTGTCGATCCCTGTCTGGATGTCTTTTTCGGCGAGGTTGATCTGCCGGAGCTGTCCGTCGATGAGGAGGATGCCGAAGAAGAGCTGGTTGATGCGGTCTTTCAGCTGGTAGAGTTGGGCATCGAGGTTCTGTTCCTGCAGTTCGCCGTTGGTGCGGCTGATAGCGCGGCGTTGTTTGTTGATGCCGAAGTCGGTGAGTGTTTGTGAGACTTCGCCATAAAGTTTGTATTGGTCTTTGGATACGGTGGGGATGTTGAGGTTAAGGCCGGCTACCGGGGGGATCGTGATCTTGGTCACGTCCGACTGGTAGGTTGCGGAGCCGTTGATGGCGAACTGTGGGTAGATGCCTTTGGCGATATTCTCTATTGAGTATTCTTTTGTTTGTTGGATGAGGGCGCGCTGGCGGGTCAGAGGATAGTTGGCTTCGGCGAGGGTATAGCACTGGGAGAGGGTGAGGGACTGGGGTGGGGTGGTGCCGGGCGCGTGGGGACCGGGTGTGTTGCCGGCGGGGCGGGGCGCGTCGGAGGATCGGGCTGTGTCCTGGGCGATGCTTGCGTTGCAGAGGAACAGCAGCAACAGTAAAACATTTGATTTAATCATTTGATTAATTTTTAGGCAAAAAAAATTGAGCTGTCGCGGGGTGATGACCGCGGGGGTATGGATTATTTTGGTGGATTGGGTTTGGGTTGGGTTTGGGTTTGTTGGGTGTCGGGTTGACTCCCGGGGTTGGGATGGCCAGGTTGATCGCCGGGTTGATTGGGGCTCAGGTTGGGTTGGGTTTGGTGAGCGTCGGGTTGACCGCCGGGTTGATTGGGGCCCAGGTTGGCTTGGGTTTGATGAGCGTCGGGTTGGCCGGGGTTGGGTTCGGTTTGTTGAGTGTTGGGTTGATCGTCGGGTTGGCCGGGGTTGGGTTCGGTTTGTTGAGGCCCGGATTGATGGAGGCCCGGGCTGGGTTGGGGTCGGAGCATGCTCTTTAGCCATAGGGGGATGAGCTCTTTTCGTTGTTGCATGAGCTCGTTGAACCGGGTGTCGTCGACGGCAGCCACTCTTTGGAGGATGGGGCGGGCGACGAAGGGGAATACGGTGAGGCCGACGAGGTTTGCCATGAGGTGGACGGGTTCGATGCCGATGAGGCCGTTGGCTGCTGCCTGCTGGAGCTGGCCGAAGAAGATGGCGCGGCTGGGTCCTATTTCGCTTTCGATGCTGGTTGCGAGCTGGTCGGGGTTATTGCGTAGCTCGTTGAGGATGAACAGCGGCAGGTCGGGGTTTTCGCTAAGGAAGTCGATATACATGTTCACGACCTTGCTCAGGCGTTGATCGAGGGGTATGGTTTCGGCCAGGAAGCTGAAGGAGATGCCTTTGATGAAGTGTCGGAAGTTCTCCATCATGATGATGTCGAACAGTTTTTGTTTGCTTCTGAAATAATAGTTCAGCAGTGCAAGGTTGATGCCTGCCGCGTCGGCGATATCGCGGGTACGGGTGGCGGCGAAGCCTTTTTGTGTAAAGAGTATGCGGGCGGCCTCTTTGATCTTTTCTTCGGCGGAAGCCTTGTCGGCTTTTGGGGAAAGTTTTGATCCTGAGGTTTTGGTCCGTCGCGTTGTCTTTTCTGCTTTTTTGGGCATTTCTCGCTTGTTTTGTATCGACAGGACAAAGGTATAGCGGAGTATTGATTTAAACAAGTTTTTTAATCAAATGATTAAACTATGTTTTAAATACTTGATTATTAATTATTAATAGAAAATAGCCATACTAGATTTTGTATGGGACCGTGTCGAAGAGGAGGGATTATACAGGTGGATGAGCTGGGGTGGGTGTTGGGGAAGATGA
>JAFDYE010000737.1 GCA_018267585.1 Bacteroidota bacterium
AAACCCGTGGGCATCCTGTTGTTTTCCTGGCTGGCCATCCGGGCGGGCTGGTGCCAGTTGCCGGATGAGGTTGGGTTCCGTCATCTTCTCGGCGCGGGCTTGCTGGCGGGCATTGGCTTTACCATGTCGATCTTCATAACCAACCTCGCTTTTTCCGACGCCGGGCATATACAAGGTTCGAAGATCGCCATCCTTGCGGCCTCTTTGCTGGCCAGTTGTCTGGGAATTATCACGCTGCGGCTGGCTTCCCCGAAAAGTTAGTCACATTTGTATACAACTAATTGAACGCGTTAGGTATATATCGCGATCGCTGGCACGATTTTTACGATATTTGCGCTATGTATAAATTCATAACAGCTATGAAGAAAACCTTGTGTTTACTGTTCGTTATTACATCCCTCTTTTCCCTTAGCGCTTCGGCCCAGTCTATGGGCAGCAGCTATGAGACTGCAGTCGGTATCAAATTCTGGCCTGGCGCCATCAGTGTCAAGCATTTCATATCCGACAATCATGCGATCGAAGGGCTGGCCAACTTCTGGGACCGCGGCTTTCGTCTGACCGGTCTATATGAGATTCACGGCGATATCAATGACGTGGAGGGCCTGAAATGGTATGTCGGTCCAGGCGCGCATATCGGCTGGTACAACGGCACCTATTATCACGATCACGACTATGGGTCCGGCGCACTTTCGATCGGTGTGGACGGCGTGCTCGGTCTGGATTATAAATTCAGCGGCGCCCCCATCAATCTCAGCCTGGACATCAATCCCTACCTGGAGCTCAACCATCCCTACCTCGATATCTGGGGTGGACTCGGGGTCCGGTATACTTTCTAAATTTTTCGCAATGGCATTAAAAAAGCCCGCGTCGGCGGGCTTTACTTTTTTATTTCTCTAAACTGAATAAAGAGTCGACAAATTCGTGCTTGTCAAAGACCAGCAAGTCCTCCATCTTCTCGCCCACACCGATAAATTTCACCGGGATCCTGAACTGGTTGGCGATGGCCAGTACGACTCCGCCTTTTGCGGTCCCGTCCAGCTTGGTGATGGCCAGCGCGGTCACGTCTGTGGCAGCCGTGAACTGACGGGCCTGCTCGAGGGCGTTCTGACCCGTTGACCCATCCAGTACCAGCAGGACTTCGTGCGGGGCATCCGGCATGACCTTTTTGATGACGCGGCTGATCTTGCTGAGCTCTTCCATCAGGTGCGCCTTGTTATGCAAACGGCCGGCCGTGTCGATGATCACCACGTCGGCGCCACGCGCCACACCGCTCTGCACCGTATCGAAGGCGACGGCGCCGGGGTCCGAGCCCATGCCCTGCTTGACGATCGGCACACCAACCCGCTCGCTCCAGATGGTCAGCTGGTCGACGGCCGCCGCCCTGAATGTATCCGCCGCGCCCAGCAGCACAGACTTGCCCGCTTTTGTAAAATTATAGGCTAATTTGCCGATGGTCGTCGTCTTGCCCACACCGTTGACACCGACTACGAGTATCACGTAGGGCTTGTTTCCCGAAGGCGTGCTGAAGTCCCGGTAGGACTGTTCGGGCGCATCTACCAGAATATTCTCGATCTCCTCTTGAAGTAACTTATTCAATTCACTGGTGCTGACATACTTATCCTTAGCCACGCGATTCTCGATCTGCTTGATTATCTTCACAGTGGTATCGATGCCGACGTCGGCGCTCACCAGTGCATCCTCCAGGTTGTCGAGCACTTCTTCGTCGACTGTGCTCTTTCCTGCTACGGCCTTGGTCAGGCGCGACAGGAATCCTTCCTTTGTCTTTTGCAAGCCCTGATTGAGGCTTTCCTTTTCCTTCTTGCCGAATAGCTTATCAAAAAATCCCATAGAAATCCGTTAAGACGGACCAAAGGTCCAGCGACCGAAGATCCATTATTATAGTTGAAAGCAAAAAAAGCTGTTCCTTGAGAGAACAGCTTCGCGGTTATCTTACTAAACCCAGATAAATTATTTTCCCGCCAGATACTCCTTGATCTTGTCCTTGTGCACAATAGCCTCCTTAAAGGTATATGCACCAGTCTTGGGGCTGCGTACAGCCCGGATGACCTTGGTCCAGTTCTTGGCTTCCGCGGCAGCCTTGGCGTCCTTGGTCTTAATAGCGGTTTTTGCAGCCTTTGCCATAGTTATTTAATTTCTTTATGTACCGTTACTTTCTTGAGAATGGGGTTGAACTTCTTCAGCTCC
>JAFDYE010000738.1 GCA_018267585.1 Bacteroidota bacterium
GATACCGCCGGCTACCTCTCACTGGTATTCTTCTGGCTCAGCTTTGAATACATCCACCTCCAGGACTGGGGCCTCAGCTGGCCCTGGCTGACACTCGGCAACGTCTTCTCCACCCGCACCAGCTGGGTTCAATGGTATGAATATACCGGCGCCAGCGGCGGAAGCCTTTGGATACTGTCCGTGAACATACTCCTCTTCCGCTTCCTCTGGAAAAAATTCAAAGGCGGACAGCTCAACAGACGATTTGCCCTCTACACAAGCCTCACCCTCCTCCTCCCCTTCCTGATCTCCATCCTCCTCACGCCAGCCCTCACACCTACCCACGGCGACCAGCCCGGCGCCACCCCCGCTCACAACAACATCGTCATCGTCCAACCCAATATCGACCCCTATGAAAAACTCTATACCGGCAGCCTCGAAGCCCAACTCCACAAATTGATCCGCCTCAGCGACTCCGCCATCGACTCCAATACCGTCCTCGTCGTATGGCCCGAAACAGCCCTGTACAGCGAGAAAGGCTTCCTCGAAGACCAGCTCAAACAGGATTTCCTTCTCAACCCCCTCTGGGATTTCCTCCACCGCCACCCCAATATCAACCTGCTCAGCGGCCTGGAAGCCGTCCGCATCTTCAACGACCGCCATAGCCCCTCAGCCCAGAAGATCCCCGGCTCCGGCCGATACTACGAAAGCTACAACGCAGCCGCCCTCTTCGACAGCAGCGGCCCCGTCTCCTTCTATCACAAATCCAGGCTCGTCCCGGGCGTAGAGACCCTGCCGCCCTTCCTCCATATCCTCGACTCCTGGTTCGAAAAATTCGGAGGGACGACAACCGGCTATACCGGCCAGACCGACCGCACCGTCCTCAACACCACCAACCACACCTACCATATAGCCCCCGCCGTATGCTATGAAAGCATCTACGGAGAATTCATGTCACGCTACGTCCGAAATGGAGCGAACATCATCACCATCATCACCAACGACGGCTGGTGGGGCAATACCCCCGGCTACAGCCAGCACGAATACTACGCCCGCCTGCGAGCCGTCGAGACCAGACGCTGGGTCATCCGAAGCGCCAACACCGGCGTCTCCTGCGTCATCAACCCGGCCGGTGAGATCATCGCCTCCCGGCCCTGGGTGTCAACCGCCTTCATCCGGCAATCCGTCCCCACCCGCAACGACCTCACCTTCTACGTCCGGTACGGTGATTGCATATCAAAGCTGGCCCTGTTGCTTACCTTCCTGTTCATCATCTGGGTTACCTTCACCACCATTAAAACAAGAAATTCGTGGATAAAAAAATAGCCGACGGCGCAAACACGCTCTTCTACCGGGACGAAGGCGCCGGCCTGCCCGTCGTCCTGCTGCACGGCTTCGCCGAAGACCATACCGTCTGGGACACCCAGGTCGAATACCTCAGCAGCAGCTGCCGCCTGATCACCCCCGACCTCCCCGGCAGCATCCGCTCGACCCCAGCCCCCCTTCCCGTTACAATGGGATCGATCGCAGGATCCGTCCTGACCATCCTCAACCACGAAAACATCGACCAGTGCGTCCTCATCGGCCACAGCATGGGCGGCTACATCACCCTCGCCTTTGCCGAAAAATATCCCGGCCGCCTCAAAGGCTTCGGCCTCTTCCATTCCACAGCCTATCCCGACAGCGAAGAAAAAAAAGCTGCCCGCCGCAAAAGCAACGACTTCATCCGCAACAACGGCACAGCCCCCTTCATCCGCCAGTCCGTCCCCAACCTCTTCGCCGCCGGCACCCGCACCAGCCACCCCGGTCTGGTCCAGACCACGATCGACCGCTACTCCAACCTCGCACCGGAAGCCCTCATCGCCTGGTACGAAGCCATGATCCAACGCCCCGACCGTACCGCCGTCCTCAAAGAAGCCGCAATACCAGTACTCTTCGTCATCGGCAAAGAAGACCAGGCCGTTCCACCCGAACACACCCTGCAGCAGTCCCACCTGCCATCCCTATCCCATATCCATATCCTCCAACACTCGGCACACATGGGCATGCTCGAAGAACCCGCCCTCAGCAACAGCCTCCTCCGATCATTTTTAAACTTCGTAATAAATACATGAACAAGATCATCCTCATCACCGGCGCAACATCCGGTTTTGGCGAGGCCTGCGCCCGCAAATTTGCCGCAGCAGGCGGCTATGACATCATCATTACCGGCAGAAGAAAAGAAAGACTGACAGCCCTCAGGACCGAACTGGAAAGCGGCGCCTACGGCCCCCTCAGCACCCCCAGGATACTACCCCTCGCCTTTGACGTACAGGACAAGGCCTCCGTCGACGCAGCCATCGGCAGCCTGCCCGATACCTGGCAGAACATCGACGTCCTCGTCAACAACGCCGGCCTCGCCCTCGGCAGGGATTTCTTTGATGAAGCAAATATGGATGACTGGGAGACAATGATCGACACCAACGTCAAAGGCCTCCTCTACGTATCGCGCGCAGTCCTTCCGTCCATGACGGCAAAAGGCAAAGGCCATATCATCAACCTGGGATCGGTGGCGGCAAAGGATATCTACGAAAAAGGCAACGTCTACTGCGGCAGCAAAGCCGCCGTCGACGCAATCTCCCACTCGATGCGCATCGACCTGCTGCGCCACGGCATCAAGGTCACCGCCATCCACCCCGGAGCCGCCGAGACGGAATTCTCCAGCGTCCGCTTCAAAGGCGACGAGACCCAGGCAAAAAAGATCTACGATGGCTACACCCCATTGTACGCCGCAGACGTAGCCGACGTCATCTACTACTGCGCCACCCTGCCGGCCCACGTCTGCCTCAACGACATCGTCATGACCTGCACCGCCCAGGCCGACGGAATATATTTTTATAAGAAAACCTAACCCCGGTCATCCACCGACCCTCCCTGGCCCCCTACGGCGCCAGCGAGATCCTGATCTGTATCCCCCCCTTCGTCGTAACGATCGGCGGAGTCGTCGATATCTTCGGCGTCGTCCGCTGCTGATCAAAATACAGCTTCAGATTGATCCGGTTATTCAACACATAGTCGATAGACGGATCTATCCGTATCACCCGCTGCCCGCCGGTCGGCAACGAAGCATTCTGATCCAGATAACTGCTCGAGGTCGCATCATCCCTGATGCTTATATCCAGCCGGAAAGTAAGATCATTCTGCGCCTTCTGCGAATTGATGCTGCCAGGCGGCCCATTCGGCGGCGTCTTTCCATTCCCCGCCACCTTCCACCCGAACGGCAACCCCACACCCCGCTTACGGAACCCACCCCCCAAGGTAATCTCCGTTGACCGGCTCTCGCTCAGCTGGAAATCCACCAGACTCAGACTCAGCTGCCTGCTCCTGCTATATCCCACCTTCGCCTGCACCTGATTCACGAACTGCATATCCACATCCAGCAGCGGCGTGAACTGCTCCTGGATCGTAATATTCGGCACCGCATAAAATGGGACAAAATTCCCGCTGATCGTATCGATAAACCCGGGCGTCCCATACCCCAGCGGGTCACGATACCGCAGGTCGGAATTAAAGCTATTCATGCTCAGCGTGCTCGTATACCCATTCGTGATATTAAAGCTCGTAAAGATCTTCTTGAACCACTCCAACCGGCTCAACCCGCTATAGGTAATATGCCAGTTCGGCTTCGGCAGATACCCCGAGAAAGGATTCGAAGTGACATCCCCCCCCTTTTCATTGAGCAGCGCCACCGTCGTCGGACTCTTCCCCGTATAGGCAGCGATAAAAGCCGGGATCAGCACGTCCTGCGCATAACGGCCATAACCGGCCGCATATCCATCACTCCCCACCAGACCACCCGTATACTTGTTGATCGCCCCCAGCCTCGAAGAAATGATGCTCCGGTAAGTCTCGAATTTGGCAAAGGTCTTCGATATCTCATTAGGCTTGTACGACTCGAACAGCGTCTTGTAGGATATAAAAGAAACACTAAAGGTCCCCGCCATATACGGGTTCAGCCGCGAATAGCCGCTGCCCCCGGCCGTATCCTTGTAGAGCTCCGAATAATTCTGCCCGAACGTCTTGTCCAGATTCACCGTGATATGCAGATCACGCACCGGCTCGATGATCGCCGACGCCGATATCTTCTGCGTATAACTGATCATGTTCTGGTTGTTCAGCGTCGTATCCGTAGAGATCAGCCCCCTCTTGCCCAACCCGTTGATAAAGGAAGTATCCGCACGACGCCCGAAAACATACCCCCACCCCGGCTGCATCGACCGGAAGTCCATCCCCAGCACATGCGTGCTGTCCAGAAATCCATAAATGGTAGACGAGGAGTTGTCGGCATAGTTGAAGTTAATATGCTTCACCGACGTAAGTATCTTCGCCAGCCCCTTCACCACACCCTTTAATTCATACGGCTGACTTTCCTCCGACCCCGGCCTCTTCCGCGCCGTATCCGGCCTGCCCCCGGATTGACCCGGCTGCCGCTGCCCGCTCTGATCGAGCCGCCTCAGCAATCCCCACTTCGCATATAGACGCGTCAGGTCGAAATCGGCCAGCAACGTACGCTGCTGCGTATTCTGCAACGTATTGCCCAAAGTCAGCGCCAGCTGCGAAGCCCCCGTCCACGTATAGGACGCGGAATACCCCGCCTGCACCTTGGTCCAGTCCAGCGCCGGTATCTTCGCCGTCGGCAATGTATAGGTAAGATTGGCATTCTGCGTATACAACACCGTACGACCACCCCTGAAGAACCGGTCCCACATCTTCTTCCGCTGAGCCTTGTCGAGCCTGCCGCTGTCCTCGTCGATCCACGACCGGTTGGTGGCCGTGAAATCCAGCGCCAGCGACCGCGTAAAGTCCCAACGCAGCGTATAGAGACGGTCGAACGTAAAGAACTTGTTATAGGTCTCCGGCAAAATATTCTGCGGCCCGCCTATATTCCGCGACCGATAAGCCCCGAACTGCCGGATGACATTCGCCTGGAAACCCAGCACCGTCGGCATCGGGTTGAAGTTGAAATCCCGGATAAGCCCCAGCCACGGCGACCTCGACCTGATCTTCTTCTTGAAAGGCTCTATGAACTTCGCCGCACGGTTATAGTTATACGCCAGCGTCGCCTTATGCACGATCAGCTCGTCCTCCACCGCCAGCGGACTATGATGCTCCGTCCGGCTATAAGAATAGCTCACATTCACATTCTCGACACTCCAGACCTTCAGCTTCTTATTCGTCGTGTTATTCTTGTGGACATTGGTAAAATTGACCGTCGTTATCGTCGTCTGATCAACCGCCTGCTCCCTTATCGAATCCTTCTGCGCCCCCGGCGCAGCCTTCAGCTTGTCCTTTAGCTTGATGTCCAGGTCGAACGGATCATACTGCGGCGTGCTCGTAGTCTTCGTCAACCCGGCATAGACCGGTATCGACACCCCCACCTTCTTCGGCAGCAGCTTGCCCAGCTCCAGATTGGTCGCCGCATCGAACTGCGAATTATTGTCCAGCGACCGCTCATTCGTACTCTGGTCGATAGTGCCGAACCCCGCCGTCCGGTTGCTGCCCGACACCGTCAGCGTACCGAGGTCCGCCAGCTTGATGTCCACTTTGCCCACCGCCGCCCACCCCCCCTGGGTACTGATATCCGTAAGCCTCAGCTCGTTAAACCACACCTCCGTACACGCCGTAGCCAGATTGACGTTCTGAACGCCAAGGAAAAATGCCTGTACCGCACCTAAGTTAGGATTACCCAAAATGGCGTATGTCCGCCCCGTCGCATCCGCCTCCCTGTAATAGGAATTACTCACCCCCTTATTATTCCGGTTGACCTTCAGCTGTATCAGCCGCTGCAGATTCAGACTGAGATTGTTGGCCTCAGGCCAGATGGCATCCGCCGTGGTAGCCCCCCACACCGTCCGCTTCAGCGGTATCCGTATCTCGTAATAGTTGCTCACAAAATCACTCCCCAGCCTGATCACGGCAGAAAGATCGTTGTCATTGATCCCGTTCTGGTTGCCGGTGGCCTCAGCATGGATGAACATGTCCATCGTACCGTAGCGCCGCAGGTCCAGCGCCGTGGTCTTGTAAACCCCGCGCACATCGCCCTGCGCAAGGTTACAGATCTGCAGACTCATCGCCTGCTCGTTCAGCAACAGATTCACATTATTGTTGCTCAGCTCCTGTTGCCGGACCACACCCGGAGGCGTGACATACGGCACAGGCTGACGCGAGCTGTTCTGCTCGATATTCACGGCCGTCACATTGAACGTCGTGACGTTATTGGCCGGCATCGCTGTAAGATTTCCCGTCGTATCGATGATATAGTTGAAATTCCTCCAGTTGTTGCGCACCAGCTCCAGCTTGGCAAAACGCAACACCACCGAGTCGGTGAACCCGGTAAGATACATACGGATGAACTGAATGGACTTGAAATCCGGAATATTGCCCACCTTCTGATAATACTCGGAAATGGGTATTCTGAACTGATACCAGGTCTGCTTTACCCCGCCACTGGGAGCAAAGGTCATCGAGTCCGTGATATAGCCGGAGCCAAAACCGTTCGGGACCAGGTTCACCTTGTACTCGAAATATTCTTCCAGCGTATTCATCGTATTGTCCTTGTTCAGATCCTCCTGGTCAGGATACAGCGTATACGCGGAAATGGTGGTGGAACCCGTCGTCGCTATCGGCGAGTTTCCCTGCGGATTGTTCACATTCTTATAACGGCCAAGAATACCTGCCTGCGCCCCGTCATAGCTGGGGTCGCGGTAGTTCGTGAAGTTGTCGCTCGACGGGTCGTTCGCCGCCTTCTGATAGATCGCAGACCCCGTCCCGAAAGTGGTCGCAAGCGTATTCAGATAACGCTGATACCTGGTCTTTTCCGCACTGTCCGTCATCCCGTCAAAACCCACGTCCTGGTAAGGCCGGTCGCCCGCATCGTTGCTGAACGCCGTCGTCACCTGTATCGGGTTGGCCGGCACCCTTCCCCAGACAGAGCTCTCGTCTATCTGCGCGTTGATGTTCGGCGTGTTCAACCCGTTCTCGAACTGCTTCTTCCCGTCTTTCAGAATATCCTCCGAAACGCTCCCCAGATCGATATACATCTGCCCGCCCGTCGTGTTCCCCACGCCGTTCGCCGTCTTCGCAAATGGACTGAGCATCCAGAACTGCAGCACCTCGATATTGTTCGTCTCGAAATCCGTCTGGTCGAGCGCGCGCATGATGCCACCCCAGCGCTTTTGCGGGTTCAGCAGCTTGCCGGTGCCGTCGACGCTGCCCGGCCGCGCATCAAAGTTATAGGGACCCTTCTCCGAAGGATAGTACGCCATGTCGAACGTGATCAGCTGCGCCTGACCCGTCTGCACCGTCTGCTCCGGGAAGAGCTGCTGCGTCTGTATCGCTCCCACACGGGGATCCAGCAGCGTATTCTCATACTTGTCGGGGTTATTCGGATTGCTCCGGTCCTGAAGGGTCGGCTCGATATTATACCACGCGAACTTGGCGCGGTTGAACCCGTAGTCTAACGAGTCCGTCAGACTCGCCTCGGGGAACAACGGCGGGAACTGCCCGTTCGTACCCTGCGGAGCAGACGCCAGCGCCCAGCTCGTCAGCGGAAAACGCAGGTCGATCGAGCTCGTCGACCCCTCGAAATCGTCGATATACACCGCACCGCTGGTCCCCTTTCCGATCTGCGGCGGATGACCCGGCCGCAGGATAGCCCCTTCGCCATAAGCATTGATGGTGCTCATCTCCTTCGTGCTGTAAAACGGTAGCTTGTCCAGCAGACGCGTCAGACCCGGCAGCTGCCCCCTGTAGTTGACGTCA
>JAFDYE010000739.1 GCA_018267585.1 Bacteroidota bacterium
AATCTCGTATCCGTAAATTTCGCCTGCGGAACGACCTGATCACAGATCAGACTGAACGACGCACGGACATCCTTCGTCAGCTTGACCTTAACCGGCAAAGAATAAAGATTACCCGGGCTCGCCGCGATCGCACGCCCGCCCAGATCCCTGTCCCAAACAGCCTGCACATAATATTCACCCCGCTCCAGATCGGACAATCGGACAGGATAGGCCACGGCCCGGTCATCAAACGTCACAATACCTCCCGGCTTCACATCCCTTACTTCGACCGACATACAGGGGAAGGCCTCCAGATCGGCCATGGCATCCTTGGGATTCCTGTTCTCCTTGTTCAGGTACAGGATCACCCTTCCACTGAACGGCTCACGCATTGCAGCCGCCGGATAGCTCACCCGGAATATCTGGCCATAACCCGCCGGGCAAAGAGCCGCAGCGAACAGCAGTAGTAGGCATTGTTTTAGCATCTGCTTAAGATACAGCATTCCCCGCAAAAACTTTGCGTCAATCAAATATCAACTGAAAATCAACTATTTATCTTCTACCCCCATCCACTTCGATCGGCGCGATCCATCGGAATGACCCCCACTCGAAAACCAGCTTACCGCCACCGTGATCCCCGGCAATCACAGATATTGTGAAGGCCTCCACAGGAGCGGCGGCCGTCTCGCTGGTCATTCTAACCGAACCCAGGTCGCGTGAGCCATTGTAGTCCGTGCCCCACTCTCCGTGTTCTTTGTTCACGATCAGATCAACCCCGCTCGCATGCGGAGCGGTGAACAGCGAGCAGGTGCCCGCAGGAACCTTCATACCCCCCAGCTTAATTGCGCCCGACGTCGTCAGCTGCGTAGCCGCATTGGCCCCGGTTCTCCATACCCGATCATACGGTATCAGATCCCCCAGCAGGGTACGTCCTCGCATGAGCGGCCTGCCATAGTCGATAGTAACCATGGTATTACCGATCTGCGCCCGCACCGTATCCCGGACGCTCAACGACCTGACCCTGCCACCCGCCGCCTCCTTTGCCGCCCAATAGGCAGCGATACTTTTTACGTCAGGTACAGTATCCAATCGTTTGACCCTTACTTTGTAGGTCGTCCGCGCACCCGAATAGCCTACCATATCATCGTCGGAGTCCATCGTGGCCTCCCCGGTTCCGGCAAGCCAGTCATGTACGATATCCACCTTAGCGTTCCCCTCCACCTTGCCGTTTCCCCCCGTCTCACCGTTTCCCCCCATCTTGCCATTCCCCTCCATCTTAGTCCCGGCGACAGGGGTTACCGTAGCGTGACCCAACGGAAACCGGTCAAACTCCCGGTCGATATAGAACTGCCGCAGCTGGACTGCATTGCCGGCCGCAACACCACCCCCTACCCCTGGCTTTGACCGCTCCGCTTGCTTCCGCGCCGCGGCAAAATACAGCTCGTACAGACTATACATTTGCGGCACATGCGCCACTACCAGGCTCCCGCCCGTCGGGAAGTCCCGGTTCACCGTACCGCTACTGTCTGTTTTTGAAAGGTGCACCTGGCCATGGCCGACATCGGCCACCACCGTCCGGTCCCTCTGCCGCGACGGCTCGCTGGGGGTATGAATTTCCATTTCCAGATGCCCTATTCCGCCGTCGTCATCCAATTTAACCACGGTATGACGTATCCGCACCTCGGGAAAACGGTCCACTTCCTCGCTTTCCAGCGTTTTACCCCGGCGGACGACCGACTCGACCGAGATCGTATCCTGCCCCAGCATCGTAATAAATCCGTATCGTTTCGCCGGCGCCGTCTGACAGGCAACCAGCAGCGTCATCGCGCAAACAAGAAAATAAGACGCGATCAGTCTGGCGCGCTCGCGCCCGGGATAAAAACCTCGTGTAGGATAAATTGATGTATACATGCCCTAAAGCTACCCCAAATCCCCTCTCCCGCCCCATCGCACCCCTTTTCAAATTCGTTCAAGTTGGTTCATTCCCTGTCCTCGGGGCCCACAAAGGGGCGGCACCGATGCCCGGTTCGCTTCCCGCTCCATTCTTCCCCCGATCACCGCCCTATACCAAACTCCGCTTTATCTCCTCAGAAACGGCAGACTTGATCTTCTTGCTAAATACCTGTAACATAAAGGGCACGTAAAAATCCAGCTCAACTGCCCCGTCCCTGACCTCCAAATTTCCCGACGTGCCATACCCTTTCGCCTTTACCCGTATATGCGCCCTGTCACCAGCCCAGTCGACAACCAGCTCCTGTAGATCTGTCTTATACTCGTTCTTGTATCTTTCAATAAGTTGTTCGATCCGGTTCCTCGCTTCCTCTTTTGATAATGTATGTTCGATTTGAATAGTCATAGTTAGCCTCCTTCCTTGACCATACAAATAAGATGCCCATTGCCCTTTTTCAACCCACCCAGCCCCAATTCCACGACCAGTCGACTCCACGATTCTCGTCATACCCACCCAACGCCCGGGCTCTTCACCGTATCGGGAGGATCCATAGACCGTCTAATTAAAGGATTGCCTGAACTCGAGGGGCGACTGATTGGTCTTTGTCTTGAAGAATTTACTGAAGGACTGCGGGTGTTCGAATCCGAGTTCATAGGCGATCTCGCTGACGGTGGCATCCGTAGTGGAGAGCTTTTCTTTTGCCTTTTCGATGAGTTTTTCGTGGATATGCTGCTGGGTGGTTTGCCCCGTCAAAACCTTAAGCAGGCCGCTTAGATAGTTAGGTGATATATTAAGGCGGGTGGCTATTTCCTGCACAGACGGCAGCCCTTTTTTGATCAGGTCCTCGGCAGTAAAATATTCCTCCAGGATGGCCTCCAGCCGGTCGAGTACCTGATGGTTGGCAATTTTCCGGGTCAGGAATTGCCGGTGATAGAAACGTTCGGCATAGTTGAGCAGGGTATCGAGATGGGAAATGAGAATGTTCTGGCTGAATTGGTCGATGTTATTCTGGTACTCCTGTTGGATCGTCCCGATAATACCGGTCAGGACATCTTCCTCTTTCCTGGAAAGGAACAGCGCTTCATGGACGGAATAGTCAAAATATTCTCGTTGCCTGATCGATTTGGCCAACGGGGTATTCCATAAAAAATCAGGGTGGATCAGGAGCATCCAACCCGATTGGTTGATCGGCCGGTTGCTGTCGTGGTCGATCCGGAATACCTGGCCCGGGGCAATAAAGAACATGACCCCTTCATCGAAATCATACTCCTGCTGGCCATACCGGAACTTGCCGCTAAAATTGCGCTTGAGGGAAATGCTGTAGTAATCCAGGACGAGATTCTCCGCCTCTTCGCCGGGGGCATGGTAGATGTCCTCAACGTTGACGACGCTGATCAGCGGATGTTGCGGTTTTGGCAACTGGCGGAGCTGATGAAATTCGGTGATGCTCCTGATGCGGCGGATCTTTGTCATGGACTTTATTTTTTTCACCGGCGCTACCACGGTACGATGCCATCTTTCAGGAATTTTCCAGTTGGACCGTCGGGGCCGATGATCGCGTATCTTACGATATGTTTGGCGCCCTCCGCGACCGACTGGGTCCCCTGGTGCTGATTGAGGTCGGTGGCAGTAAATCCAGGCGTGACGCTGTTGATCCTGAATTTGGTGTTCCTCAACTGGTTAGCCAGCGCGAGCGTGAACGCATTTAAGGCCGTCTTCGAGCAGCTGTAGGCATCAAAATTGTCCCAGTTGGGGTTGCGTTCAGCCCCGCTATGCCGCGCCAGCGAACCGAGCTCGCTGGAGACGTTGATGATAACCGGGACCGCGGATCGTTCTAATAACGGCAGAAAGGCCTGGGTTGTTTGCACCGCGCCGAAGAAATTGGTTTCGAAGACGTTTCGCAAGGTCTGGATATCAGTGGTGGCGATTCGCTGCGGCTGGGCGCCGGCAATCCCGGCGTTGTTGATCAGGATGTCGAGAACGCCGCTCCTGGCTTGTACCGTTTCCTTGGCTTGCCGGATGGATTTGTTATCCGTTACGTCGATTTGGACCCATTCGACATTGGTGATCCCTTCCGCATTAAGCAGCCTTACCGCCGCTTCGCCCCTTGTCTTATCGCGGCTGCCGAGGTAGACAAAATATCCTTCCCCTTGCGCGAGTTGTCTGGCCGTTTCAAGGCCGATGCCTTTATTTGCGCCTGTGATTAGAACGATATTCATTGTTTGCAATTTGGATAAAGCAAAATTCGACCGTCCCGGGGACGGGCACGTAGCCGGATCTACGGATCTTGTAGCCGAATCTCAACCTTATAAGGCAGTGATGCCGATTTGGGAATGAGATGGGAAAGCCCTAAATTACCTTTTTACCAAAACAACTGTAATGAGAAGGTTTATCATATCCTTTTTAACGGCCTTGAACGTTTGCTTTCTGCATGCCCAAAATGCAACCAATGTCGCGGCAGGCTATGATCCGCACGATCTTTTCACGCAAACCTTTAATATGCCGGCGGGCAACCGGTTTCGCTCAGCAAAGGGAATTCCGGGACCCGACTACTGGCAAAACACCGCGAACTATCTGATACATGCCACCTTCAGCGAGGCGGACACCTCCGTTACCGGTGACGTGACGATCAGCTATACCAATAACAGTCCCGATCCACTGGATTATCTTTGGCTTCAGTTGGACCAAAATATTTTCAAACCTTCTTCCCGGGCTGTTTCGGCTACCAAATATCCAGGCGATTATTTCGAGATACTGGGGGGTACCGTCAACGGGGGATACCAAATAAAAGACGTTACCATAACGCAGGGAGACAGGAATTATCCGGTGACTCCCATCGTCTGGATACAAGGATGCAGCTTCGCCTGGACAAGCCTTTACCACCCAAAGGGGGAAAAGTATCGGTCAAGATCCATTTCCGCTTCAACATCCCGCTCGACGGGGCAGGACGCTTTGGAAGGCAATACACCAGGGACGGCGTTGTCTATCAAATTGGACAGTGGTATCCGCGCATGTGCGTTTTTGATGAGATCGAAGGCTGGAATACATTGCCTTATATGGGATTGGGCGAGTTCTATTGCGACTACGGCGATTATGAATACTTTGTCACAGCCCCGGCGGAGATGATAGTTTATGGTTCAGGCGATCTGCAAAACCCGGCAGAAGTGCTGACCGCCACCGAAATAAAAAGACTGGCCGCGGCGGCCACCAGTGATAAGACAGTCACCATTATCAGCGCAGCAGAAGCAGGAAAAGCCAGTACCCGGCCTGCTGCAAGAGGAGATCTTACCTGGCACTTTTCCATGAAGCATACCAGGGACGTTGCCTGGACCGCAGGCAAGGCCATGATATGGGATGCCGCCAGGGTAAATCTGCCTTCAGGCCGGAAAGCTCTGGCCATGTCCTGCTACCCGGTGGAAAGTGCCGGGGATACTGCCTGGCAACGGTCTACCGAATACCTAAAAGCCAGCATGGAGACCTATTCAAAAGAGCTCTTTGAATATCCCTGGAACGTGGCTGTCAGCAGCGCCGGCATTACGCCTGGCATGGAATATCCCGGAATGATCTTCAACAACTTCAACGAGACAAAAGCCCGTCTCTGGTTTTTGATCGCCCATGAGATCGGTCATAACTGGTACCCGATGATCGTAGGAAGTAACGAAAGAAGATACATGTGGCAGGACGAAGGCTTTAATACCTATATCAATTATATCGCGACTGACCTGTTCAACCATGGGGAATATGTAAATGCGCCGGCTTATTTCGATAAGGCCTTTTTTGCATCTCGCGACTACATGCAGTTTATGCAATATAAAGATCCCTTAATGACCGTTTCAGACGCGATGACAGAAGATCAACACTATCAATTTTATGGCAAGACAGCTTATGGCCTCAACCTGTTGCGCACGGTTGTCATAGGCAAACAACGTTTCGACTATGCCTTCAGAAAATATACGGAAGCATGGGCCTTCAAACACCCGACTCCCTATGACTTTTTCCATTGCATTAATAATGCGACGGGAGAAGACCTCAACTGGTTCTGGAAAGAATGGTTTTTTACTACATGGCAACTTGACCAGGCCGTGACCGGAGTAACCTATATCGACGGCGACCCGGCAAAAGGAGCTCTGATCACGATTGAAAACAAGGGCCGGATGATTATGCCCGTTGCAGCGTCCATAACGCAAACCAATGGCCGCACCGAAACCCTGCAATTACCGGTCAATATCTGGTATAGAGGCGGCAGCTGGACCTTCAAATATCCGTCAACCGCCAAGATCGAAAAGGTGGTGCTGGACCCTGATCATCTTTTGCCGGACATGGATAGGGTGAATAATAATTGGGGCTATGGTAAATAACTGATATGGCTACCCCTTTTTTGCCATGATTTTCTTTTCGCCGTCCTCCGCCAGCACGAACTGTACTTTTCTGCCACTCTTGCGGGCATCCAGGATGCCTCGGGACACCAAATATTCCAGGTCCGTCCGGGCGGTTTGATTGGATACTCCAAACTTGTTCTGCACCTCCGTTACGGTAAAGACGGCTTTCTTCTCATTGACGATTTCCTCGATCAGGACGACCTGTCGTTCGTTGTAGTCTGTGTTCCGCAGCAAACTTAGGATACTCTTCTTTTCTTTGTTTTTGCGGGCAATGT
>JAFDYE010000073.1 GCA_018267585.1 Bacteroidota bacterium
AGCGCCGACGACAAGGGCCAGTTCTATATGCACGTCAAGGCCTTTGAAACGATGGTTCACACCAATTCCCTCCCCACCAACATCAAATTCATTATCGAAGGCGAGGAAGAGATCGGCAGCCCCAACCTGGCCAAATTCCTTACAGCGCACAAAGACCTCCTCAAAGCCGACGTCATCCTGATCAGCGACACGGCCATGCTCAGCATGGACACCCCCTCTATCGATATCGGCGTGCGCGGCCTCTCCTACATCGAGGTCGAGGTCACCGGCCCCAACCGCGACCTGCACAGCGGCGTCTATGGCGGCGCGGTAGCCAACCCGATCACGATGCTGGCGAAGATGATCGCGTCCTGCCACGACGAGAACAATCATATTACGATCCCCGGATTCTATGACGACGTAATAAATGCGACACAACAAGAACGCGAGCTAATGGCACAAGCCCCCTACAGCGAAGAAGAATACAAAAAAGACCTCGGCGTCACCGAGCTCTGGGGCGAAAAAGGCTATACCACCAACGAGCGTACCGGCATCCGCCCCACCCTCGAGCTCAACGGCATCTGGGGCGGCTATACCGGCGAGGGCGCCAAGACCGTCCTACCCTCCAAAGCCTATGCGAAGATCTCCGCCCGCCTGGTCCCCAACCAAAAGGCCGGCGTCATCACCGAAAAGCTCCTCAACTACTTCAAAAGCATCGCGCCTCCCGGCGTCACCGTCAAGGCCGAAGAGCACCACGGCGGCGAGCCCTATATGACCCCGATCGACAGCAAGGCCTACAAGGCCGCAGCAAAGGCGATCGAAGCGACCTTCAAAAAAGCGCCCATCCCCGTCCGTGGCGGCGGCAGCATCCCTATCTGTTCCTTATTCGAAAAGGTCCTGGGCGTGAAGATCGTCTTCATGGGTTTCGGGCTGGACAGCGACAACCTGCACTCGCCCAACGAGAAATTCGACCTCGTCAATTTCTACAAGGGCATCGAGACTATACCGTATTTTCATAAATTCTTTGCGGAGGGGTAACGAAACCCGGTTTCCTATTCCACTACGCGGCAACTATAATATTCCTCCCACCTGGGATAAGCCTTAAAGGTCAGATTGCCCCGGATTACAAACTAATCTCCTTGTGGGTCACAACCAATAGGACACAAAAAAAGGTATCGCTTCATATTCGTCCAAAATACAAAACAATACCTCAGTCGGTCAGCGGGCGATGTTATTCCTCATCCTTCGGCGGCACATCCGGCGCCGCCTTATCGTCGTTGTCCTCCGCCACCTTCCTTATCTTCTGCATAAAAGAAGATACGGGTCCCTTCATATGTTCTTCCGGGTCAGTCGTTCCGAGTGTTTCTGGATCCGGCTGGCGGGCGTCTGAATTCCCTTTATTAGGTGGATGCTGCAGATTCTTTTTCTTATCCTTATCCATGGCGATCAGTTTCTAAACTACGCCAAAAAAAGCATGCCAGGGCCCGGCCTCTCACCCTCGCCCGGCCACCGCGTCCTTCCACCCCCCCCTTCTTCCACCACCCTGCTCCCCGACCACCCCGTCCTTCGGCCAACTCCCCCAAATCACCGGCTCCCCGATTGCAATTCCTGCAGTTTCTTCCTCGTATCGGGAAATTCCCGCAGGCTCAGGGCCTTCTCCCAACTCTTTCTCGCCATCTCCTTCTTTCCCTGGGCGAGATACCAGTCCCCCATCGAGTCATAAACATTAAAAGACTTGGGGTAATTCTCTACGTTCAGGTGAAAGTAATAGAACGCCCTGGCAGCCTGCCCATGTCCCAATAAGGTATACCCGATATTATTCACCAATACCTCCGGGGGTGCGACGGTATATCCCATCCGCCGGCTGACCAAAGAAAAATGCGCGGCCAGCAGCGTATCTCCCTTAAAGGCAGGGTCCTCCAGTTCATCATGCCGGAAGTCTAAACGGTAAAAATCAAATAAGTTCCGCAGCCCGTCATATTCCGCGACCAGCGGCACCGATCCATGATTGTATTCGGGATAATATTTCCAGCCGAAATAAAGATGTTCGGCAGCGGCCGTCCGCATCAGGGTATTTCGCAGCGTAAATATGGACTGCATATGCCGGCTGAACACGGTGGCGGTATCGTGCATCACGCTAACCGTATCCAATCCCGGCTGCAGGCTATTGGCCCCCGCCAGGAAGAGCGATGCGCCATGAAAATCTATTCCCACGGTCTGCACCCGCCGCAACAACCTGGCCCGATCCCACCACATCGACGGATCGATGGCGAGATACGCATTAAAGATTCCCGGGTGATTCACAAGTGCATCCACCGCCATCAGTCCTCCCAGCGAGTGACCGATAAAGACGCGGTATGGCGCGGTCAGATAGGCGGAGTCGATATGCGGTATCAGTTCATTAGCCAAAAAGTCCATGAACTTCGGTCCTCCCCCGCTGTGATTGTTGGCGCCCCTCCCCATTCTTACCTCAGTCGTATCACGCGTAGGCGTCAGGTCGCGGTTGCGGTCGGTGTTCAATATACCGACTACGATCATCTCGGGGAAACTCAGCCCCCCGTCATCGCTCATCTGTTTGATCATGGCGGTGACACTGGCAAAATGCGAGTCTCCGTCCAGCAAATACACAACAGGATAACGTCTTTTGAAAAAATAGGTGTCGTAGTAGCTGCCGGGTAGCGATACGAGTATGCCTCGCTGTTCATTCAGTACAAAAGAATGTATCTCTTCGGTCTTCCCGATGCGGATCGAGTTGTCGGGCGGGGTCGGAGGCTGAGCCTGCCCAAACCCGCAGGCGCAAACCACAAAAGAAGCCAAAAGTAAAAGCCATTTCATATTGGAAGGTTTTGCCGGTAATGTTACATCATCATCCCCTACAAATCCCCCAAATGTGATAAAACCCGATCAAAATGTGACAAGATCTCAGTGCTGCACTTTCTTATCCGTCTGCCATGCACCGGCGCCGCTCTCGTCCACGATGGTTCTTTCCTGATCATATTCTTCTATCGAAGCCCCACCGGCCACCTGCTTAACGTCTCCAAATTTCCCCATCAGCGTCCCATAAGCCAGCACATGCGGCTTCATCGCCTCTTCCACAGCCGCCCTGGTCGACCCCGGCCGCAGATCCAGTCCCCTGTCCAGCGCAAAAACGTGAAAAAAGTACCGGTGCAGCCCCGACGGCGGGCACGGCGGCGTGTATCCCATCTCTCCAAGAGAATTCAATCCACTCACTCCCTGTCCGCTATTCTCACTAATGCTGTTAGCGGGTTGAATATCGAAGATCACCCAGTGCGTAAATAACCCTTTAGGAGCATCCGGGTCCTCCAAAATCAAAACCATGCTCTCCGTCCCTTCCGGTACGCCATCGATCACAAGGGAAGGATTGAATCCCTTGCCCTTACACGTAAATTTAGTAGGTATCAGCCCCCCTTCTACAAATTCGGGGCTCGACACAACCAGCGTTTTTCGTGGCTTTTCCATAAATAGTATTTCCAACAGGTATAGAAAATACTGTGCCGGAAAGGGCGAACTCCATCTGTCCGTTACATCCCTACCGACTCTTTGACCCCCGTGAACAAGGTCTTCCAGATCAGGTTAAAAAAAGACTTATTGACAATCCGCTTAAAATGCACTTCTTCCGTGCCTGGCTTTCCCGGCTTGCTGGAATTTTTTACGATCAGGTTCGCAAAAAGGCTGGCAACGGCCTTCTTATCATAACCCGCGTCGTCCTTATCTTTCTTCAGCAGCGAGACTTTAATATCGTTGTACGATAGGGCGACCCGGCCATTGCCGATGCTATCGGTGCCGTGCATGGCGAAATGCAGATGGTTGATCTTTCCCTTTTCGAGTC
>JAFDYE010000740.1 GCA_018267585.1 Bacteroidota bacterium
AGCGAATCTTTGGAAAGCGTTCCCCCGTTGTCGTAGAGGCGGGTATCAGAGTTGAGGAAACCATCCGATCGGTTCCCGGAATAGTTCTCGCGAATATTGAGAGAGATCGTTCGTCCTTTCTTCGCCAGCTTTTTCCGCCACAGCAGGTCGCTGTTGAGGGTATGCTTGTCACCCGTCGTCGAGGTCGTCCTGTCGTTCTGGTTGACCATCACACTGTCGCTGGCGAGGGCTTCCGAATGGAAGACGCTGTTGGTCGTCTTATGGTCGGTGCCGCCGTCGGCCATCAATTTCAACGACGACGTGCTGTCCAGCTTGTACTCGTAAATGCCGCTGAAACTATTCCTGCTGATCTGGTTCGTGAACGCCTGCCGCTGGTTATTATAATAGAACGTATCGGGCAGAATGTACTGGGAATTGGTGGTGCTGTTGCCGTTGACGTTCAGCATCATGTATTTGTAGTTGGCGTTGACGGACTGCTGGTCGTCGTTGAATTTATTGTTATAGTGCAACCCGCCCGTCTTTACAGAGGGGTAGCCCTGGCCCTCGTACTGGCCTGACCAGGAGTCCAGCTCGTCCCGTCCGCCGCCCGACACACTGATCATGCCCGTATTCTCGTCTACATCGGCGCTGGCCGCGAAGCTTTGGCCATAGGTATCCTGTTCGTTCCAGGTAAGTCCCGTCTTGCCGGTATTGGAGATGATGCCATAGCCGGCCAGTTTCTCTTTTTTCCGGAAATAATTGGCCATCAGCTGGTAGTCATAATAGCCTTCCGTACCCTGTCCGGCGTTGGCGCGGCCGAAATAGCCGGCCTTCTTGCCATCTTTCAGCTTGAGGTTGATCGTCTTGTCCCGCTGTCCGTCGTCAATGCCGGTGAAGCTGGCCTGGTCGCTTTTTTTGTCGTAGACCTGTACCTTGTCGACCATATCGGCGCGGAGGTTCTGTGTGACCAGGGTGGGGTCGTCGCCGAAGAACTCTTCGCCGTCAACCAGGACTTTTTTTACCGTCTCTCCCTGAGCGGTGATCTTGCCGTTCTTGTCGACCTGTATGCCGGGTAGTTTTTTTAGCAGGTCTTCGACGGTGGCGTTGGGCTGTGTGCGAAAGCTGTCGGCGTTGAATTCGGTCGTGTCACCCTTGAGGCGGATGGCGCCTTTGTTGCCGCTGACAACCACTTCCTGGAGGAGCTTGCTCTTTAGCACCATTCCGATCACGGGCAAGATCATTGTCCCCGTGTCTTTGACCGTAACTTCGTCGACGAAATCGGCATAGGAAGGGTAGGTGACCACGATCAGGTAGCGGCCGAACGGTACATCATGAAGTGTGAACCGGCCGGCGCCGTCGGTGCGGGTATGCTGGACAAGGATCGAGTCGGAAGGGCGCAGCAGAAGAACCGAACCGTGGGAGAGATTCTTCTTTTCGGCAGTATCGGAGACGGTTCCGAGGACACGCGAAGATTGTGCCAGGCTCGCGATGGACACGCCGAGACATAGGAAGAGGCATAGGAGGTTTAAACAGGCCAGCTTGGTCATAGGAAAAATATAATTGAGCCCTGAGATGCAATTACGTCGGCTTTCCACACTTGGGCAGGCCAAATTAATTCTGAAACGAAGGATATGCAAGGACGATCCCTTAAATTTACGTTAAAGAGGACGAGCTAGCGTGAGGCCTCCGGCACATTTTACCACTTAAAAAAACATTTCCCGTGAATACATCCGTTGGTCAGAAATATGAAGAGACGCATTTTGTAGATTCGGCAAAGCCAGTATGGAACTACTCGCTTTTCACGGAGGAAGATATCCGAAATTTTCAGAACGGGACGAACTACCGGCTGTACGATCTGTTCGGGAGTCACCGGCGGACGGTCCTCGGCAGGCCGGGCTATTATTTTGCTGTATGGGCGCCGAACGCGACGGCCATCTCCGTGATCGGAAATTTCAACGACTGGACGCCCGACCTCCATCCCCTGTATGTCCGGCTGGACCGCAGCGGCGTCTGGGAAGGCTTTATTCCGGATATTTCTACGGGTGAAGCCTATAAATACCATATAATAGGCTACAACGGCGGGACGCTGGATAAAGGTGATCCCTATGCGTATTTCTGGGAGATGCGGCCGATGACGGCCTCGATCACCTGGGAGCTGGGTTATGACTGGCAGGACGCGACGTGGATGTCCGGCCGGAAGACACACAACTCCCTTGCCTCTCCCTGGAGCATCTACGAGGTGCACCTGGCGAGCTGGATGCGCCCGGACAAATACGACGAAGAACGGTATAACACCTATGCTCAGTTGCAGGAGCTGTTGGTCCCTTATGTAAAGAAGATGGGTTTTACACACCTCGAGCTCATTCCGGTGATGGAGCATCCCTTTGACGGCAGCTGGGGGTACCAGGGGACCGGGTACTATGCCCCTACATCCCGTTTTGGCGACCCGCAGGGCTTTATGGCGCTGGTAGACGCTTTTCACCGGGAGGGCATCGGCGTCATCCTGGACTGGGTGCCTTCGCATTTTCCCTACGACTATCACGGGCTGTATCTGTTCGACGGCGCCAATACCTATGAGTACGCCGACATGCGAAAGGGGTTCCATCCGGACTGGAACAGCTATATCTTCAACTACAAGAGGGGCGAGGTGAAGTCTTTCCTGATCAGCAATGCACGCTTCTGGCTGGATAAGTTCCATGCGGACGGGCTGCGCGTGGACGCCGTCAGCTCGATGCTCAAGCTGAACTACTCCCGGGAAGAGGGAGAATGGGAGCCCAACGAGCACGGGGGCGACGGCAACCTGGAGGCGATCGCCTTTATAAAGGACATGAACGAGACCGTCTATCGCGACTTCCCCGACGTGCAGACCATTGCCGAGGAGGCGACCGACTGGCCCGGCGTCAGCCGTCCGACCTTTGCCGGCGGGCTTGGGTTCGGGATGAAATGGATGATGGGCTGGATGCACGATACCCTGGACTTTTTCAAGATGGACCCGCTGTTCCGGAAGGACCACCAGGACAAGTTCACGTTCAGCATGATGTACTACTATGACGAGAACTTCGTCCTGCCGCTAAGCCATGACGAGGTCGTCCACGGAAAGTCGCCGATGCTCTACAAGATGCCGGGCGACGACTGGCAGAAATTCGCCAACCTCCGGCTGATGTATACCTATATGATGACCCATCCCGGCGGCAAGCTGCTGTTCATGGGTGACGAGTTCGGCGCCACTTCCGAATGGAACTACAAGACCGAGCTCCAGTGGGACCTGTTGCAATACGACTCGCACCGGCTGCTGCAGGACTGTGTTCGCGATCTGAATGGGTTACTCCGGGGCGAGCCGGCCCTGTACGAGAACCAGTTCAATTCCTACGGTTTCGAGTGGATCGACCTCAACCACCGCAGCGAAAGCGTGGCGGTCTACCGCCGCAAGGGAAAGAACCCCGACGACGACATTCTGGTGATCCTCAACTTCACGCCCGTGGTGCGCCGCGAATGGAAGGTCTATGCCCGCGGAAAGGCGGCCTGGAAGGAGATATTCAACAGCGACGACCGGAAATACTGGGGTACGGGAGATACCAACAACCCGTCCGTCCCCGTGCACCTTGTCGACGAGAGCGATGACGTGTACGAGCTGATCGTACACCTGCCGCCGCTGGGGGCCGTGGTGTTGAAGTAGTCGATCACGACCTACATCCTTTCGGGAACACGGATACCCAGCAGGGCCAGTGCAGAGCGAAGGATGGTGGACGTCAGCTGCGTCAGCTGGAGACGAAGCGCTTTCTTTTCCGGGGTTTCCGCGGTCGTAATGTAATGCAGATTGTAGAATGTGTTGAAGGTTTGAGCCAACTCGAAGGCATATGCAGCGACGACCGAGGGGCTCATTTCCTCGAGTGCCTGAGCCAGGACACCGGGATATTTCTCGGCGGTAACAAGCAGGGCCTTTTCCGCCGGCAACAATGGAGTCGCCGCCTCCGTCGCCGGAATAGGCTGATCGATGGCGATGCCGCCCTTCCGAAAGACGTTCCTGGTGCGGGCATAAGCATACTGTACAAAAGTCGCTGTATAGCCGTGAAGGTCGATGGACTCTTCGGGGTTGAAGATCATCTTTTTTTTGGGATCAACCCTAAGCAGGAAGAACTTGAGACCGCCGATACCGATTATATCATACAGGTCTTTCAGCTCTGCATCCGTAAAACCTTCGGTCTTTCCCTGCTCGCTGGTTTTTTTCTCCGCTTCAACGATCATCTCGTCGAGGATATCGTCGGCGTCGACGACGGTGCCCTCTCTCGTCTTCATGCGGCCCGTGGGCAATTCGACCATGCCATAGCTCAGGTGGAAGATACCGTCGGCGGCGGGGATGCCCAGCTTCTGACAGATCAGCTTGAGGACCTTGAAATGGTAGTTCTGTTCGTCGCCAACCACATAGATGCTCAGGTCGGAGTGGAACTCCTCGTTCTTCTTTACGGCCAGGCCGATGTCCTGGGTGATATAGACCGCGGTGCCGTCCTTGCGCCGGACGATCTTCTGGTCCAGGCCGTCCGCGGTGAGGTCGATCCACACGCTGCCGTCCTCCTTTTTAAAGAAGACGCCCTTTCGGAGCCCCTGTTCGACCAGCTCCTTGCCGAGCAGATAGGTGTTGCTTTCGTAGTAGGTCTTGTCGAAATCGCTGCCGATGCGATGGTAGGTCACGTCAAAGCCGGCATAGACCCAGCTGTTCATTTTCTTCCAGAGATCGATGACCTCCGGCTTGCCCGCCTCCCAGTCGACCAGCATCTGCTGTGCCAGCTTCATGATGGGCGCTTCTTTCTCGGCCTGCTCCTTGTCCATACCGGCCGCGATCAGCGCGGCCATCTGCTCTTTGTGGACGGTGCCGAAGAGGACATAATAGTCCCCGACCAGGTGGTCCCCCTTGATGCCGGTGCTCTCCGGCGTCGCGCCATTGGCAAACAGCTGCCAGGCGACCATGCTCTTGCAGATATGGATTCCGCGGTCGTTGGCGATACAGGTCTTGACGATCCCGTATCCGCCGGCCTTATAGATCTCGGCGATGCTCCAGCCGAGGAAATTGTTACGAAGATGCCCGAGGTGGAGGGGCTTGTTGGTATTGGGAGAGGAGTACTCTACCATTACCTTCTTCCCGTTGGCGGGCTGGCGTCCGAATGCCGTGTTGGCGTGTTCGGTCCGCAGGAAGTCGATCCAGCGGCTGTCGGCCACGGTGAGGTTGAGAAATCCCTTGATGACATTAAAAGCAGAGAAGAGACCCGGGTTGGCGGCCAGCAGCGCCTCTCCGAGTTCTTTACCCAGGGCATCGGGGGATCTCTTCAGCTGTTTGACAAAAGAGAACAACACCACCGTGTAATCGCCCTCGAATTCCGGTTTGGTCTCGTTGACGGCGACGTCGGCGGGGGCCAGGTCGAATTGAAATTTCTCTTTCAGGGCATTGCTGGCGGCTGTTCTGATCTGACTGATGATGTCCATTGATTCGTAGTTGGCTGCAAATGTACGGCAAGGTCGTCAATTGTCGTCCTATTTGCCCGTCCTGTCTCGTCCTCGCCCGCAATGGCGCCGCCGCGGATCGAATAGTAGATTTTTTAACGCGAAAACGGTCAATTGGTAGTATATTTGCCCGGTTTTAAAAGGCATGGCACAGATACTGAAAAATAGCATCATCTCCTTTATAGATTTTTTTTACCCTCCCTTCAGCCGGGTAATGCCTATACAGACTTTTCGTTATGCAGCCTGCGGCGGTACGAATACGGTTGTCGACATCGTCATGTATGCCATCGCCTATAACTTTATCCTGCACAAGCACGACGTCGACCTCGGATTCCTGGTGATCAAGTCCCACATTGCGTCGATCCTCATCGCTTTTTGCGTGAGCTTTCCGCTGGGTTTTTTCCTGTCGCGGAACATCGTATTCACTGAATCGACGCTGCACGGACGGGTACAGCTGTTCAGGTACTTCCTCCTCGTGCTCATTTGCCTGCTGCTCAACTACATCTTCATCAAGCTCTTCGTAGAGCAGTTCCATATCTATCCGACCGTTAGCAAGATGCTCACGACCCTCATCGTGGTGGCCTTCAGCTACGTGACACAGAAGAATTTTACCTTTAAGACGGAGACGCAGAACCGGCAGGTGGATTAAACATGAGTACGCGGCTGAAATGACCGGCAGACCCGAAGTTTACACCCTGGGCAAGATGAGCCTCCCTCATTTGCGCTGGGTCATGCTGAACCAGTTGCCGACGCCGTCCGAAAGAACAGCTTCAGTGCCGTAGAACTGATCTTTTGGCTCAGACTTGAACGCAACACCCTTGTTCTTCAGCTCCTCATAGGTTGCCCTGCAATCGGGTGTGTTCATGACGCCCGCGCCAAGGGCTCCTTTCTCCAGCAATATCTTAAAGGCCTGGCGGGTCTCTTCGTCAAAATGCATCCCCCCATCGAGCGGTGAAAGAAGAGCTATCTCCAGGTCGGGCTGGTCAGGCGGTGTAATGGTCAGCCAACGGAAGCCGTTCTCCATTTTTGCGTCGGTATTGACCTTGAAGCCTAATTTCCCGACATAAAAGTCATAAGCCTTGTCCTGGTCGAGCACAAAAAAGGTAACATGAGAGAGCTTGGTGATCATAACTTATATGTTTATGACCAAAGCTACGGTATCCCGGCGCGAAGCCCTTATTGAGAATTGCTTTTCTGAGCAACATCCGGGGAGGAGGAACCGGAAGCTGCTGCATCGCAACGGATGAAATCAGAAGCTGCGGTATCCGCGGCCGGATCGACGCCGCAATGCTCGAGGAAGCAATGGGGAATAAAGCTCCGGGGCTGTTCGAGGGTCTGCTGCTCTTTTCGCCAGGCCTCGTCGCGGTAGTTTGTGGGGGGGGCCCCCATCTCTTTCTTAAAAAGCAGGCTGAAGGAGCCGATGCTCTCAAAGCCGACGCGGTTGCAGATCTCTGTCACAGTAAGCTCGCGGGCGGCGAGACACAGGCGGGCCTGTTCGATTCGCTTGCGGGTCAGGTATTGGTGGGGCGTGAGCCTATAGATGCGCGTGAAAAGACGGTGAAAATGATAGCGCGACAGGCAGGCCTCCCGGGAAAGCCTTTCCAGATCGACAGGCCCCTGGAAATTGCCGTCGATATAGACTTTCGCGGCCACGACCTTCTTATATGTGTCCGGGGAGATAGACATTTAAGGATTAAAAAATTTACTTCCAAATTTAATTCTTGTTTTTCAGACAATTACAAGAACTTGCTGGCACAATTTTAGGGGATTTCCACAGTGTCTTTTTCGTAACTTTACAGATGCTGATCTCAAACTACAAGCCTATGGTAACAGTGATCATTCCCGCTCTTAATGAAGAAAAAACGATCCGCCAGGTAATCCGCCAGGCGAGACGAAGCGAGTTGGTGAATGAGATTATTGTCGTCGATGATATGTCCACCGACAACACGATCGCAGAAGCAAAGAAAGAGGAGGGGGTGAAGGTTATCACCAGCACCCATGTCGGAAAAGGGGATTCCATGCGGGAGGGGCTGCTGATGGCCGGCAATGAGATCCTGGTGTTCCTGGAGGCAGATACGCCAAATTTCGAGGTTGACATCGTTGGGATGCTGGCAGAGCCCCTGGTCCGGGGCGAGGCCGATTTCGTAAAATCCTATTTCGAGCGGCAGAGCGGCCGTGTAGCAGAAATACTGGTCAAGCCGATGCTGGAATTCTTCTTCCCGCACCTGCTGCAGTTCAAACAGCCGCTCAGCGGCATGATCGCCGGAAAAAAATCCATTCTTCAAAAGGTCGAATTTGACAACGACTATGGGGTGGATATCGGACTGCTGATCGATATGCACAACGTGAATGCAAGGATCAAGGAGGTCTGCGTCGGAGAGGTAGAGAATGACCGGCACCCTCTCCACGTACTCGGACGGATGTCCAAGCAGGTGGCCAACGCCATTTTCAAAAGGGTGAATATCTTCGACGGGGGAAGGCGGCAGGACGACGACACCCCCCATC
>JAFDYE010000741.1 GCA_018267585.1 Bacteroidota bacterium
AGAAGGAATGAACACCCTCCTCGACGGCTCGGTAAAAAAGATCGCCATCGCCAATCCACGGCACGCGCCCTATGGCCGGCGGGCCGAAGAAAGCCTGCGCTACTACCAGTTGTATGACCGGATAAAAGACAGGCTGGTCCTCGGCGAGAACATCGCGCAGACCGCGCAATACGCCGCCAGTGGCGCCGCGGATATAGGCGTCATCGCGCTCTCGCTTGCCCTTTCCCCTGCAATGCAACACAGCGGCGGTAAATACTGGCTGATACCGGCCGGATCTCACCAGCCGCTGCAACAGGGCTATACCATCCTGCCCCACGCCAAAAACAACCCGGGCGCCGAAAAATTCGCCGCCTTCTTTACCTCCGCCGCAACAGCCCCCGTCCTCAGGAATTTCGGGTTCGGTCAGCCCTGATCAACGATACCACCACCACTAACTGATTAACCGATATGAACACACTCCACGGAGAGATCACAAACATCAGGACCGAACAATCCATCTCCCTGGTAAAGGTCCTCGCAGAAGGCCAGCTCTTCCACTCCCTCGTCCTCGACGCACCCGATTCAAGCCCATGGCTGAAAGAAGGCGCCCCCATCCGCGTCCTCTTCAAAGAGACCGAGGTCATGATCGCCCTTCCACCCGTCCCGCTGTCCGCCGACAACGCCACATCCCCGCTCCGCATAAGCGTCCGCAACCAGCTCCCCTGCCATATCTCCGCCATCACCCGCGGCGCCATCCTCTGCGAGCTGACACTTTCCCTGACACCGCCCTCCATCGGGTCATCCGCCTCCCGGGATCTCTCCCCTTCTTCCATCCGGTCATCCTCCTCCCCGGATACCCCCGCCACCATCCGTTCTATCATCACCCGCGCCGCATGCGAATCCCTCGACCTGAAAGAGAATCAGGCCGTAATTGCGCTGATCAAAACGAATGAAGTAAGTTTGGCCCATGATTGACTGGCAACCACTCTGGCTCAGCCTCCGCCTGGCCATACTGACCACGGCGATCCTGCTGCTACTGGGCATACCGCTGGCCCGGTGGCTGGCCACACGCCGCCGAACCTGGAAGGCCGTGATCGAAGCCATCATCAGCCTCCCGATGGTCCTCCCTCCCTCGGTGCTGGGCTTCTATCTGCTGCTGGCATTTAGTCCGGCAGCGGCCCCGGGCAGACTGCTCGACCACTGGTTGAATATCCGCCTGGTCTTTACTTTTCCCGGGCTCGTCGTCGCCTCTGTCATCTATAGCCTCCCCTTTATGGTCAACCCCCTGTTGGCCGGCTTCCGCAGCCTGCCGCCGCACCTCCGCGAGGCGTCCCGTACCCTCGGCAAATCCGACTGGACAACCCTCATCCATATCCTGCTACCCAATCTTCGGACAGCCCTGATCACTGGCACCGTGCTGTGTTTCGCTCATACCATCGGAGAGTTCGGCGTCGTCATGATGATAGGCGGGAGCATACCAGGCGTGACAAGGGTCGCGTCGGTGGCCATATATGACGAAGTCCAGTCCACACACTACCCGGAAGCCAATCACTATGCCCTGGCCCTGCTGGCGCTGTCCTTCTCTATACTCCTGCTGGTCTATCTCATCAATCACCGCCACAACAGATCGCCCCTATGAACCCGGCTCCCCGCTTCCCCCAGGCCAGTCCCGGATCCCCCCAGCCCCCGGCCATCCCCGGCTTCCTCCATTTCCAGGCCACCAAAATCCTCCACACCGCGTCCGGCAAACAGCTGCTCGATATCAGCTTTCAGCTCAAAAAAGGCAGCCTCCTCGCCCTCTACGGTCCCTCCGGCGCCGGCAAGACAACCATCCTCCGCATTCTTGCCGGCCTCACCGAACCAGACACCGGTTATATTAAAATGGATGACGAGCTCTGGCTCGATACCGGCCACACCTCCGCGTCCCTGACCATCGAACAACGCCGGGCCGCGACCACCCGCCCTTCCGGGGCCCCGATCCGGTCGCGCTCTACCATGCTACCCACGCAATCCCGCTCCATCGGTTTTGTCTTCCAGGACTTCGCCCTCTTCCCCCATATGACCGTGCGCCAGCAGCTGGAGTTTGCGCTCCCCGCCACGGCCGACCGCCAGACCATTGACGAGCTCCTCGAAATGATGGAGCTGCAGGAACTCCAGCACCGCAAACCCGCCCTGCTATCAGGCGGCCAGCAACAACGCACAGCCCTCGCCCGCGCCATCGCCCGCCGCCCCGCCCTGCTGCTCCTCGACGAACCCCTCTCCGCCGTCGACGACGAAATGCGCTTCAAGCTGCAGGACTTTATCGGAAAAGCACACCGGTTCTACGGTCTGACGACGATCCTCGTCAGCCACTACCTGCCTGAAATATTTCGGCTATCCGATGAAGTAATAGTGCTGGAAAATGGAAAGACACAACGCCAAGGACCGCCCACCCGGGTCTTCCTCGAAGAAAAGATCAGCAGTAAATTCAGGACGACCGGAGAGATCGTCGACATCCGGCCCGCGGACATCGTCTATATTATAAGCATACTCTCCGCCAATAGTATCGTAAAGGTCATCGCTACCGCCGCAGAGCGAACCGGCCTGCACGTGGGACAAAAAGTAATGATCGCCTCCAAAGCCTTCAACCCCATGATAATGCCCATTACTTAATTCCAAAACCCCTGGGCCCTCACGTGCCCCGGGCTCACCCCTTTTCGCCGCAACAATCTCCTCAGCCGCACCACCTCCCGGCTATATCCTGCCAGATAGAAAACAGCATCTTTATGCATCTCGATACCCAACCCGGCGATCCATTCCTCCAGCTCCGCATAATCCCTCGAAGAGCTCTTTCTCAAAGACTGCAGCCCCCAGCCGGTAAAATACTGCCCGAACTCACTGCGGTGATGCTCCTCCGAAAGCACAACAGCTCCGCTGATCTCGGCCCCCGTACCCGCCAGCTGCTGCAAGGCTAAAAAATGGCCGATGGCCGATTCGTCCCCGAGGAATACCAGCGGTCTTCCCGAGGCCGGCTGCTGATGCGAAGAATCGACCCCGAGATAAGAGACCGTATCCCCCGCCTGCAGTGACCGCCCCCACCGGCTTCCGGGACCACTGTGCGCCGTAACCACGATCAACGTACAGGTCCTGGTCTCCGCATCCCATCCCGACGGCGTATAGTCCCGGTATGTAAAATTCCCAACCTTGAATTTGATATGCTGCGCACTCTGCCACCTGCTCATGTCGCAATCCGGCAAATGCAGATCGATCTCCCGCATCGTGTCCGGCTCCCAGGTCCGGACAGCAAGGACCCGTCCAATTTTCCTTTTCATGCTACAAAACAACGACAACCTGCCCTCCCCACCAATGGCGTATCTGGGGTAAGCATTGGACTATTCGCGGTACTCCCCGCGAAATTCCCCCGGCGTCTGTCCGGCCTGCTTCTTGAACAGACGCGAAAAATAAGTATGATCCTCGTATCCGAGCTCGAAGGCGATCTCCTTTACACTGCACCTGCTGTAATAAAGGAGCCGCTTGGCCTCGAGTATCACTTCCTGCTGTATCCAGTAGCTCACCGGAAACCCCGTCGTCTCCTTTACGATCTCATTCAGATAGGACAGCGACAAATGCATCGCCTCTGCATAGTCACCGGGACTCTTCATCGTCCTGAACCGCTGCGTCACCATCTGCCTGAACTCAAGCGTGATCATCTTAGGCCTTGACAGCTTGCCATCCGCCGCCACCGGCCGCCCCGCATAACAGTCTGCTACCAATCCGACAAATGAACCGAGCAAAGAAAAGATACACTCTCGCGAATAAACCGACTCCTGCTGCCGCCTAAGCATATGCGCCAGCTTCAGACACTGCGTCATCGCGTCGATCATCTCGTCGTCCAGCGTTAGCGGCTTTTGATGCAGCAGCGGATCTTCCAGCACGGCCCTGAACAGATCGGGAATAAGTCCCGGCTCCAATGCCAGGTACCAACCGATCGTTTCATCACCCATACCCTGGAGATCATGCACCTGTCCGGGCAATACAAAATTCACCGTGTTCGTCCTGTATTCGTACTGTTGAAAATCTACCATCATCCTGCTCCACCCCTTCTCCAGCACCATGAAAATATAATGGTCATCCCGATGAGCATCTATCGGCGCAGAGTTTTTGATCCTGTCATTTTCACAGTCCACTCTCTCCAGATGGTACCGTTGATCAGTATGCTCCTGCAGCTTGTGCACTGGTATAGTACTTCTTTTTGGCATCGTTTCAGTTTATGCGAACCGGACCCCGTCCGGTTAAGTCAAAATTAATGTTTACTTTTCAGCCGAAATCAATAGTATGGTACAGCAATCCGTCTGGGAAAAAGAAAGTTTTTTTGCACCTGCAGATATCATCATCGCAGGCAGTGGCCTGGTAGGGTTATGGAGCGCTTATTATCTCAAAAAACTCGCCCCCTCCTTAAGCATAACGATCATCGAACGCGGCCTCATCCCCTCTGGCGCAAGCACACGCAACGCCGGCTTCGCCTGCTTCGGCAGCCTCTCAGAGCTGGTCACCGACGCCCGCAACCTTGGCATGGACCAGCTGCTCGAGCTCGTGGATATGCGCTACCGGGGGATCAAAAAAATAAAGAAGATCTTCGGCTCCGAAGCAATAGGCTACGAAAAACACGGCGGATACGAGCTCATCGGCAGCGGCAGCCCCGCCCCGAAAAATACCCCCGCAGCCAACTCCGCTACCCGAACCCATCCCACGCCGCAGGCCACCCCGGAAGCAGACTCCACCACCGATGCCACCCCCCCGGACTCCCAAGCCGCCGAACAAGGCTCCGCCGCCCCCGACCTCTCAGACCTCGACCAGCTGCGGTCCTCCATCGACGAATTCAACCGCCTGCTCAAAAAGATCACCGGCCAGCAAAAGACCTTTCGACTCCAGAACGAAAAGATCGGAGAATTCGGCTTCGCAAACGTCCAATACCTTATCGAGAACCAGTCCGAAGGACAGCTGCATTCCGGCAAGCTCTGCCAGGCCCTCATCCGGCTGGTCCAATCCATGGGTGTCAATATACTGAACAACACCGGGATCACCGGCTACGAAAAGGTGCACGGCCACCTGCTGCTGCACACCCAATACGGCTTCCCCCTGATAGCTCAGCAGATGCTCGTCACGACGAATGCCTTCGCTCTCCAGCTGCTGCCTCAGCTGGATATCACCCCCGCCCGCGGCCAGGTGCTCGTCACCTCGCCGATCGAAGGACTGCCCTTCAAAGGCAGCTTCCACTTTGACGAAGGATTCTATTATTTCAGGGACCTGGGCGACAGAGTGCTGCTCGGAGGAGCGCGCAACATGGCCTTCGAAGAAGAGACGACGACGGAAATGGCAACGACGGAACGCATCCAGAACGAGCTGGAACGCTTTCTCGGGGAAGTCATTCTGCCCGGCCGGTTCCATACCATCGAACATCGGTGGAGCGGCATCATGGCCATGGGCAGTGAAAAAATGCCCATTATCAAAGCCGTCAACGAACACGTGTTCTGCGCCGTCCGCATGAGCGGAATGGGAGTGGCGCTCGCGCCTATCGTAGGAGAAAAAGTTGCAACGCTGATGACCAGCGGCGGCGAACCAGGCTAGACCCCGGCGGCAAGCCGGCTAACCCCTTACATCTTCACCAGCCGGACACCCCCGCCCTTGCCTTCCAGTCTTATAAAATAGATACCGGACGCCAGGCCGGCAAGATCCAGCTGGACACTGGTTTGCGTGACGCGCTCCACCATCACCCGCGCGCCCATCAGATTATATACACCCAGCACGCCCCCCGTCTCGGTCAGCTTTACCGTAGTAGAACTCATCGCCGGGTTGGGAAACAAGCCCGCAATAGGAGGAGACAGCGCAGCACTGATCCCGCTGCCCTGCGCCGGCGCCGCAACAACCGCAGCAGGAGAAGCCAGCAACGGCCTCCTGAACCCTCCATCCGTAAATAAGACCCGCATCCGCG
>JAFDYE010000742.1 GCA_018267585.1 Bacteroidota bacterium
AAGTTAGGGGGTTTTATACAGGTTACAAGGCGCAGTGCGTATGATAATTGACCAGGCGTATAGATTCAGTAGTGATAAGATGGTCCCTGTACCGGTCTTCGATCGCCGCGAGCATGGCCCCGACCTCCGCCGGGTCGGTCAGCCGCACCAGCTGTTTGAGATAGACGCCGATCTCAGGTATTCCCTTCAGGTACTGCCCATAGCGACCCCTCATTTCGTTGACGCCCTGCACGGGCCCATTCCATGCCAGGGCGCCGGCCAGGTGCTGCCGGCAGACGGCCACCCTTTCTTCGACCGTCGGTCCGGCCGGCAGCCGTCCGGTCTCCAGGTAATGGCGGATCTCCCGGAATATCCAGGGATAGCCGATGGCTGCCCGGCCGATCATGATGCCGTCCACGCCATACCTGTTCTTGTACTCGAGCGCCTTTTGCGGACTGTCGATATCGCCGTTGCCAAAAATTGGGATGGTGATGCGCGGGTTGTTCTTTACTTTACCGATGAGGGTCCAGTCGGCATCGCCCTTATACAGCTGACAGCGGGTGCGGCCGTGTATCGTCAGGGCTTTGATACCCGCGTCCTGGAGCCGCAGGGCGACCTCTTCGATGTTCTTCGACCCGTCGTCCCAGCCCAGCCGGGTCTTAACGGTGACGGGCAGCCGCGTCGCGCGTACGCAGGCGGCCGTCAGCCGCACCATGCGGTCGGGGTCGCGGAGCACGCCGGCGCCTGCGCCCCGGTGTACGATACCCTTTACCGGGCAGCCGAAGTTGATGTCCAGCAGATCGGGTCCGGTGGCGTCCACTATCTCGGCGGCCTGCTCCATGCTCTCCTCATCTCCGCCGTAGAGCTGGATGCCCACCGGTCGCTCGGCGTCGAAAATGTCCAATTTGCGGCGGCTGCGGATCGCGCCCTTTATCAGGCTTTCGCTGGAGATAAATTCCGTATAGGTAAGATCAGCCCCATAGGACCTGCAAACGCCCCGAAAAGGCGGATCGCTCACGTCCTCCATGGGCGCCAGCAGCAAGGGGAACTCCCGTAATCGTATATCTCCGATCGTTACCATGAGTAATTCTCCGGTGAGGCCGCAAAGGTACATGTTTTGCCCCGGGTGTAGGTCGCAGAAATCTGGCAATGCATTAAAAAGCCGGGCAGCTCAGCGCTGTCCGGCTTTGTTCTTTTATCTCAATTTGACTCGGCGTAGCCTCTTGCACGAACCGGTCGGAACCCGGTTTGCTCAAGGTCCTTATTTCATCGTTCCCGTGATGAACAGATAGGACAACAACATCACCAAGCCCAGGAAAGCGATCGCCAGCAGGATCGTGACGCCGGCATTACCGGCAGTAGTAGCTTTTTTCATATGGCGGAATTTTATTGTGAGAACTGAGGAGGCCTTTCGGGCTTCCGGATCAATTTTCCACTTAAATATATATAAAAAAATCCACATTTGCAACCCTCCAAGGGGACAATTCCAATGGGGGCCGCACAAATAAGAGACAATACCGGAGGGGCTCTAAGGGCTTACTCTGATCTGGAATTCGGTTGTTCATAACTGTTAGAATAAGAGTCGGGGAGTGTGGAAAAAACATTTCCTTCGATGGCGATTTAGGCCACGTTCAAACGCTCGACTGGCAAGGTTTTTGTGAATTTTTCAAGCGTCTGACGAGTGGTTAATTTCTTACCGAAATTGTAGTAAGAATTCCCCAAATTGCTTACTTATCTGAAAGTTTATCCCGGGCAAGCGGGATAGACAAAGTCCGCGGAAACCTTATCTATGAAACGCCGCGCTTTGTCCGATGAAATGAACGGTCTTTTTATTCCAAAACTTTATCCGGCAGTAAGGGAAATCTGTAATTAGGAACATCTGGCAGGATCTGGCAAACAGGCGGGAGTTTTTAGCGTTTTCAGGATTGTCCGGGAACTGCGCTATTTCTTGGGAAACGCATCCGGGCAAAGATTAAAGTGTCTGTTAAAAGCCATTTTTTCACATCCAATATCAAATTAAATGAGAAGGAAATTTTACTCATTAAAGGCATCTGTGTGTTTTGTAGCATTCATTCTTGGTATTTCCAGTGTAAAAGCTCAGACGGTCAACATCTATGCGTCTACCACCGGTAGTGCGACCGGGGCGGGTACGTCCGCGGGCGCCCCGGTCACTATTAGCCGGGCAAGGGCGATCGCCAAAGCCAACCCGACGCATCCCTGTACCATCTGGCTGGCATCGGGGATCTATTACCGGCTCACGCTGGATGCGACCGACAGCCGTTCGGCTTCGGCGCCCGTCACTTACCAGTCGATGGTCAAGGGAGGCGCCATATTCCAGCCGACGATGACGCTGCCCACGTCCAGCTTTTCCGCCATTCCCGCGTCTATCCAGTCGAGGATCATCGATCCGACGGCCAAGACGCACGTCAAGCAGATCAGCCTGACCTCTTTCAATCTTCCGGACATGAATGCCTGGGGAAGGAGCTTTTCCCAGGTCAACATGCACATCCCGGCATTCTTCTACAACGGAGCCGCCCTGCCGATGTCGCGCTGGCCGGCGGATACGTCCTGGATGAAAATGGGCGATATCATCTCCAAGGGGTCGGCCGGTTCCAGTCCCGGCGGTATCTTTAAGTACAGGGATGGCCGGGCCAGGTATTGGGTCAATGCCATCAGCGACGGCGGCGTGTATCTCTGCGGCAACTGGCAGGTACCCTGGACCATGGATGTCATCCTGACCAAGGCCATCAATACTACGGACAGCACCATTACCCAGGATATCGGTATTTCGGGTGGTATCGGCTCGCAGAGCTGGAGAGAGCCGCGCGGCCAGGAAGAATACTGCGCCATCAATCTGGTAGAAGAGATCCGGGCCGAGGGCCAGTGGGCGATCAACACAAAGACCAAGATGCTCTATATGTGGGTTCCCGCCTCCGGCAACGTTCAAATGTCAGGCGACTGGACCATGGCCGCCATCACGGCGACCGGCGTCAACTATACCAACTTTGTCGGTCTGGCGGTCCGGGGCGGCTCGGGCAATGGCATCAACCTGACCGGCTGTAACAATGTCCTTATTGCCGGCGCGGATATCTCCTATGTAGGGAGGAACGCGGTGGCTATCACCGACGGCAGGAACTGTACTGTTCAGAGTAGCGACCTGCACAACTTAGGCGCAGGCGGCGTCATTATTAAAAGCTCCGACTTCCTCCTCGACCAGGCCAAGGTCAACAAGTCCAATCACCAGGTGATCAACAACCATATCTATACCTACGCCCAGCAGGTCCCCCTGTATTCTGCGGCCGTGAACGTCTACGACGCGGTCGGGACCTATGTGGCCTATAATAAGGTGCACGACTGCCCGCACGTTGGCATCATGTATGGAGGTAACAGCAACCGACTGGAATACAATGAAGTATACGATGTGGTGAAACGCTATTCCGACATGGGATGCTTTTATACCTGGTCCGACGTGAACGTCTGGAATCGTCGTGGCAATGTGATCAACCACAATCTCGTTCACGATGCGCCGCTGGCACATGGCCTTTATGGGGACAATTATGCGTCCGGCGACAGCAACACCTATAATATCGTCACCGGCGTATCCATGGCCTTGTTCGACCACTATGGCTATTTCAACAGCTATACGAACAACATCGTCTATAATTCTACCTATCCCGTCACGACCATGACGGAGGCTACCAGCAACTCGTCGTATTCTACGCATTACAGCTCGCTGCAGAGCCTGTGGACTGCCAACGCGGCCTACCAGGGGGCTTATCCCGAATGTAACGACATGGTCGGAACATCAGGACGGAACAATGCTTATACGTCGAAGATCTGGCCGCTGGTCCAGGGCAATGTATTCTTTAACAATCCG
>JAFDYE010000743.1 GCA_018267585.1 Bacteroidota bacterium
GCCTGGACTATTTTACGATGACGCCGGGTCTGCATGCCGCGGCGTGCACGCTAATCGCATACGTACGACCCTTTGTGATCGGGTTGCTGATCTCCCAGGAAGGGGCGGACAAGAACTATATCTCTCCTTCCATTGTTAGTATGGGATGGGCTCCTTATGCCACCTACGTCATTGTGCTAACGCTGTTGCATCATACCTACCTGGTCCTGCTTGAATGGCTGAATTTCGGCTCGTTCATGTATTTTTTGGGGAAAGTCATTGCGTCGACGGCGGTCAGCCTGCTGCTGGTCCTGCTTACTGAGCTGTTGTTCTTCCGTAAACAAAAATTCAGGACCAATACGATATAATGTTGTATGTCTGTTTTCAATCAATCCCGTAGCAATATTGTCCGCCTGATCTTTGCAGGAATGTTCCTGATCATTGCTGCGCAGCTGTTCAATCTGCAGATCATCTCCACGAAATACAAGCAGCAGGCTCAGGAAAATGCGCTTTTCCGCAAGAGCGTTTATCCGACCCGGGGGATCATCTATGACCGGAAGGGCCGGGCCATTCTCAACAATACCATTCTTTATGACCTTATGGTCACTCCTTCCCAGGTAAAGAATATCGATACGTCTTATTTCTGTCAGCTGATCGGTATCGACACGGGTGAGTTCCGTCGTCGTGTAATCGACGCCCGTATCAAGAACGGACCCTTCCGGCCGACCATCTTTGAGGACCTGCTGCCGCCCGAGATCTATGCCCGGATGGAGGAGAACATCTGGAAGTTTCCGGGGTTCAACCTGCAGGAGCGTCCCGTGCGTGTTTATCCCTACAATTCTGCGGCGCATATCATGGGGTATGTCGGAGAGGTGGATTCGGCGATCCTGCGTCGCTCGAACGGCTTTTATCAGCTGGGTGACTACGTGGGTCGCAGCGGGCTGGAGCAGAGCTACGAGCGGGTGCTGATGGGGCAGCGGGGTATCGAGTTCTGGATAAAGGACAACAAGAACCGGCTGGTGGGACACTATCAGAACCAGGCCCTGGATACGCCGGCCATTGCCGGGAAGAACCTGCATACCTATATGGATATCGAGCTGCAGCAGCTGGCCGAGCGGCTGCTCTATGGTAAGACGGGAGCGGTGGTGGCCATCGAGCCTTCTACCGGAGGTATTCTCGCCATGGCCTCTGGTCCCAGTTATGACCCCAATTCGCTGACTGGTCCCGACAAGCAGTCCAACTATGCCAGGCTGGTGCTGGATGCTTCGGGTCCGCTGCTCAACCGGGCGATCAAAGGGCAGTATGCGTCTGGCTCGACCTATAAGCCGATAGGAGCGTTGATCGGGCTCGACGAAGGCGTGATCAGTCCCGCCAGCGGCATCGGCTGTCTTGGGTGGTACTATGGCTGCAGCCGGCCTGTCAAGTGTGACGAGAACTTTCCCGGTCATGCCGCCAATCTCCGGCTGGCTATCGCGCACTCGTGCAACTCATTTTTCTGTAACACGTTCAGGCTCGAGGTCGACAACCCCGAGTACCACAGTCCCCGGCTCGGGCTGATGAAGTGGAAGGAATACGTCAATGCGTTCGGTCTGGGGCACCGGCTGGGTGTGGACCTGCCTAGCGAGGACAACGGAAATATCCCGGATACGACGGCCTACGTCAAGGAATACAATCATCAGTGGAACTCCTGCACCATGGTGACCATGGGCATCGGCCAGGACAAGCTGACGGTGACTCCTTTGCAGATGGCCAATGCCATGTGTATCGTAGCCAACAAGGGCTATTTTTATACTCCGCATTTTGTCAGGGACATCGAAGGCGCGCCCGAGGATGATACGCTGCTGAGCCGTTATCACCAGAAGCACGAACCGGTGACCCATATTTCCGACGCGGCCTATGAGGTGGTGCACAGCGGCATGCAGGATGTTACCGAGATCGGTACCGGCCGGGTAGCCCGTATTCCCGGTATCGATATGTGTTCCAAGACGGGTACGGCCGAGAACAAGACGGTTATCGACAACCGGGTCATCAAGCTGAAGTCCCACTCGTGGTTCGTATGTTTTGCGCCGAGGGAGAACCCGAAGATCGCCGTTGCGGTGATCGTCGAGAACGGGGGTTATGGTGGCGCGCAGGCGGGGCCTATTGCGTCGCTCCTGGTGGAGAAATACCTCAACGATACGATCGCCACCAACCGGCTGGCATTGGAGGACGACGTGACCAGCAGGAACCTGATGGCCAAGATCCTCGTCCGGCGGCAGTTCAAGGAAGATTCCGCCCGGGCCGCCTACAGGGCCAAGCTCACCGGGGACAGCACTGTCTGGATGAAATACATGACGCCGTCGTTCCGTTATATGATGCTGGATACTTCGGATGGTTCGAGGAGCCCGTTGTATCTGAACCTTCACAAGCCTTCACCCTATAGGAGTGCGCTGGCGGAAAGGATGGCCAGGCTGAGGGCGCAGGCGGCTGCGGTGGCCCGCCCGGATTCGGTGCAACGTGGGGCGGCAGGCGGGGATTCGAGCAGGAAGAGATCGTCGGCTCCGTCGGGCCCGGGCGATTCGTCGCGGAAGCCGGCGGCGCCGCGTCCGAAAAAAGACAGTACTATTGGCCAGGGTGCGCCGCCGGATGGCACGGACGCAGGCCATAAAGATTCGACGCGCTAATACTATGAGCAAGAGTAATCCCACCATATCAAAAGGAGTAGACTGGTCGCTGGTCTGGATCTGGTTTGCGCTATGCGCTATCGGCATCATGTGCATTTTTGCGGCCTCCTATCACAATGGCGACAATATTATCCAGGGTTTTATCTCTCTGAAGACGGAGTATAGCCGTCAGCTGCTCTTTTTTGTCTTATCCGGCATCCTGGGTACGTTCATTCTGCTGACAGACAGTAAATTCTTTA
>JAFDYE010000744.1 GCA_018267585.1 Bacteroidota bacterium
TATCAATCACCAATATCCGAAAAACCAGTACCGAGTCCTATATCCAATAAAAAAAAGACCAATACCTAAGAAATTCAATCCAATATCAGTCAACTTCTTTTTTTCTGATTATAGCGCAATACCGATAGAACGACATTTGGCCCTTAAAGACTAAAACGTATTCTTCTCAAAATCCAACGTCCGAACAAACCACGAAAAGCAGTCCAATCCTATCGAACCAAACCCTGCTTTCAAAGCTAACCCTCCTGCTAAATATTCTGATTAGAGCATCGTAATTTTAGCAGGAGGTCTTCATCGAATTAAAATGCGAATCATTTCTCTGGTCCCTTCCCAGACAGAGCTTCTCTACACACTTGGCCTCGAAGACGAGGTCGTCGGGATTACCAAATTTTGTATCCACCCTGATACCTGGTTCCGCACCAAAACACGCGTCGGCGGCACAAAGAACATCCATCCCGGGATCATCGATTCCCTGAGACCCGACCTGATCCTCGCCAATAAGGAAGAGAATGACAGACAGCAGGTCGAAGACCTTGCCAGCCGCTACACGGTATGGGTCAGCGACGTGAAGTCGCTCCCCGACGCGCTCGACATGATCCGCACCGTCGGCAGCCTCACCCACCGGAACGCCCGGGCACGGTCCCTCGCCGAAGAGATACAGCAGCGCTTCGACACCCTCAAGCCGCTAGCCTCATCCCTCACCGCTGCATACCTTATCTGGCGCGACCCCTATATGAGTGCCGGAGGTGATACCTTTATCCACGACATGCTCCGCCGCTGCGGTCTTACCAACCTCCTGTCCGCAACCAACCGCTATCCGATAGTCGACACCGGGACCCTCTCCCGCTGCGACCTCATCCTCCTCTCATCCGAACCCTACCCCTTTCGCGAAAAACATATCACTGAGCTGAAAAAGCTCCTCCCTTCGCCACGCACCCCTATCATCCAGCTGGTCGACGGCCAGATCTTCAGCTGGTATGGCAGCCGCCTCCTCGGGGCCCCGTCCTATTTCAGAGAACTCCAGAGAGCCTGGCAACCAAAATACCCGGTTTAGGCCATTGTAGCCTTTCCTCCGAAACCCTGGCTCCCGATGTTTCCGCCATACGCTATGTTCCCTGTAGGCCCATCAAAAACTCATCCAAATTCACGACCTTTACCCCATGCACTTCAGCGACCAGCTTTCCTCCATGAACCCCTCCGGAGAATCCAACAAGCCTTCCCGGAAAAAACCCATCTTCCCCGTCATCGAACCCCTCCGCAACTACCTGAAGATACACGGCCGTGAAGTAAAGCTCCCCGTCACTTACCGCGACCTGCTGCAACACATTACCTATTCCGTCCCCCTAAGAGACAAGAACGGCCAGGACACGCTCTGGGAAACCGCCCTCTACGACATGCGCCACTGGGACTTTATCCGCGAAGGGCTGGTCCAGATGTATGCCATCCTGAAGACCGAAGGCGACCTCACCTTTACCAAGCACCTCGACGTCGCACGCATAGACTTCTGCAGCTTCGCCAATTCCTACCCCTTCCGCATCCGCATCGTCAATAAGTTCAATGACAACTACGATCATTACTATATCAAGCAGGCAGACGCCTCGCGCATTTACGGACTCGAGCTCGAACACCTGCTCTCCCCCAACCGCATCACCTTTTTCACGTATCACAATACCCTCGTGGAAGAACATATACCCGGGATCCCGGGCGACCTGTTCATCAAAAACTTCCTCGACGATCCCCAGACCAATAAGATCAGGCTCTCAAAAGAATTTGTCAAATTCAACGAACGCTGCTTTGTCCGCCTCCTCGGGGATATGCGCAGCTACAACTTCGTCGTCGACATCACGCCCGATATCGAAGACTATCAATACCGGATCAGGGCCATCGACTTCGACCAGCAGTCCTACGAAGGCAGAAAGAACCTCTACATCCCCCAGTTCTTCAAAGAGAACAAAGCCCTGGTCGACCTCAGCCTCAAACACCTCAACAAAGAGTCGATCGAACAATACCAGACAGAAGAAAGGACCATGATGGCGTTTCGCGTCGCCTCTTCCCGCTTCCGGCTGATGGAGCTCCTCAACATCATGTCCCGTGACGCCATATCTACACCCGAAAAGCTGCACCAGCTGAGATCCGAGCTCGGCACCTATTTCAAGAGCCCCGCCTTCAGCAAATGCCGCTCGATGGGCCAATTGGTAAAAAGACAGCTAAAACAGACCCTTCAAAAAAATCTAGCACTTTTGCAGAAAAATTTGAGCAAATTCGAAGATTAGCGGCCAACGCTGTATATTCGCGGCTCCAAAGTTCAGAAAATATGAAGAAATACAAAGCCGGCGTGCTGTTTGGAGAAGAGCTGGAAGCCCTCTACAAAGACGCAAAAGACAACCAGTTCGCCCTGCCCGCGGTCAACACGATCGGAACGAACACCATCAACGCCGTCCTCGAGACCGCAGCAAAGGTCAACTCACCCGTCATTATCCAGTTCTCCAACGGCGGCGCCCAGTTCATCGCCGGTAAAGGCATGCCCAACGACCAGCTCCAGGGCAATATCTCCGGCGGCGTCTCCGGCGCTCTTCATATCCACAACGTCGCCAAATACTACGGCGTCCCCGTCGTCCTTCACACCGACCACGCCGCAAAGAAATGGCTCCCCTGGGTCAGCGGACTGCTCGACGCGGGTGAACAATTCTATAAAGAAAAGAAACAACCCCTCTTCAGCTCACACATGCTGGACCTTTCCGAAGAGCCGATCGCTGAAAATATCCATACCTCGGTAGAGTTCTTCCGGCGCATGCAGCCCCTCGGAATGGCGATCGAGATCGAACTCGGCGTCACCGGAGGCGAAGAGGACGGCGTCGACAACAGCGGCGTCGAGAACCACAAGCTCTACACCCAGCCCGAAGACGTCGCCTACGCCTATACCGAGCTCAGCAAGGTCGGCAGGCTCTTCAGCGTTGCAGCGGCGTTCGGCAACGTACACGGCGTATACAGCCCCGGCAACGTCGAGCTACGCCCCGTCATCCTGAAAAATAGCCAGGACCATATCGAAAAGACCCTGAAGACCGGCCCCAAGCCCGTCTACTTCGTCTTCCACGGCGGCAGCGGCAGCCCCCAGCACCAGATCCGCGAAGCCATCA
>JAFDYE010000745.1 GCA_018267585.1 Bacteroidota bacterium
ACGACCAGGCAATGGTGTCCGCTCCCCTGTCCTGCGCCAGGCCCGGGTACGGCGCCGCAAAAAGAGCGGCTACGACGAATAACGAAAGTATGACGCGCCTGCGCATAAGCTACCCCCGGACTTTTAGTAAGGTTCTCACCTGCTGAACGGACTGGTTCTGCAGACGGGCATAATAGACCCCCGCCGCCAGCCGGCCCGTATCTACCGTAACGGACCAGGTGCCCCCGGTATAGTCCTGATCGACCGGCACCAGGACGATCCTTCCCAGCGCGTTAAAGATCTGCACCAGCGTATGCCCGCCGGCGGTCTTGAACGTAATGGTGGTGTTGTTCACGAACGGATTCGGTGAATTCTTTATCAGGCTGTCGCCGAGACCGTTGAGGTCCGTATAGGTATTGTTGCAGGCCGTTGTCTTGAGAAAAGGCAGGTACTGGTAGTCCTTCAGCAGCATGGTCGATACGTCATCCGGCGACACGCAGAACCAGTCCCGCAGGATGCTGGAGTAGACGGACCGGAAATCATACTGCATGGGGATATTGCTCTGTGAATTGAGCCCGGAGAGGTCCGGGTTTTGCCCGAGCACCCCCGCCCGGGCATAGTCCCCGAATACAAATACCGCCTGGGCGGCCCCGTGATCGGTCCCAAAGCTGCCGTTGGAGGCGATCCGGCGGCCAAATTCGGAGAAAGTCATTCCGAGGACTTGTTTATTGATTCCAAGGAACTTACAGTCATTCATGAAAGCAGAAATAGAGTCAGAAAGGTCCTTCAGGAGGCTTGCATGCTGTCCCGTGGTCGGGTCGCCCGGGTTGACTTGGCCGCCATGGGTGTCGAAGAAGCCGCTGGCGGTAACGAAGTAGACCCTTGTCTTGAGTCCCCCCGCTATCAGGCGGGCTACGGTCCTGAGCTGTGCCGCGAGCTGGGTGTCCGGGTAGGGCTGCTGCTGGGTGATCTTCTTTGCGGCCGCGGTGATATTGGCCGCGTATTTATTGGTCTGTCTGGCCACGGACCGAAGATAGGTGAGCTCGTTGCCCATCGGTGTATCCGGCTCGGGCTCTGTGATGCCGTTGATGAGGTTGTAGAATTCGGTGTCTGAGGGCACGGCCATCGCCGTGGTGCCAACGGTCGCCTGAAAGACGGGAGATATGACCGATCCGATCTGTATCCCCAGCGGGTCCGGCATGTCGGCGTTGGGATAGCCGGCGGGGAAATTGGCGTAGGTATCCGAGAGGAATCTTCCAACCCAGCCGGTGGTCAGCAGCTGGTCTTCGTCAGCGCCTTCCAGCCAGACGTCCGTAGCCCTGAAATGGGAGCCGTCGGCGTCGGGATAGCCGACGGATTGTATTACCGCCAGCTGGTCGTTATTATACAGGGCCTGCATCCCGGTAAGCGATGGATGGAAGCCATTCTTCAGGTTGTCCTGGAGCGTGAGCACCTTTCCCTGCGGGATAGCGATATTGGACCTGGCTCCCATATAGTCGCCGAAGTGTTCAAGCGGGATCACCGTGTTTAGGGTGTCGTTGCCGCCTACCAGCTGCACCAGCACCAGGACATGATCATTGTCGGCGGCTCCCGGCAGCATTCCCATAAAAGGCAGACGCGACAGGGCGTCTATTCTGAACCCACCGAGCATCGTGACCGGCGCCACTGCCTTTAAAAAGTCTCTTCTTCGCATAAGGATATTGTATTGGCGATGTATTAGGATAAATGATATTCGGGCAGGTCCATCAAATATTTCAACAGCGACCGCAGACGGCTCTCGATCGTCGCATACGCCGCCATATCCGACGGTGCAGCGAGATAGTTCAGCCAGGCGTTGGTCCAGTACATATCCGTCGTGCCCCCGCCCAGCAGGATCGACTGTTTGAGCAGGGTGATGGAGCTGTCCGACAGCGGTGGCCGCAGCAGGATATCGAGCGCGTCCGACACCAGGCGGTTGGGATCCTGCGGAGCGGGCAGCGAATTGGCAAATGCCACCGCGTCGATGCGCAGCGTCGTGCCGTTCTTCATATTCCCCGTGCCGATCAGCAGGTCGGTAATAAAGTTGCGCTGCGAATAGGTGACGGAGTTGATCCACAGTTCGTGGTACTGCGGCGCCTGGTGATAGGCGCCCCACCCTGCCACCAGCGGAATCGCGAGTATCTCCTGCTGGAGGTCGGAGGCGTTATCCGCGAGCATCGTCCAGGCGTCATACTGGCCCTTCGCGTCGGAAGGCATCGCGACCTGGAACTCGCGGCAAAGACCGACCAGCATATCCAGCGGGCTCTTGATGATACAGGCGCCCGAGTTGACCAGGTCATAGAAATGCTGGCTCTTGAACAGCACGGACAGGGTGGCCGTCATGTTGTAGCCGCTCTGCCGCAGCACATCGGCCAGCGGGGAGATGACATTGGCTTCGACCGTATCGTCGATCTTATAATACACAAAGAAGTTGTAGAGCTTGCGGCAGAGGAAACGGGCAGACTCCTGTGTGGTGAACAGCATTGCGAGCATCGTATCCAGCTCGCCAGCCCCGGCGGCGCCGGAATAACCGGTGACGATGGTATTGTTGTAAAAGACGGAGAAGGCTTTGTTGGTGTCGTCGTGGTCTCCGGGCTGGAACAGGTAGTTGTAGTTGAGGTCGAGCGTATGCCCCGTCAGCACCCGGGCGGCCGTTGCGACGTCGCCTTGTACATAGAAAGAGCCGGGGCCTTTGCCGATCGTATAGAGCTCCTGCAGCTCACGCCCAAAATTCTCGTTGGGCGATGTCTTTGTATTGGTGCTCCCGTTCAGCATCAGCAGCATTGCGGGGTCGAGCGTTATCGCCTTCATTAGCTGGGGAAAATTGCCCAACGCATATTTCCGGAGCGTGAGATACTGGTTATACCAGAGCTCTGCGGGGATGCCTAAGTTAGGAAGGGCGTTTGGCGCAAAATGGTTATGCCAGAAAAGCGTCATCTTTTCGTGGATACTGCGGCCGCTGCCCAGCAGCTGACCGATCCACCAGGCCTGCATCGACCGGACCCGGTTGAGGTTCATTGCCTGGTCCTCGTATGTCAGCCCGGTGCCGATCCAGGTGGACCACTGCGCCACACCGGTAGGATCGGCGCCATAATGGTTCAGCGGCTTTGTCGCGGGCGGTGCCGCCGGCTGTAGCAGCTCGTCCACGGCAGCAGACATGGAAAGGCCTTTGAAATGATTGACGTCCTGAACGGTTGCCCCGAAAAGCGTTCGTTTGAGCAGATGGACGACGTGCGGAGTATCCCAGTCGCCCGTATATGGATCGAGACCTGCCGGACTGCCCGGTAATTCGTGCTTCATGGTATATTGAATTATAGCAGGGTCCGGTCATCCGGCCCGTTGATTATTTCTGATAGATCGCGACGATGGACCCTTTGGAAAATCGCACTGTTCCTGCACTGCCGCTGACCGAAAACGAAAAGCCGCCGCTGACCACTCCGTTGTAGGTCTTCGGGAACTTATCGATCTGCACAAAATTGGCATTGTCCTTCGTGTTGTAAAAAACGTTGCCCTTTCCGTCCGTATAGGTCACCAGCAGGCTGTCTCCGCTGAAGCGGCCGGTCGTATCGCCGATAATACGGATGCCCAGGCTTCCTTTCCTGGTCGATGTATCGGGATATTGCGCGGAGATCAGCGTGGTATGGGTGGTATTTACGTCCTGCAGATAAACCAGGTTGACGGAGTAGTTCAGTAATGAGTCGTTGGCGCTGACTGTAATGGTAGACTTTGGGGACACGGGAATTGACGGCCCGTTATTGCTCTTGCCGCAAGCAAGAATGGTTAGGCATAGGAATATTGGGGACTTTGACAGGTGTCCTTTCTTCATAAAGGTCAGGTTTTGGCTCGCTGGTTACCCCCCTGCTTTGCAATTTTCAGGCCAAACAATCCCTCATTAGTATCTTGATTTCCACCTTATGTAATTCCCCTTAGCCGGCCCCTTGCTGCCAACTTGTCACATCCAATATGTTTTTGACTTATCTTTGCCCTCTAAATTGAGAAAGACAGATGTTGGAATCGCTGAGCAACAAGGTCCATGATGAAAATCGACAGGGGGAGGCCTATGCCCCCCGGAATTTGAACAGTAAGGAATACCGGAAGAAATTTTATATCGAGAGCTATGGTTGCCAGATGAATTTCTCGGACAGCGAGATCGTTGCATCCATTTTGAACGACAATGGTTTTGGCGCCACCAGCAATTATATAGAGGCGGATCTGGTCCTGCTGAATACCTGTTCGATCCGCGAGAAGGCCGAGCAGACGGTTCGCAACCGGCTGCAGCTCTTCCAGCAGGTAAAGGATAGCCGGCCCGGCTTGCTCATCGGGGTCCTGGGTTGTATGGCAGAGCGGCTGAAGGGCAAGCTGCTGGAAGAAGAAAAGTTGGTGGATATGGTGGTGGGTCCCGATGCCTACCGGACCCTTCCCGGTCTGATCGAAGAGGCGGAGACTGGTCAAAAGGCGGTCAACGTGCTCCTCAGCCGGGAAGAGACCTATGCGGATATCTCTCCGGTCCGCCTGGACAGCAACGGCGTAACGGCCTTTGTCAGCATCATGCGGGGCTGTAACAATATGTGCGCTTTCTGCGTGGTCCCTTTTACCAGGGGCCGCGAGCGCAGCCGTGACGCGGACTCCATCGTCCGCGAATGCGCGGACCTTTTCAGCAGGGGCTATAAAGAGGTCACGCTGCTGGGACAGAATGTGGATAGCTACTACTGGATGGATGAGGCGGCGGACAAGCCCGTCACCTTTGCGCAGCTGCTGGAAAAAGTTGCGCTGGTCCATCCCGACCTGCGCGTCCGTTTCTCCACTTCTCATCCAAAAGACATTACCGACGAAGTGCTTCATACGATGGCGCGGTATGAGAATATCTGCAACTATATCCACCTGCCCGTGCAGAGTGGCAGCACGCGCATCCTCCAGCTGATGAACCGCACCTATACCCGGGAATGGTATATGGCAAAGGTGGAGAGGATACTTTCCATCATCCCCGACTGCGGGCTGAGCACCGACATCATTACCGGATTCTGCTCCGAGACGGAGGAGGACCACCAGGACACGCTCAGCATGATGGAATTCGCGCGCTATGACATGAGCTATATGTTCTTCTATAGTGAAAGGCCGGGAACCCTGGCCGCGCGCCGGTTTGCCGACGACGTCCCCGAGGACGTAAAGAAAAGAAGGCTGGACGAGGTAGTCCGGTTGCAGAACCGTCTTTCGCTCCGGAGCAATAAGAAAGACCTCGGCAAGGAGTTCAGGGTCCTTATCGAAGGGGATTCAAAGAAAAGCGCCGAAGATTGGCGCGGCC
>JAFDYE010000746.1 GCA_018267585.1 Bacteroidota bacterium
ATTTAACCGTCAGCCCAAAAAAACGTCGTTAAAGGAACCCAAAAATATCCCTTAACCCCCTCCCTCCGGACCCCTTGACCCCGTCCCTCCGGCCCCCTTTACCCCTTGAAATACGAACCCAAAAAAATCCCTCGCCCCCCCCCTCCCGACCCCTAAAAGTCCCCAAAAAAAGAACCGCGGGCCAAAACCCGCGGTTCACTATCATCAGAACAGATCGTCTATTTCCTTCTCAGGTTCGGGTGCGGAGCCGGTACCGTGTTCGGTCCCTCTTCACCCGTAGCATCCTTAAGATCGATCGTATTCTCTTCGCCACCGCTCTGGCCATAGCGGAAGATAAATCGATCAGAGCTAATGCCTTCTTTCTCAACCAGATAGTTGATGACGGCGTTCACCCGGTCCCAGCTCAGCTGCTGCGCGGCCTTGCTGGATTCGCCATAGCCGATCACCGCGATCCGGCAGTTCGGGCTATTGCGCAGCTTCTCAGCCGTGCTGGCGAGCAGCGCCTTCGCATCCTTGCTCAACGTGACCGAACGGCCCTTGAACGTGATGCTGGGCAGATCACCAATGTTACAATGACGTCCCATACCACCACCATTGCTATCGATATAGGCCTTCAGGTCCTTGCAGCACTGCGGATCAGGACACTTACCAACACCATCGGCATCAACAGGCTGACACTGCGTCGGAGTGATCAGCTCCTTGTCCTTGAAGTCAGGAACACCATCACCATCCGTATCACGGCTTACACCATGAGAATCCACCGGCGCACCCTTCGGAGTGTTCGGCTCGAGGTCGAACTGATCGGTAACACCATCACCATCGGCATCATCCAGCACCGGCTTCGGCAACTTCATATGACGCGGAGCGTTGATCTCGTTGTAAGCATAGTCCAGCGGATTCAGCCACCACAGGGGCTCGACCGCATGCTTGGCGAAAATATTGTAATTCAGACCCACAGACAGAAAATTATAAGAGTCGGCCGAGCGCGTCTGCGCGATGCTGTTCACAGCGCCGGGGGTATAGTTGGCCTGCCACTGCTGGCCATCGATCAGGTCGGAAGACGTAAAGGTGAACTTATCTTCGACAGCGATATTCAGCCTGTTGCTCAGCTTGAACTGAAAACCCATCCCCACAACACCGACGACCATCAGCGGTGCGCCACCCAGCGTCCCATTGGTGCTCCCCCTTTCTGCCATCGTATTCCAGTTACCACTCAGCAGGCTCTTGAGATCCTTCCTGATATCCTTCCTGTGCTTGTAATCGAACTGGCCATTGTACTTGGCAATAATGGAAGAGTAGTCGTAAGGCTTTCCGCTGCCATCAACGGTCTTATAGAACGTGCTGTAGGTAGCCAGCCCCGGACCGCCGAAGAAATACATGTTCCAGCCCACCTTTGCCTTATGAAAATTAATGTTGTTGATCGTGAAAACTCCCTGCAGAGAAAGCTCATGTACCGTACTCCGGTAATTGTAGAAGATAAGATCAGAGTTGGTACCGGTCGCGCTGCCCGATCCATAGTAGCTGGCCAGCACTGGATTCTTTCCGTAACCGTCCGAGAACTGATAGTTGAGCCCCCTCAGACGTATCCAGTCATATTCGGCTCTCAAAGAGAACAAATAACCCAATGCCTTTCTTACTTGAATTCCAAAGCCACCGGTAGGTCCCCAGTTTTGGACATCAGTCAGGCCATAAGTATATCCGCCCTTCACCCCGATCTCCCATTCATTCCTCGGCTTGGCAGGAAAAGGATACGCATTATTCAGGAACTCGTTGTGCTGCGCGAGCCGTCTTGTAGGAATAAGAGAAGAGTCCCGCACATCATAGCTCTGGCCTACTTGGGCAAATGAGTATGACATAAACAGGCAGAGTAACCCAAATAAAAGAGTCAATTTTTTACTTGCCATAACTGAAGTTTATGTGAATGAATGAATTAAACCTGAGAAGAATATGGTGCAAAAATAAATATTGGAGCGCAATAACCAAATTTTTTTAACAATACATATAAAATAAAAGTTGTATTAATCCTGCTTCCAGACAGCCGAAATTTAAAATAAGATGCTCTGCCCGTAAAATATTTTAAAGATGTAATATTGTCCTTTCGTTCAAAATTCACCGAACCCTGTGTACAACATTTTCATTACCATCATCTATAAATGAAAACAGCACAAGCCATATTACGGGAAGAGCTGGTCGTTTTTGAAAAGACGTTCAAAGAGGCGGTGAAAAGCCAGGTTCCTTTGCTGGACAGGATCATGCAATTCATCGTCAACAGAAAAGGCAAGCAGATGCGACCCATGTTCGTCCTGCTCTCCGCCAAGCTCTGCGGCCCTGTCGACGAGGCAGCCTATCGGGCAGCTTCCCTCGTCGAGCTGCTGCACACCGCAACCCTCGTGCATGACGACGTCGTCGACGAGTCGCTGGAAAGGAGGGGATTCTTCTCTACCTATGCATTATGGAAAACAAAGATATCTGTGCTGGTCGGCGACTACCTGCTGTCAAAAGGACTGTTCCTCTCCCTTGAGCACAGCGATTTCCGGGTCTTACAGCTTCTATCAGACGCAGTCCGCGAGATCAGCGAAGGCGAGCTCCTGCAGCTGGAGAAATCCCGGTCGCTCAATCTGAAGGAAGACGTCTACTTCGACATCATCCGCAGCAAGACCGCATCCCTCCTGGCCGCATCATGCGCCGCCGGCGCCTTCGCCGCCTCCCGGGACGAAGTGCTCACCGACAAGCTGCGCCGCTTCGGTGAAAAGGTCGGCATCGCCTTCCAGATAAAAGACGACCTGTTCGACTATGGCTCCGATTCCATCGGAAAACCCACCGGCAACGATATAAAGGAGAAAAAGCTGACCCTTCCCCTGATCTATACCCTCGACAGGATCGACAAGGCTACCCGGAAGGAAATGATCTTTATTATCAAGAACCGCAACAAGGATCCCGAAAAGGTACAATACGTCATCCGGAAAGTGGTCGAGGCCGGTGGCATCGACTATGCCATCCAGCGGATGAACGCTTACCGGGACGAAGCCCTCGCCATCCTGCACGAGTTTGAAGACAACGACGTACGTAAGGGATTGGAAGAGCTGGTCCGCTATACCACTGATCGAAAATACTGATTCAATCACCCGTCGGACGATTATTATATTTACATTTCTTACATGGAAAAACGCTGGAACATATCGCAGGCGGATCCTGCCAGGGTCCGCTCTCTGCAGGCTTCTCTGGGCATCAACGAGGTCCTGTGCCGGCTGCTCATACAACGCGGTATAACCACCTTCGACGAAGCCAGGTCCTTTTTCCGGCCCGCCATCAAAGACCTCCACAGCCCCTGGCTGATGAAGGATATGGAATTAGCCGTAGCACGTATCCTCCGGGCGATCCGGGACGGCGAAAAGCTACTCGTCTATGGCGACTACGACGTAGACGGCACCACCGCCGTAGCCTGTCTCTACCAGTTCCTCCGTAAATGCCACCCGCCGGAAAAAGTGGATTTTTACATACCCCACCGCTACCGCGAAGGATACGGCATCTCACGCCAGGGCATCGACTTTGCCCGTGACAACGGCTTTACCCTCGTCATCTCGCTGGACTGCGGCATCAAGTCCGTCGACCTCATCCAATACGCCGCCACAATGGGCATCGACTTCATCGTCTGCGACCACCACCTGCCCGACCTCCAGCTGCCGCCCGCCGTCGCCATCCTCAACCCCAAGCAGACCGACTGCCCCTACCCCTATAAAGAGCTCTGCGGCTGCGGCGTCGGATTCAAGCTGATCACCGCGCTCGCCCAACGCCTGGAATTCCCCGAAGAAGAAGCCCTCTCCTACCTCGACCTCGTAGCTACAGCCATCGCCGCCGACATCGTCTCCATCGACGGAG
>JAFDYE010000747.1 GCA_018267585.1 Bacteroidota bacterium
AGCGCAGCCACAGGTCCTGCGTGTGTACGCTGATGTTATCCAACACCTGCAGCGTATGATAGAAATTGTCCTTGTGTCCCATTCCGTCGATGTACTCGGCGCCGGCGAGGTCGACCATCTGGGGGAAGATGATCCTGAGGATCCCGGTGCGGTAGAGCAGGTCAAAGCCGATGGAGGGTTTGGGTGCCAGGATGATCTTGTTGAGCTCGTCGGTGATCCTTTCCTGTGAGATGATCTTTATTCTGGCCGCGTCTTCGGTGATGGCGTTGAGTGTCGCTTCTTCGATGGTGAAGTTCAGCTGGGTGGCGAAGCGGATGGCGCGCATCATGCGGAGGGGGTCGTCGCTGAAGGTTTTCAATGGGTCGAGCGGTGTCCGGATGATCTTTTTATTCAGGTCGTTGATGCCGTTGAAGGGATCGATCAGCTTGCCGTAGTCCTGGACGTTGAGGCTGATGGCCATCGCGTTGATGGTGAAGTCGCGGCGGAGCTGGTCGTCTTCGAGGGTGCCGGGGGCGACTTCGGGGTTACGGGATTCGGCGCGGTAGCTTTCTTTTCGGGCGCCGACGAACTCGATCTCCCAGTCGTTCCATTTTATCTGGGCCGTACCGAAGTTCTTGAAGAAGGCGACGGCGGGCCTGGGATGGAGCAGTTCGGCGACGCGGTGGGCCAATACGATGCCGTCGCCCACGGTGACGATGTCAGCGTCCTTTGTGGGGCGGCCGATCAGCTTGTCACGCACGAAGCCGCCGATGAGGTAGGCGGGTTGCCGGAGCGTTGCTGCTGCCTGGGCGATCTTTTGGAATACGAACAGTTCGCGTTCTGTTACATTAATCTCCATCGGGACGCGAAGTTATTAAAGTTTGGAGCAATTGTGACTCTTCAATTTTGTATGCGCAATTGAAGTGCCCTTTTGGGCAGGCTTTGTAGCCGTGGAGGCCGCAGGGACGGCAGTCGAGGGGTTGTTGGATCTCGACGATGTATTTGACGTCAGAGAGTGGCCCGAAGCCGAAGCCGGGTATGGTGGAGCAGTAGACGGCGGTGACGGGGGCGTTGACTGCGCTGGCGAAGTGCATGGGAGCGGAGTCGTTGACGTAGTTCATGGCGGCGCTGCGCATGAGGGCGGCCGACTGGAGGAAGCTGAGCCGGCCGGTGAGGTCGGTGATCTTTTCGGTGGGGGGCGCGGCGGGCCCGCCGAACTGGTCGATGATGTATTGGGCGAGGGGTTTGTCGGAGGGTGCTCCGAGGAGGTAGACGTGGTAGCCGGCGGGGAGCTGGTCGATGAATTTTGCCCATTTCTCCTTCGGATATTGTTTTGTAAACCAGACGGAGGCGGGCGAGATCGTTATATAC
>JAFDYE010000748.1 GCA_018267585.1 Bacteroidota bacterium
GGAAAGGAATGAGCCGTGGTTGTCTTCGGCGGTGGAGGTAGTGGGGAAACTGGTTGAGGAGATAGGGTTGCCGAAGGATAAGATATGGTTTACGGGTTTTTCGCAGGGGGCATGTCTGACGCTGGAATATATCGCCCGGAATGCGGCGAGGTATGGGGGTGTTGCGGCCTTTACGGGGGGGCTGATCGGCGATAGGATATACGGGGAGAAGTATGCGGGAAATTTTGGGGGAACGCCGGTGTTCATCGGGACGAGCGATCCTGATCCGCATGTTCCGGTGCAGCGGGTGTTGGAGACGGAAAAGGTGTTGAAGGAGTTGCGCGCAGATGTGAATGTACGTGTGTATCCCGGGATGGGACATACGATAACGCAGCAGGAGATAAAGGATGCGTCTAGTGTTTTTTATACATAGTGCTGCGGACCTTGGAAAGGAATTCGGGTGAGACACCGATATAGCGGGCGATCTGGTGTTGGGGTACCCGTTGGGCAACCAGCGGGTATTTTTCCATGAACTGGAGGTAACGTTCTTCAGCGGTCTGGGAAACGGAGGCGTAGAAGCGCTGTTGGAGGACGCCGAGGGCGCGCTGGACGAGGAGGCGGAACATCCTTTCGAAGGCCGGTATCTTTTGGAAGAGCAGGGATTTGCTCTTATAGTCGATGGACAGCAGCTCGGAGTCTTCGATGGTCTCGATGAAGAGGTTGGAGGGTTTTTGTTCAGAGAAGCTGGTCAGGTCGCTGACCCACCAGTCTTCGACGGCGAAGAGGAGGATGGTCTCGACGCCTTCCTTGTCGATGTAATAGCTGCGGATGCAGCCTTTGAGGACGAAGGCTTCGAAGTCGCAGATCTCGCCTTCCTGCAGGAGGAATGACTTTTTCTTTAGTCGCCGGTGTTTGAGGAGACTGTGGAAGAAGGCCTGCTCTTCCGGGGAGAGGGTGATGTATTTTGCGACAAAGCGGTCGATGGCCTCGTACATGGGACTGATTTTGAACGAATTTAAGGAGAGAAAGGAAAAATTTGGTGAATAATACCGATTGGTATAATTTTGGGGAGTCAAATTGGGACCGGGGCTGGGGGAAGGAAAGAAAGGTGGACGGCGTAAAAGGGTGAGTGAGTGGAGAAGGTGGCCCGGAAGAGGTAGCGGTTCGGGTAGAATTTGGCAGAAAGGAGGATTGGATCATGAGTAAAGCAGAACGAACGAAGGAGTTTATCATTCAGAAGACGGCGCCGATCTTTAACAAGAAGGGCTACGCCGGGACTTCGTTGTCTGATATGACGGAGGCGACCGGGTTGACGAAGGGGAGCATTTACGGGAATTTTGCGGATAAGGATGAGGTGGCGCTGGCGGCGTTTGCGTACAATTCGTCGTTGATGGGTGTGGCGGTAAGGACGGAGATGGCGAAGCGGAGCTCTTACCGGGACAAGCTGATGGTCTATGCCGATGTTTACGGGAATTTTGGTGCGGTAGGTTCTTCGCTGGAAGGAGGATGTCCTATATTGAATACGATCACGGAAGCGGATGATACGCACCCGCAGCTGAAGGCGAGGGCGGTGGATGCGCTGATGGCCTGGAAGGAAAGGCTGACGGCGTTGATCGGGGAGGGGATAAAGGCGGGAGAGTTCAGGGGGGATGTCGATGCGGAGGAGACGGCGGTTACGATGATCGCGTTGCTGGAGGGGATCGTGCTGTTTGTGAAGGCTACGGGTAAGCAGACGCACCGGAGGTTCCTGGTGAACTCGCTGACGCGGCTTATAAAGGAATTGTAGGACGGGGCTTTTTTTTGCTTAAAAATATACCGATCGGTATAAAACATAAAAACAAGAACAAAATGAGAACGGTAAACAACACTATTCTGATCACTGGCGGGAGTGCCGGTATCGGATATGAGCTAGCGAAACTATTTGGAGCAAACAACAAAGTAATTATTACGGGACGTAATGGGGCTCGTCTGGCCGGGGCGGTTGCGCGGTTGGCGGAGCTGGGGATCAGGGTTACGGCGATCGCCGGTGACGTTGCGAATGGGGCGGATGTGGATGAGCTGGTTGGCCGGCTGGTCCGGGAGCATGGTGATCTGAATGTGGTGATCAACAATGCGGGTGCGGCGGCTGGTGTGTACAGTCTGTCGGATGAGGGTGTGAATGCTTTCGACAGGGCGCAGCAGGAGATGCTGACCAACTATCTGGCGGTGATACGGCTGAACGAGAAGCTGTTGCCTTTGCTGAAGAAGCAGGAGGAAGCCGCGATCGTGAATGTCTCGTCGATCGTGTCGATCGTGCCCGGCTCGCGGCTGTCGACCTATGGGGCGAGCAAGGCGGCGTTGCATTCCTATACCCTGTCGCTGAGGCATGCGCTGGCGGGTACGGCGGTGAAGGTGTTTGAGCTGCGTCCGCCGCTGGTGGCTACGGAGTTCTCGTCCGAGATCGGCGGTTTGGAGAGGGGGATCCCGGCGTCTGTGGTGGCTGAGGACCTTTTGACCGCGTTTGAGAACGACAATTATGACGTGCTTGTCGGGAACACGGCTGATATCTATAACCTGTATCTGCAGTCGCCGGAGCAGGCCTTTTTGGCACTGAACGCAAGATAGGATCACAGCATGAAACGAACGGTAGGGGCGCGATATTTTTGGTGAGTCTGCCGTTGCTGCTGCTTTCATCGAAGGGGAGGGGGAAAAAGCCTGTGGCGGCGCTGGCGGACCATTGAAGGGGAATTTTCGTATTTTTATGGAATGAATGTGTTACTCTTCAACGGGTGCAGCGACAACGGGCCGGAGACCACGGGCCGGAAGCTCTCAGCTTACCTGCATCAGCAGTTGGTCGCGAGGGGCTATACCGTTACTCAAATAAACGTTTCGGAGGGGCATATCCCCTTTTTTCAGTTAAGGCTGCCGCATCCTCCGGAGGCGGTGGAGAGGATGGTAGAGGCTTTTATCCAGTCCGATCTGCAGATATGGCTGACGCCTTTGTATCACGGCGGGATGACGGGTGCGATGAAGAATTGTCTGGACTGGCTCGAGCTGACGGCGCGGCATGAAAAGCCGTATCTGACGGATAAGGTAGTCGGGCTTGTGTGTTGGGCAGACGGGGGTCAGGCGATGCAGGGGATCAATGCGATGGACGCAGTTGCGAAGGCGCTGAGGGCCTGGGTGATCCCTTATTCTGTCCCGCTGGTTAAGAATAGCCTCTATATGGATGCGCAGCGTCGGGAGTTCTCGACCGAACAGCTGCGAAAATTAGACAGGCTGGTCGGCTTGTTGGGCAATGCCCGTCAGTCACTTGCTTTAACTTCCGAGTGATGAAAGACATCTCATCTATCTTAAATACCGGGGAGCTTTCCGTTGGCGGGAAGCTTTGGCTCGAGAGTGGCGGGAAGCGTTGGTTCGGGCCGGGTCCGGTGGAACTGCTGGAGTATATCGAGCTTACCGGTAGCATCAACCAGGCTGCGAAGAAGATGGAGATGTCGTATAAGAAGGCCTGGGAGATCGTGAATCATCTCAATACCATCACGCACCGGCCGCTGGTCATCACTGCTACGGGGGGTGAAAAGGGCGGCGGGTCTACCATCTCCGACGAGGCGCGGGAGCTGATCGGGTATTATCGGCAATTAAGGCTGCGGTTTAAGAAATTTCTTGACGAGGAGACGGAAAGGGCGAGAAAATAGTGGGCCTGGCGGTGAAGTTTGCGAAGGACTAAAATTTATCCTCATATGAAGAAGAATCTGCTTGTTGTTGTTGTTATCGTTTTGCTGGGGTATAGTGTTGGTGCGCAGGAACTGCATTCGCGCTGGGATGAGCTGACGGCGAGCGACTGGCCGAAGGCGCTGGCGAAGTCGGATCAGACCTGTATCCTTCCGATCGGGATACTGGAGAAGCATGGTCCGCATGTGCCTATCGGTTCGGACCTCATCCAGGTGCGGGAGTGGGCGTCGAGGGCGACGAAGAATGAGTATGCGGTGGTATTTCCCGACTATTTTTACGGTCAGATCAATGAGGCGCGGCATCAGCCGGGGACCTTCGCCTTGCCTGAGCGGGTGGTGTGGGATCTGTTGGAGGCGACCTGCGATGAGATCGGGAGGAATGGGTTCAAAAAGATCGTTATTATTAACGGGCATGGCGGGAATCCGCAGCTGATCCGTTATTTTATACAGACGCGGCTCGAAAAGAGGAGGGACTATGCGGTTTTCTTTTTTGAGCCGGATAACGACAGCGCCTATGTGAAGCAGCTGAGCGCGCTTCATAAGTCTGATCCGGCGAACGATGCGCATGCGGGGGAGCGGGAGACGTCCTCTTTATTGTATCTGCGTCCAGACCTGGTGCAGATGGACAGTGCGAACAATCAGTCGGGCGCCAATCAGCACCGGTTGAACATCCCGAATATCTATACGGCGATCTGGTGGTATGCGGACTATCCCAATCACTATGCAGGGGATGGCTCGAAGGCGACGCGTGCGGAGGGGCAGTTGGTGAATGAGCACTATATCGGGCAGTTGGTGGAGGCGTTGAAGGCGGTGAAAGCTGATAACAAGACGCTTGAATTACAGAAAGAATTTTTTGACCGGGTGAAGGAATAGATTCGGTAACTTTATAGAAACCCGAGATATATGGAAGCAAGCGCAAAACCTTCATTTGGCGAGCTGATCAAGGGGCACAAGCCTGTCCTTGTCGATTTTTCTGCGGAGTGGTGCGGGCCCTGTAAGATGATGCCGCCTATATTAAAAGAGCTTAAGGATAAAGTTGGGGATAGTGTTACGATCCTGAAGTTGGATATCGATAAGAATCCGGCTGTAGCCAGTGCCTATCAGATACAGAGCGTGCCAACGCTGATCGTTTTTAAGGATGGGCAGGTGAAGTGGCGGCAGAGCGGGGTGGCGAGGGCCGATCAGCTGAAGCATGTTCTGGACGGCGTTCTGCAAAATGGGTAAGTACATATTATCCGGAAAAAGGAAATGATGACTGCGCTGGAAGAAATACTCCGTCATAAGGTGATCGCTATTTTGAGGGGATGTGATCCTGCGAATGTGCTGGAGATCTCCACTGCCTTGTATAAGGGCGGTGTGCGGCTGCTCGAGATAACGCTGAACTCACCGGGTGCATTGGAGGCGATCGGGGCGGTGTCGAGCCGGTTTGGGGATCAGATGGTGGTTGGGGCGGGCACGGTGCTGACGGAAAATGAGGTAAGGGCTGCGGTGGGCGCTGGCGCCCGGTTTGTGTTGTCGCCTTCGCTGGACCCGGAGGTGATAAGGGTGACGAAGGCGCTGGGGGCGGTGAGCGTACCGGGCGCCTTTACGGCGACGGAGATCCTGACTGCCTGGCGTGAGGGAGCCGATATCGTCAAGGTCTTTCCGGCTTCGGTGGGGCCTGCTTATTTCCGGGATATCCGGGGGCCTTTGCCGCAGATACCGCTGATGCCGACGGGTGGGGTGAACCTCGAAAATATAAAAGAGTTCAGTAAGACGGGTGCGGTGGCTTTTGGGGTGGGTAGCGCGCTGGTATCTTCTGCGCACGGTGTGAGCGAGGGGGAGCTGGAGGTGTTAAAGACCCGGGCGAAGGCGTTTGTGGAGGCGGTGGTATGTCGGGATTGCCCCTCTTGAATGTCAGTTGTGCCCCCCATCGATCACACGAGAATTTTCCAACTTTATAAAAAATTAAAGCTATGGAAAATTTAAAGGAAGAGGTAAGGAAGACAGGGGTGGCGATCGTGGAGAGTTTGAACCGGTACAGCGAAGAAGACCTGAACGAGGTTCCCTATGAGGGCGGCTGGACGGCGGGGCAGGTGGGGGAGCATTTGATCAAGTCCGGGGGTGTGGCGGATGTAGTTTTTGGCCGGGTCGAGCCGACTTTGAGGCCTCCGGATGAGAAGCTGGCTGTATTGCGGATGTTCCTGGACTTTTCGATCAAGATGAAGTCGCCGGATTTTATCCTGCCTTCGGCGGGTTACCATGACAAGAAGGAGATCGTGGAGCAGCTGGGGAGGGTCTGGGATCGTCTGGGTGAGGCTGTGGAGACGCTGGATATGAAGGAGACCTGTGTGGATTTTGAGATGCCGATGGTGGGGAAGCTGACGAGACTGGAGTGGATCAGTTTTCAGGTATATCATACGAAGCGGCATATGTGGCAGTTGGAGAAGATATATGATGCGGTGGTGGTAAAGTCCGGGAATTCCCGGTAAGTGGTATGTTGCCGCAGTTGGGTAAATCGTATCTTCCGGTGGTCCGGCAAGTCGTAAATTCCGGGCATAAAAACTACAACGGCTATGGCTCCCTCCGACAATTGCATAGATCTGATCAAGTCACAGGAAGGCTGTGTGCTTCATCCTTATCTCGACCAGGCCAGTGTTCCGACAATAGGATATGGCACTACCCGGTATCCGGGCGGGGCGCATGTGACCATGAAGGACGGGACGATCACGCAACAGCAGGCCGAGAATTATTTACGCAATGACCTTTCGGACACCGTCGCGGCGGTCAATGCGATGGTGCCGCAGCAACTGGGCCAAAATCAAGTTGACGCGCTGGTATACTATGGCTACAATGTGGGCACTGGAGACTTCTATGGCAGCAGGTTAATGGGGCTGGTAAGGGCAAATCCGGCGGACCCTGCGATCAGCGATGCTTTTCAGCTATGGGACAAGCTGCATGTCGACGGGAAATTGGTCGCGAGCGACGGGTTGTTGAAGCGTCGGAAGGCGGAGGCGGCGCTCTATTTTAGTTAGCTGGTCTAGTGCCAGAACTTTCCCATTTTTTTAAAGAGAACGTTGGGCACGGACGGGCTTTGGGGCGCCGGCTGTGTCAGCAGGATGCCTTTGATCGCGTACTGTTCGGACGTGATGCCGAAGAGTACGGTCTCGTTGCGGGAGCTGCTGTGAGGGAAACTATAGACTTCGTTGATGTCAAATTCATCGTTGCTGAGGAATATCTTCTGTTGAGTGCAGAACAGCTGGTTGTCCATTACGACAAAGTCCGAAGAGAATCCGCGTTTTTGGAGGTCTGCGATCTTGTCTACTACGGCGTGGGTGGCATTTTTTGACATAGCGGTTATTGTTGTTTGGTTTTTGAATTTCGTGCCTGTTATATCTGTAAATATTATGCCAGGGCATAATATCCTGACTGCCAGCAAAGGATGTGGA
>JAFDYE010000749.1 GCA_018267585.1 Bacteroidota bacterium
CGGTTTATGAAGGCGTTGACGGAGAATGTGGTGAGGTTTGAGGCGGCGAATGGGAAGATTCAGGATCTGGAGGAGGTGCAGCTGCCGATGAATTTTGGGGGGCCGAGTGCGCAGGCTTAAGGGCGAAGGGGTTGGGGGCGATGGACGCCCGGAAAGGGTGGCTCATGCCCGGGGGATGGGGTGTCGGATTGGGGCGGGGGGCCGCGCGGGGTCAGGAGGACTGGAGGAGGCCGGAGTCGGCGAAGCTGAAGTAGCCTTTGTCTCCGACTATTATATGGTCGAGTAATTTGATGTCGAGGAATTTTGCGCCTTCGTGGAGTTTGGTGGTGAGGTTTTTGTCGGCCAGGCTGGGTTGGAGGTTGCCGGAGGGGTGGTTGTGGCAGACGATGATGCTGACGGCGCCGACTTCGAGGGCTTTTTTGAAGACGATGCGGGGGTCGACGACGGTGGAGGTGATGCCGCCCTGGCTGAGGATCTCGATGTGTTCCTGTTTGATACGGCCGCCCTGGTTGAGGTAGAGAACTACGAAAACTTCGTAGGTGTAGTCTTCGAGGAGGGGGCCGAGGTAGGCGGCGGCGGTGCGGCTGTCTTTGATGATGGGTTTTTTGAGGGAGGCGGCGGATTGTCTGCGGCGGCCGAGTTCGAGGGAGGCGGCGATGGTGACGGCTTTGGCGAGGCCTATTCCTTTGATCTTCATCAGGTCGCGAACGCTGCGTTTGCCCAGCTCGTTGATGTCGTTCTTGCTGAGGCGGAGGAGCTCTCTGGCGATCTCGACGGCGCTTTTGTCTTTTCTACCGATGCGGATGAGGATGGCGAGGAGTTCGGCTTCGGAGAGGGCGCGGGGGCCTTTGAGCATAAGTTTTTCTCTTGGGCGGTCGGTGACCGCCCATAGGGGAATTCCGGATTTTTTGGGTGTGGCTTTTTTGGTCGGAGGATTTGAGGGGCCGGGGGGAGGGTCGGCGGTTTATAGGGGAAGGTTGGAGGGGGCCTGGGGGAGGGCGCGGGTTTTCCGAGGAAGGTTGGATTGGGGCGGGGTTAGGCCGGGGTCATGTGGGGCAAGGTCGGAGGGAACCGGGGGAAGACCGGGGTTTTTGGGGGGAAGGGCGCGGGTTTTCGCGCGGCGGTTGGGGGTCTTGATGGGGGATTCGGACTTTTTGGTCTTTGTGGTTCTATTCGCTTGCATCGTTCAATTTTTATGATTATTTTGTGATTATTAATGACGGGATGAAATAAGCAATCATTCCGGCCGTTATACGATTTGAAACCCGCGGTTGATCACAACCGTAACCTTTGAAAACTAATCTTAAAATCCAATGAAACGAACCACATTCAACGCGATCGGCGGCTGGCAGCCTTTTCTCTTCTGTATCGGCATGTATGTAGTCGCTCTGTTCTTCTCGATCTTTGTTTGTTCTTCTATTTTTTATGCCTTCAATGCGAAGTCTGCGGCTAAAGCTGCGGAGAAGACGGCTATTGTAAGCGAGGCGCGGCCTCAGCTGGCTTCTGTAGGGCATTGATGCACCTGTTCATAAACCTTATTTCAAGGCTGGTCCCGGTGATTGCCGGGTCCGGCCTTTTTGTGTCCGGATCGGTGTGAGCTGATCTATGCGGGCGTGTGCGGAGAGTAGGGATACTATGTGCATGCGAGCATTTTTTTGCGCTTTTACAATTGAGTGTATACCTGTATCTTCGTCCCACATTTTACCATCCACATTATGCAGCATCAAGCTAAGATTTTTTCCGGTACCGGGTCCCAGTACCTTGCCGAAAAAATAGCCCAACAATTTGGTACTTCAACGGGGAAGATCACGATCCAGCATTTCAGCGATGGAGAGATCCAACCCATCTTTAATGAGAGTATTCGCGGGGATATGGTTTTTTTGGTTCAGAGCACCTGTGCGCCGGCTGAGAACCTGCTGGAGCTGTTGTTGATGATCGACGCTGCGCGCCGGGCATCTGCCTATAAAGTAGTGGC
>JAFDYE010000074.1 GCA_018267585.1 Bacteroidota bacterium
CGGCCGGCTTTGGGTTGACGGTTCCCGGGACAGCGCCTCTTTGCTGCTGGAAGTTCTGGATGCGCATCAGTCCTCCTTCGCGCCTGTTGCTGGCGGTCGAGGTTTTGTAAGGTCGGGGACGGGCGGTTATTGATCGGTAGCGAAACCGGTGGAGATTACAAGGAAGCGAAGAGGATTTTTTTGTTTCATGACGAATCACTGTCTTTTTAAAGGGGTTCAGGAGGCGGTCCAGCCTCCGTCCACGGGCATGGCATGGCCGGTTACGAAGGAAGCGGCATCGGAACAGAGCCATACTACGGCCTCGGCGACTTCGGCGGGTTCGCCGAACCGGCCTACCGGCTCCATATTGGCGAACTGTTGTTCGGCAGCCTTGTCTTTTCCGGTGAGCCTGTCGACCATCGGTGTCCTGATGACGCCGGGGCAAACGGCATTGATACGTACTCCTAATCTGGCATTTTCCAGGGCTGCTGTCTTGGTGAGACCTACTACGGCATGCTTGCTGGCCACATAGGCCGGGAGCCCGGGGAACCCGATCAATCCGGCTACGGACGCGCAATTGACGATAGCGCCCTTTCCTTGTCTGAGCATATGGGGCAGCTCATGTTTCATGCACAGCCAGATGCCCGTTAGATTAACGGCCAGCGTCTTTTCCCAATTGTCCTGGGTGCATTCCTGTGTAATGGCCGATACGCCTTCGATGCCGGCATTATTGAAGGCGAAATCCAAACGACCGTAGGCGGAGAAAGCCGTATCGATCATGGTTGTTATGTCTGCTGCCTTCGAAACATCGCATTTGACAAACAGGGCTTCTCCTCCTGCCGCCCGGATCTGCATCAGGGTCGACTGTTGGTTGTCTTCGACCCAGTCGGCGATGACCACTTTCGCGCCTCTTCGGGCGAAGGCAAGGGCTGCCGCCTGGCCGATACCAAAACTGCCTCCCGTCACAAGGGCCACTTTATTTTCAAAGATCTTTTCCATATGTAAGGTGTTAGTCGATAAATAAGGCGTTGTCTTTGCTTCTTTCATGCGCCGCGGGCGATTCGTCGCCGTAACCGATGATAATAGCCAACTGTACTTTTTCCGATGGCGGAATATGGAGCCGGGGATAGCTATTGGTCTTTTCCACGAATTTTCCGAAGCCGATGGGACAACTGTCCAGCCCTATGGCCTTCGCGGCAAGCATGATGTTCTGCGCACACATGCCGATATCCAAAGGAGCCCATTCGTTGTTGCGGTCGGCGGTAAGGAAGATGACTACCGGAGCGCCATGGAAAACGGGGTCTTTTACGGCGTGGAGATTGATCCCATGGGAAAAATGCAAAAGGCCGGCTGCCGCTTTTATGACTTGTTTCACACCGGATATACCGGAGTGTAAGGTGTCCTTCAGTGCCATAGCAGCTATTTCCCTCGAGAAGGCTTGTATCGCGTCTTTGTCGGTGAGCACATAGAAGTGCCAGGGCTGTTTGTTCATTGCCGAAGGGGCCATCCGGCCGGCTTCGAGCAATTCTTCGATCAAGTCCCTGCTGACGGTTCTGTCCTTGTATTTCCTGATAGCGCGCCGTTCGTAGATGGTCTTTCCAGTGGGAGTCGTTTGCACGATTTTCGGGTCAACTGCGGTTTGCATGATCTGGTGATTAACAATGAGTAAATAAAAATTGCCACTAAAGCTACTCTCCATTTCTTTCGCCGGGGTTGATGGCGGTCAGTCTTCTGCTTGATTGCGATCAAGCGGAGAGGCGGTCTTTTCCTGCCCGGAGCGCAGGAGAGGAGCAGCTATGCCCTGTCTATTGGGGGTGACGGGTTTTATTATGGGGGGATGGGTGAGGTGCTGCTCGCTGACAGGGAGATGGGTCAGTGACCTGTGATGCTATCGATACTGCGTTGAGGGCGGGTGGTGTCCGATCAACGGATCTTGCCGCCGGCTCAACGGATCATGGGATCGGCACATTTCGGGGGCGCGGTGATATAGAAAGTTGGATTTTTGCGGACCCATGCGAATTTAACCCGCGTCTGTCCGGGGTTCGCCGGAAAGGATGATTTGTCCTGCCTGATGGGGCCTACTATTATTTTATGAAGCATTTTTACCTTTTATCCTTATGCCTGCTCGCTGCGAGCCTGGCATCCGACGCCCAGTGGCTCGACAATTCCAATCAGTTCAAAGACAGTCTGCACATGCCGGTCAGCGTGGCTACCCGTGATCAGGAGCATACCGTCATCGTAAAGGGTGACGATGGCAGCTATTTTATGCTCTGGCAGGACACCAGGAATGCGTCAACCAACAAGACCGATATCTATGCGCAGAAATTTGACAGGGACGGGAAGAGGCTCTGGGCTGTCGATGGCGTCCCCGTGGCCACGGGAGCCAACGACGAAATGTTCAGGTCCTCCCAGAATGTCGACTATCGCCGCTATAGCTATGCCGCGCCCGATGGCGTCGGCGGGCTGTATGTTTGCTGGAACTATAACGCAGTGATCAGTCCGTATACCTACTGGGGCGTGTCCGTCCAGCACCTGCATGCAGACGGCTCGCGTGTGTGGGGCGACGAAGGCAAAGGGGTCGGGGTTCCGGTTGCAGGCGCCGCATTCGATTATCTCTGGCCGCAACTTGTGACGGACGAACACGGCGGCTTTTTTATCGCGTATATAACGACGCCCGGCAACTATCGCGACTGCTATGCCTATTGCTATAAGGATGAAGGGGGCACGCTGAAGTC
>JAFDYE010000750.1 GCA_018267585.1 Bacteroidota bacterium
ACTTTTACGGGTGTAAAGGTCGTATTCAGAAAGATAGCCTCTTTTTTCTTTCCCTGTACGGACTGTACTGCGCCCTGGTCTTTTGGCGCCGCGACCAGCAGCCATCCCCAGTCGATCCGCAGGTCGTCGCCCTTCTTGGCAAGTACCGGCTGTTCCTTTGTACCGGCTTTCAGGAAGGAGAGGCCATCGATCTGGCCTTTATGTGTCTTGAGCTCCTGCCCCGGCTGGTTCACGGCCAGATCTCCCGATACGTTGAAAAAGAGCTGTGTCGAATGAGCCGAGCCGTCGTTGCTCCGTAGCCGGAAAGAAATATAACTGACCGGCCGGGACAGCAGTTCGATGTCCTGCAGCAGCAGGGGTGAAGTAAAGGTCAGGGACAGATCGACCCCGCCGCAGCCAAACTGATATTTGGTCTGCGTGGGATTGACGCTCACCCACTGTTGGTCGGCAACCTGCGCCGTGTCGTTGTCCGGAGCGCCGAGGAAGCGGTAAAGGACGCCGTCCACTTTTAAATATCCGATCAGGTCCTGGGGCTTTCCCGTCCAGTGCGAGGTCCTCGTGGATGCGGCCTCATCCCCGAAGGACCATATGCTGAAATAGGGAGAATGCGTGATCAGGGGGTACGCGGGCATGTGCTGGAGCTGTGCCAAAGCTATCTGCGGCAGAAAAAATAAATAAAAGATAATCTTCTTCATATGTATGGGAGCCCCTGTTGGGCAACGGGTAAATATATAGCATTTCTACCGAGAATTTCCCCCCTTCCACCGCCCTTTTACCCCCGCTTCGGAGATTGGCGGTTAGTAGGGGTTCTTATTTTATTACTTTTACAAGGTCCAAAACGGAACTCGGTCCAGTCATTATCCAACTTAATTCCAACAGATGAGTGAAAAGATACAACAAAACAAACCTCCTGGCGGTGGCAGGCCTAAAGGGCCCAACCTGTTTGCCTTGCTTAAACCTTACAAGGGAATGATCGTGCTGCTGATCGTCATGTCATTCGCCAGCAACGCTTTTACGCTCTGGTTGCCGCAGATCATCAAGGAGGGGATCGACCTCTTCATCGCGAAGCAGCCGGATACCACGATCATCGTATACAAGTTCATAGCCGCCGCGATCGGGGTCTTTCTGTTCGCATGGGGTACGACCTTCCTGCAGACCTATGCTTCCGAACGGGTGGCGCGCGACCTGCGTACGCGTCTGGCCGAACGCATCTCGAAGCAGAACTACAGCTTTCTGCAAAAGACGAACCCGTCGCAGCTGCTTACCAATCTTACCGCGGACGTGGACTCTATCAAGATATTTGTCTCCCAGGCTGTGGTCTCGCTGTTCTCTTCGGTCTTCGTGATCCTGGGCGCCAGCATCCTCATGCTGACAATTAACTGGCAGCTGGCCCTATGCGTGATCGCCATCATTCCGATCATCGGGTTTACCTTCTTTGTTATTTTAAAGAAGGTGCGCGTCCTTTTCAAGGCCAGCCGTGAGGTCATCGACTGGCTGAACAAGGTCATCAACGAAAGCATCCTGGGGTCGGCCCTTATCCGGGTCATTCACTCGCAGCAGCTGGAATACGCCAAATTCCTGGAGGCGAATGCCAAGGCGCTCGGGCTCGGGCTGCGGATCCTGAAGACCTTTGCCTCGCTGATCCCGGTGATCATCTTTACAGCGAACCTGGCCACGCTCACCATCCTCGCGCTCGGCGGTCACTATTTCATCGGCGGCCGGATGAGCCTGGGGGATTTCTCGGCCTTTAACAACTACCTCTCGCAGCTGATCTTCCCGATACTGGTCATCGGCTTTATGAGCAACCTGATCGCGCAGGCTTCGGCCTCCTATATGCGCATCTCGGGCGTGCTCAATGCGCCGGATCCTATTGACGAGGGCACGCTGACCCGCGGGCTGGAGGGGAATATCGAACTGAAGGACGTGACGCTTGTCTATGGAGAGAAGAAAGTGCTCAGCGATATCTCGTTCGGGGTACGCGCGGGCTCCAAGACGGCGGTTATCGGTCCTACCGCAGCGGGCAAGACCCAGCTGTTGTATTTATTGACCGGGCTCAACCAGCCGGGATCCGGCTCCATCGAATTCGACGGACAGCCGCTGGCCAGCTATAAGAAGGAGGCGTTCCATGGCCAGGTCGGTTTTGTTTTCCAGGACAGCATTATCTTCAATATGAGCATCCGGGAAAATATTGCCTTCAGTGATATCGTCACCGACGAGGCGCTGGCCCTCGCGATCGAGACCGCCGAATTGAAGGACTTTATCGACTCTTTGCCCGATGGTCTCGACACCGTCGTCTCGGAAAGAGGCACTAGTCTTTCGGGCGGGCAGAAACAGCGGATCATGCTGGCCCGTGCCCTGGCCATCCAGCCGCGGATATTGCTGCTGGACGATTTTACCGCCCGTGTGGATACGCAGACCGAACAGAAGATACTCGCCAATGTCCGGCAGAATTATCCGGGCATCACCCTGCTGTCTGTTACACAAAAGATCGCCGCCATCGAAGACTACGAACAAATAGTCCTGCTGATGGAAGGCGAGATGATCGCGGCCGGAACGCACGACCACCTGATGGCGACCTGCCCGGAATACGTACAGATCTATCAATCACAAAGAAGCACAAGCCACTATGAGCAACACGAACTACAATCTTAATATCGTCACCGGCCAGGAAAAGAAGACCGCGATCTGGCCCGCTCTGCGGAAATTGATCGGCCTGCTGCCGGAACAAAAGGGGCGGCTGCTGCTTGCGCTGGTCTTTATGATCCTGTATGCGGTGCTGACCATGGTAGCGCCTTTTATCGTCGGTGAGACCATTAACCGCTATATCCTCGATAAGAACCACCAGGACTTCTCCATGGTGCTGCGCAGCTGCGGCTGGCTGCTGCTGATCTATGCCCTCAATCTCCTGGCCGTCTACCTCCGGACCATTTTGATGGGGGGCTTTGGCCAGCACCTTCTGTACTCCCTGCGCAATGCGATCTTCAAAAAGCTGCAAGAGCTGCCGGTGGCCTTCTTTTCCCAGAACAAGGCGGGTGATCTGATCTCCCGGGTCAACAACGACACGGACAAGATCAACCAGTTCTTCTCCCAGTCGCTGATGCAGTTCGTCAGCAGCCTCTTTATCATCGCCGGGGCCGGCGTGTTCCTGGTCATTCTCAACTGGCGATTGGGCCTGGCGGCGCTAGTTCCCGCGGCGCTGATGTGGATATTCGCAAAGTTCGTCTCGCCCTGGGTGAAGAGGAAGAACGCCGCCAGCCTGAAGAGTACGGGGATGATGAGCGCCGAGATCCAGGAGAGCCTGGGCAATTTCAAGGTGGTGCTGGCCTTCAACCGCCGCGACTATTTCCGTCAGCGTTTTGCCGAGGCCAATAACAACAACTATACCGCGTCCGTCGGCGCGGGCATCGCGAACAATGTGTATACACCCGTTTTCGGCCTTTTCGCGAGCATGGGCGCGCTGGTCGTGCTGGTCTATGGCGTCTACCTGATCACCATCGGACAGTTCACGGCCGGATTCCTGATCACCTATTTTATGCTGGTCAATTATTTCTATGACCCGCTCAAACAGATGGCCGCTCTCTGGGCCAATTTCCAGCTCGCCATTGCCAGCTGGGACCGGATATCCCGCATCCTCTCGCTCGAATCCGACCTCACCACCTTACCCCTCGAAACCACCGCCCCATCCTCCTCACCGACCCCCGGCCTCGCGACGGTGGACGGCTCCGGTCATATGTCACCGGCCCCCACACTCCTCGAGTTCCGCAACGTCTCCTTCCGTTACCCGGGGGGCAAGGACGTGCTGCGCCACAATAGTTTCAGCATGCAACGGGGCAAGACCTATGCCCTCGTAGGCCCCACCGGCGGCGGCAAGACCACCACGGCGTCGCTGATCGCGCGGCTCTATGATCCGACCGAAGGCGCTGTCCTGCTGGACGGACGCGATATCCGCACCTATACCCCCGCGGAAAGGACAAAGAAGATCGGGTTTATTTTGCAGGAACCCTTTTTGTTTACGGGGACAGTGAAGGATAATATTCTCTACGGCAACGATCAATACAAGGACTATTCAGACGAGCAGCTGACTGCCGCGCTGCGCGAGTCGGGATTAGAGATGCTTTTGAGCCGTTTTGACGAAGGACTGGCCACCGGGATCGTCTCGGCGGGAGATGGCATCAGTCTCGGCCAGCGGCAGCTGATCGCCTTTATCCGGGCCGTGCTCCGCAACCCCGAGCTGCTCATCCTCGACGAGGCTACCGCGAACATCGACACCGTGACAGAAAAGCTGCTGGAAGAGATCCTCCGGCGCCTGCCGGAGACCACCACCCGCGTGATCATCGCGCACCGCCTCAACACCATCGAGAACGCCGACGAGATATTCTTTGTCAATGCCGGCGAGATCACCCGTGCGGGGAACCTGGATCAGGCGGTGGATATGCTGCTGCAGGGCAGAAGGGTTAGCTAAGCAGGGCCAGGCCACGCTTTGCGGCGGCGAATCCAGAATATTCTCAGAATCCGTTGCTACCTTGATCCAAACAATCATAACATGCAAATACGGAATATCTGCATTGCACTGCTCTGTTTCGCCCTGCAGACCGCCACCGCCCAGGACTTCCGCGTCTCCAGAACATTCAAGATCGGCAGCCCCGGCGGCTGGGACTATATCGCCGTCGGCCCTGACCAAAAGATCTATGTCTCCCACGGCACGCAGGTCAATATCCTCGACCAGCGGACCGGCGACTCCGTTGGCGTGATCCCGAATACGACGGGAGTGCACGGGATCGCCTTTGCGCCGGCGCTCGGCAAGGGATACACGAGCAACGGCAGGGCGAATACAGTTACCGTTGTTAACCTGAAAACCGCTGCGGGGCAGCAGCCGCCAGCCGCCGGGCAGAATCCGGACGCCATCCTGTACGAACCCTTTTCAAAAACGATCGTGACCTGCAACGGCAGGAGCCATGACCTGTCGGTCATCGATGCTGCTACAGGCGCCGTGACCGCCACCATTCCCCTCGACGGAAAGCCGGAGACGGCCGTCTCCGACGGGAAGGGTAAGATCTATATCAATATAGAGGACAAGAACAAAATAACGGTTGTGGATATGCGTTCGGCAACGGTCGTCGCCAGCTGGCCGCTGGATGCTGAAGGCCCCACCGGTCTGGCCATCGACAACTCCACCCATCGTCTGTTCGCGGGTTGTGACAAGCAACTGGTCGTACTGGATGCTGGCACGGGAGCTATTGTAACCAAACAGCCTATCGGCGATGGCTGCGACGGCGTAGGTTTCGACGAGGGGCTGAAGCTCGTTTTTGCCTCGTGTGGCGAAGGAAAGCTCTCGGTGATCAAGGAAGAATCCGCTACTTCCTTTAAGCCGATGGCCGACGTCCCGACCAAACGAAGCGCCCGAACGCTTGCGGTGGACCCAAAAACACATGCTGTATACCTGCCGGCTGCCGATACGGAAAAAGCTGCCGCCGGCGAGCGGCCCAAACAGATACCGGGAACCTTCCAGGTATTGGTGGTTACTAAGGGTTAAACCATAGGAGGCAGCACGACGATATGCATTTTTTCGGTATATTGTATATCATAAGCCAATGCATATGTCCTCCCTCGTCTCCTCGCCTGCTAAATACGGACGCCTGAAGAATTTTATCAACGGCGCTTTTACCGTCAGCAGCGCAGCCCGTCACCTCTCCGTCGTCTCCCCGCTGGACGGCACGCCGTTGGCCGACATGCCCTGTTCCACCCCTGCCGACCTGGACGCAGCCGTCGCGGCCGCCCGCGCCGCCTTTCCAGGCTGGAGCCGCACGCCCGTAAAGGAAAGGGTACAGGTCTTTTTCCGGTATAAATATCTGCTCGAGCGGGATAAGGAAGAGCTGACCGCACTCGTCAGCGAAGAGAATGGAAAGACGCGGGAAGAAGCGCTGGCAGAGGTCGAGAAATGCATCGAGCTGACCGAGTTCGCCACCTCCCTGCCGCAGCTGATCGCCGGCGAGGTGCTCGAAGTCAGCAGAGGCGTGGAATGCCGTACGGAGAGGGTTCCGCTCGGCGTGGTGGCTTCGATCGTCCCCTTTAACTTCCCGGCCATGGTGCCCAACTGGACGACCCCCAATGCACTGGCGCTGGGCAATTGTATGATCATCAAACCTTCAGAGAAAGTTCCCCTCAGCTGTGGCCGCCTGGCGCTGCTCCTCAAAGAGGCAGGGCTTCCCGACGGGGTCTTCAATATCGTCAATGGCGAGAGCGAGATCGTGAACGCCATCTGCGATCATCCCGGCATCGACGCCGTATCCTTTGTCGGCTCGACAAGGGTCGCGAAAATGGTGTATCAGCGCGCCACCCAGCACCTCAAACGATGTCTGGCCCTCGGCGGCGCCAAGAACCATCTGCTCGTGCTGCCCGACGCCCAGCCGGAAATGACCGCCCGCGACGTGGTCGTCTCGATGAGCGGCTGCGCCGGTCAGCGCTGTATGGCGGCGTCAGCCATGCTGGCCGTCGGCCCTACGGACGCCATCATCGAACGCATCTGTGAAGAGGCGCGCCGGGTCGTGCCGGGGAAGAATCTGGGGGCCGTTATCAATCGCGAGGCCAAAGAACGCATCGAAACCTACATCACCCAGGCCGAGCAGCAGGGCGCAAAGGTCCTGGTCGACGGACGCGGATATGTCGTTGCCGGCAAAGAGAACGGCACCTACGTGGGACCGACGGTCATCGATCATGTAACCCCGGATATGGCAGTCGCACGGGAAGAGATCTTCGGACCCGTCATCAGCATCATGCGCGTTGCGACGCTCGACGAGGCCCTGGCGATAGAGAACGCCAATCCATATGGCAATGCGGCCTCCGTCTACACCCGCAACGGTGGTATGGCGCGTCAGGTCATCGAACGTGCGAGCGCCGGCATGGTCGGCGTCAATGTCGGCGTGCCTGTACCGCGGGAACCGTTCTCCTTCGGCGGCTGGAACGAAAGCCGGTTCGGGGTCGGCGATATTACCGGGAAGAGCTCTATCGAGTTCTGGACCCGGCTGAAGAAGAGCACGGTCAAGTGGAATGCCGAGGCCGGCGTCAATTGGATGAGCTAAACATCATTAAACTGATCTATATGTCGGTGACTTCAACCCTCCCGGAGACACAGGAGATCATCCGGGATAACCTGGACTATACGCTATTCTCCTGGAGCAAGCAGAAAGGCATCAATCCCATCGCCGTCCAGCGCGCTGAAGGCGTGTATCTCTATGATTATGATGGCCGGCGATATCTCGATTTTTCCTCCGGGCTGATGAACGTCAATATCGGCCACGGCAATCCCCGCGTTGCCGAGGCCGTCTACCGGCAGATGCAGGAGGTCAGCTATGTCACTCCGAGCTGCGTGACAAGGGTCAGGGGCGAGCTGGGGAAGAAGCTGGCGGAGATCACGCCGGGCAATCTGCAGAAGACCCTTTTCACGACGGACGGCGCGACCTCGATCGAGAACGCCATCAAGCTGGCTCGTCTGTATACCGGGCGCCACAAGATCATCGCCCGTTACCGCGCCTTCCATGGCGCTTCTTATGGTTCGATGACGGCTGGCGGAGACCCGCGGAAATTAGCCGCCGACTCCCAGCAGGCGCCCAATATCATACACGTCGAAGACCCCTACTGCTATCGCTGCCCCTGGGACAAAAAGATCGAATCCTGTCACCTGGAGTGCGTCCAGCATATCGAGCGCGTCATTGATTTTGAAGGCCCCCTGAACATTGCCGCTATCCTGATGGAGGGCGAGAGCGGTACTTCCGGCTGCATCAAATATCCGCCGGACTATCTGCAAAAGATACGCGCCCTCTGCGACAGACATGGTATCCTGCTGATCGCGGACGAGGTGATGAGCGGCTTTGGCCGGACGGGCAAATGGTTCGCCTCGGAATTGCACGGTGTGGTTCCCGATATGATCGCCACAGCCAAAGGCATCACCGCGGGCTATATTCCGCTCGGCGCTCTCATCGTCACCGACAAGATCGCCGAACACTTCAACGACCGGATGCTCTACCTCGGGCTTACGTACTCGGCGCATCCCGTGGCCTGTGCTGCGGGACTCGAGGTCCTGAAGATATACGAAGACGAACACCTTATCGGGAACGCGGCGGAGATGGGCCGGTATGTGGATCAGCAGGTGGAGCTGTTAAAACAAAAGCACCCGAGCATCGGTGATTTCCGGAATACGGGACTGCTCGGTTGTATCGAGCTGGTAAAGAACCGCGATACAAAGGAGCCCATGGCGCCCTACAATGCGACTGCCGAACAGATGACCGTCATGAGCCAGGTGGGCGCGAGGCTTAAACAGCTGGGCCTCTATGCCTTTGTACGCTGGAACTATGTTTTTATCGCACCGCCGCTCAGCATTACGCGCGAACAGATCGACGAAGGTCTCGCTATCATCAGCGAGGCGCTGACGATAGCGGATACGCACACCAATTAAACCATCGCCTATGCCTGACAGCTCGCTCTATAGCGAAGACCTCGCACCCGTCCCGGCCGGCAAACGCACCTGGTCCACCTGGAACTACGCAGCGCTATGGATCAGCATGAGCCTTTGCATCCCGACCTATATGCTCGCCAGCTCGCTCATCGGCGGCGGCATGAGCTGGTGGCAGGCTATTCTGACGATCTTCCTTGGCAACACGATCGTCCTCGTTCCGATGATATTGAACGGTCGTGCGGGTGCCAAATATGGTATTCCATTTCCTGTTTATGCCCGGGCCAGCTTTGGCGTGCGTGGCGCCAACGTCCCTGCCCTGCTGCGCGCCGTCGTAGCCTGCGGCTGGTTTGGTATCCAGACCTGGATCGGCGGGTCCGCGCTAAATCAGATGGTGCGGCCCTGGCTGCCATTCCTCGACAGTCCGGCGCTTTTTTTCATTGTCTTCTGGCTGATCAATATGGGGGTGGTCTGGCTGGGTGTCGACAGCATCAGGAGGCTGCTCGTATTCAAGGCCTTCTTTCTGCCGCTGGCGGCGCTGGCCCTGCTGGCCTGGGCGATCACGAGTGTTCCCGGCGGTTTGGCGACGATACTGAAGATGCCTTCGCGATTTGCCTCAACAGCTGATGGCTGGGCCTTCTTTATCCCCGGTCTGACGGGCATGGTCGGCTTTTGGGCCACCCTCTCGCTGAACATCCCCGACTTTACCCGCTACGCCGTCAGCCAGCGGGCGCAGGTAAAAGGTCAGGCCATCGGCCTTCCGCCTTCTATGACCTTATTCGCCTTTATCGGCGTAGTCGTCACCTCCGCCACCACCATCATCTACGGCACGACCATCTGGGATCCCGTCGTGCTGGCCGGAAGGTTCGAAAGCAAATTGCTCGTCAGCGTGGCTATGCTGGCCGTCGCAGTCTCTACGCTCGCCACCAATATAGCCGCCAATATCGTAAGTCCGGCCAACGATTTTGCAAACCTGGCCCCGGCGCGTATCAACTTTCGGACCGGCGGACTGATCACCGGCGTCATCGGGATACTCATCCTTCCCTGGAAGCTGGTGGCCGATCCCGGCGGCTATATCTTCACCTGGCTGGTCGGCTATTCCAGCCTGCTCGGTCCGGTTGGCGGCATCCTGATCGCCGACTATTATTTTGTCCGCAGGCAACAGTTGTCCGTCGAAGACCTGTACCGCGCGAAGGGCGCATATACTTATACGCGAGGATTTAACCGCGGCGCGCTGGTCAGCCTGGTGCTGGGCGTGCTGCCCAGCATTCCCGGCTTCCTGGTTACGGTGGGGCTTTTAAATGCGACGGTCTTTCCTCACTGGCTCACGGGTCTGTATAACTATGCCTGGTTTACCGGATTTTTTGTCGCCGGCTGCTGCTACTGTCTGTTCATGCTGCTGCGCGCCGCTCATCAACCAAAAGAGGAGGTCAACTATGTCTCTGTTGATTAAAAACGGAAGAATCATCACCGCGACGGATGACTACCAGGGTGACGTCCTTATCCAGGGCGAGACCGTCACGGCGATCGGCAAGGGACTCGACGCCGGCGCGGACCGCATCATCGATGCGCAGGGATTGCTCGTAATGCCAGGTGGCGTCGACCCGCACGTCCACCTCGACATGCCCTTCATGGGCACCTTCTCCAGCGACACGCACGAGACGGGCACCCGCGCCGCGCTGTTCGGCGGCACTACGACCGTCATCGACTTCGTTCTGCAAAAGCAGGGACACTCGCTAAGGGAAGCCCTCACCGAATGGCAGGGACGAGCCACGGGCACCGCCGTCGGCGACTATAGTTTTCACATGGCCGTCACAGACTATAACGACGCTACACAGAAGGAGATTCGCCAGATGGTCGAAGAGGAAGGCATCAGCTCCTTCAAAACGTTTATGGCCTATAAGGGCGCGCTCATGATCGACGACCGCCAGATGACCGCCCTTATGCAGGAGGTGCGCCGCCACGGCGGGCTCGTCACCGTACACGCCACCAACGGGGACATGATCGACTATCTCATCGCCAAGCACCGGGCCGAGGGCAAGCTATCACCCCTATACCACTACCTTTCCCAACCCGAGGTCACCGAGGCCGAGGCTTCGGGCCGGTTCGCCGATATCTCCAACTACACGGGCTGTCCCGGCTATATCGTACACATGACCTGTGAAGGAGCGCTCAATGCGGTGCGTAACGCCACCCGCCGGAACCAGAAGATCTTTGTCGAGACCTGTATCCAGTACCTGCTGCTCGATGCCAATTTGTACGAACGCGATTTCGAAGGGGCTAAATGGGTCATGAGCCCGCCTTTGCGGCAGAAGAAGGACCGCGAGACCCTCTGGGCGGGTATCAACCAGGGCCTGATCAACGTCGTCGCCACCGACCACTGCCCCTTTATGTGGAAGCAAAAACTGATGGGCGAAACCGATTTCTCCAGGATACCCAATGGCCACCCGGCTATCGAGAACCGGATGGAACTGCTCTATAACGAGGGCGTTCACAAAGGAAGGATCAGCCTCAACAAATACGTCGAGGTCGCCTGCACCAACCCGGCGAAGATATTCGGTATGTTTCCGAGGAAGGGCACGATCGCACCCGGCAGTGACGCCGACATCCTGATATTCGATCCCAATGAGCGGCATACCCTGTCCGCCGCCACGCATCATATGAACGTCGACTATTCCGCCTACGAGGGCTGGGAGCTGACGGGCAAGGTGCACACGGTATTGCTTCGCGGGAAGGTCGCGATCGAAAAGGACGAGTGCCTTGTCGGAAAGGGATATGGCCAGTTCATCCGCCGCGGGAAGGTGGGAAATTTTATCTAATCAAAACAAACAGCAATGCCCAGGATCATCAGATCAGGACTCATCCAGATGAGCCTTCCCCGTACGGAAGGTGAAGGTACCATCGACGAGATCAAGGAAGCCATGGTACAAAAACATATTCCCCTGATCGAGGAGGCGGGACAAAAAGGGGTGCAGATCCTTTGTCTGCAGGAGATATTCAATACCCCCTATTTCTGCCCGGGACAGAACAGCGCCTGGTACGCCTCCGCAGAGAACATACCCGGACCGACGATAGAACGCATGACCGAATACGCAAAAAAATACAGCATGGTCATGATCGTTCCGATCTATGAGAAAGAGCAGCCGGGCGTCCTGTATAATACCGCAGCCGTCATCGACGCCGACGGAACGCTGCTGGGCAAATACAGGAAGAACCATATCCCGCACACCTCCGGGTTCTGGGAGAAATTCTTTTTCAAGCCGGGCAATTTAGGCTACCCCGTGTTTCAGACCCGCTATGCGAGGATCGGCGTCTATATCTGTTATGACCGGCACTTCCCGGATGGGGCCCGATGTCTGGGACTCAACGGGGCTGAGATCGTCTTCAACCCGTCTGCGACGGTAGCGGGCCTGTCCCAGTATCTCTGGCAGCTGGAGCAGCCTGCACACGCCGCAGCCAACGGCTATTATATGGGCTGTATCAACCGCGTCGGCGAAGAAAAGCCCTGGAACCTGGGCCGGTTCTATGGAAGCAGCTATTTTGTCGACCCGCGCGGGCAGATCTTCGCGCAGGCTTCTGACAGCAAGGACGAGCTGCTGATCGCCGATTTCGACCTCGACAAGATCGACGAGGTACGCAGCGTCTGGCAGTTCTACCGTGACCGCCGGCCCGAGACCTATGGCAGACTGACAGAATTATAAATCTCCTGACTATGTCAATCCGCGACAACCGACTTACCACACAGGAATACGACCGCAACTTCAGCGATATTCATCCTCCCTTCGAAAGCAGGGACGCAGCCCTCGTCGATGCAAGCCGCTGCCTGTACTGCTATGACGCTCCCTGCACCAAAAGCTGCCCGACGGGCATCGATATACCTAAATTTATTAAGCAGATAACCACCGATAACATCAGGGGCTCAGCGCAGACGATCTTTTTATCTAATATCATGGGCGGCGGCTGTTCCAGAGTCTGCCCGGTGGAGAAACTATGCGAAGGCGCCTGCGTATATAATTTACTGGAAGAAGAGCCCATTCCGATAGCCCGGCTGCAGCGCTATTCGACGGAGCCCGCGATCCGGCAGGGATGGCAGCTGTTCCGCCGGGCGGAGCCTGTGGGGAAAAAGGTGGCCGTCGTCGGCGCGGGGCCTTCCGGGCTGAGCTGCGCCCATGTGCTGGCGCGGGCAGGCGTGGACGTGCATATCTTCGAAAAGGAAGAGAAAGGCGGCGGGCTCATGACCTACGGCATCGCCGCCTACAAGATCACGCCGGAGTTCTGCGAGGAAGAGCTGCGATATATCCTCTCGATCGGGGGCATCGAGCTGCGTTATGGACAAGAGCTGGGGCGCAACCTTACGCTGACCGGTCTGCAGCAGGAGTATGACGCGGTCTATATCGCCTTCGGCGTGGGTGTGGCCCGGCGGCTGGATATTCCGGGCGAGGAGCTTTCCGGCGTCGTCGACGCCATAAAATTCATCTACGATATCAGGAGCAAGGGTTATCCGGAGGTGCCTGTGGGTGACAAGGTGGCCGTCATCGGCATGGGCATGACCGCCATCGACGCGGCGACCCAGGCGAAGAGGTTGGGCGCCGGGGAGGTCACGATCGTCTATCGAAGAACGCAGGACGAGATGCCTTGTACACGGGCCGAGCTGGACATTGCCCTACTCGACGGCTGCAGGATCGTCTGGCTGGCGGCGCCCCAGCGCGTGCTCGGGGACGAATCGGGTGTCACCGGCCTGGTATGTTCCGTTATGCTTCCCGGCGAGCCCGATGCCAGCGGCCGGAGAAGTCCGGTCGACACCGGGGAGACCATCACGCTCGAGGTGGACATGGTCATCAAGGCCGCGGGACAGACGCCGTATACGGACCTCGTCGCCGGCTCGGGGCTCGGCAACAACAAAGGCAGGATCGTCGTCGGAGAAGGCGGCAGCACGGGACTCGCGTATGTCTTTGCCGGCGGCGACTGCGTCAATGGAGGAAAAGAGGTCGTCGACGCGGTACAGGCGGGGAAAGAGACGGCTTCTGCGATATTGCAATTGATCAACAGCTAAATCATCTTATCATGGCTGACCTGAGTACCGATTTCCTCGGCATCCGCTCCCCCAACCCCTTCTGGCTGGCGAGCGCACCTCCTACCGATAAAAAGATCAACGTGCTCCGGGCCTTCGAGGCCGGCTGGGGCGGGGTCGTCTGGAAGACACTGGGCAGCCAGGTCAGGGATGTTTCCTCCCGGTATTCCGCGGTCGACTAC
>JAFDYE010000751.1 GCA_018267585.1 Bacteroidota bacterium
CGGTATGGCTGTGATGCCTCGGGTGGGGCGTTGATACTGTCGGAGTATGAGCAGTCGGGTGAGACAGCGCCGAAGCTATTGCGGCGCTATGGTATAACGGATGGCAACCGGCAGACGCTGACGCTGGGGATGCTGATGACGCAGCTGATCGACCCGGAGCGGTATGGGTTGTTTAGTTTGTTGTATGAGTCGGAGGGACCTCCGGGGGAGATGTTGAGTCAGTATGCGGAGCGGGAGTGGAAGGGTTTGCCGCACGAGGGGGAGACGCCGGTGGAGGTGGCGAGGGAAGTAAGAGAGGAGGGAAGGAAGGCGGTGGAGGCGATCGAAACTGTGAAGGCAGGAAGGGATGTCGCGGAGTTTGCGCGGTTGAAGAATGACATGTATTGTTATAAGGCGCTGGCGGACTGTTATGCGGCGAAGGCCGAGGCGGCGCTTGCGGTATTGCGTTATAAGTATTCGAATGACAGGGGTGATCTGGTGAAGGCGCTGGGGCTGTTGGAGGAGAGCGTGGCTGCGTTCAGGGAGCTGACGCGGGTGGCGGGGCCGGCGTACCGGTATGCGAACAGCATGCAGACTGCGCAGCGGAAGATACCGATCAGGGGTGCAAACGGGAAGTTTATCCGGTGGGACGAGCTGCTGCCGGTGTATGAGAAGGAGGTGAAGCAGCTGCGATCGCACCTGGCGTCGCTGGGGAGTTCCGGGGGGAGTGTTATGGAAGCTTACCGGCCGGCCGGGGTTGTGAAGGGAGATTTTGTCGTGGATAGTGCGGCCAGGCCTTTTAGTGACAGTGGGTTGATGATACGGGCCGTGGCTTCGCCGCTGAGGGGTTTGAAGGGGATCAGGGAGTCGGTGGCCGGTCAGCGGGAAAAGGGGACGGTGGTAGCGTTCGAGTGCAACGAGCCTGTCGATCTGCTGATCGGGTTCTTTAACAAGAAGGGTTCGGATTATCTGCAGCCGCCGCAGCTGGAGACCGACGCGAGCGCCAATGATTTTGGTCAGGCCGAGCCGCGTATCGCCAATGCGGTGGAGATGGACGGGATGCCTTCCGTGAATGTGCACGCCTGGTCGTTCAAGGCGGGCAGGCATCGGCTCGAGCTGGGGAAGGGGCTTTGTCTTGTGCTGGGTTTTGCCCGGCCGATGACGCAGGTAAGGACTTATGATGCGGGGCTAAATGCCGCCGGGAAAAAGGACTTAGATTGGTTGTTCGAATAACCATATATGAAGAAGATATTCTATACCGTTGTTTTATCGGGATTGGGTCTCATGGGATGGTCCCAGGATAGTTTGCTCTGGTACAGACAGCCGGCCGGCAAGTGGACGGAGGCGTTGCCGATCGGGAATGGCCGGATCGGTGCGATGATCTACGGGGGTGTGGGTGAGGAGCATTTGCAATTCAATGAGTCTACGTTATGGAGCGGTAGGCCGCGGGCATTTGCGCGTCCGGATGCGTACCGGTATCTGGGGCAGATAAGACAGCTGCTGGCCGAGGGTAAGCAGGCGGATGCCGAGCGTCTTGGGGAGGAGCATTTTATGGGGTTGAAGGACCCGGATGTTGCTGCGTATGCTGCGGCAAAGGCGGCGTGGTTGGGGAAGGTTCGGCGGGATACGGCCTGGGCGGCGCCGGGGCTGGATGACCGGGATTGGAAAGAGATGAGTATCCCCACGCCGGATGGGTGGGAGGCTGCGGGGCTGCAGGGATTGGATGGGGCGGTGTGGTTCAGGGCAAGCTTTGACCTGCCGGCGGGTTGGGATGGTAAGGATGTGGTGCTGCACCTGGGTCGGATAAGGGATATGGACTACAGTTATGTGAATGGGGTCCTGGTGGGTTCGGATGAGGGGATCAGCAAGAAGCGCAGCTACACGGTGAAGGGGTCGTTGCTGAAGCCGACAGGGAATGTGATCGCGATACAGGTGATAAATTTTGACGATAAGGGAGGGTTGACCGGGTATAAGGGGAGTGAGAAGATCGAGGCTGGCGGCTCGGCGCTGCCGGTGAAATGGAAGTACAAGATACAGGATATGGATGCGCCGTTGCTGCCGAAGTATGAGGCGGACTATCAGCCTTTCGGGGATCTGTATCTCCGGTTTTCGGATACTGCGGGGGTGAGGGATTATCGTCGCCAGTTGGATATTTCGCGGGCGGTGGCGTCGGTGGAGTATGCTGCCGGCGGGGTGAGGTATAAAAGAGAATATTTCGCGAGCGAGCCGCAGCAGGTGATCGTGTCGCGGCTGACGGCGGATCGGAAGGGGGGTGTGAATGTGGAGGCGATGCTGGGGGCGGTGCATCGGGGGGCGTCGGTCCGGCGGATCGATGATCGCACGCTGGCTTTGTCGGTAAAGGTCAGGAACGGGGTATTGAAGGGGGAGAGCTGGCTGCGGGTGCAGACGGAGGGTGGTCGTGTGCGTGTCGTGGGGGACAGGATCGTGGTGAAGGGGGCGGATGCCGTGGTATTTTATCTGGCGGCGGCGACGAGTTTTGTCAACTATCATGATGTGTCGGGAGATCCGGCGGCGAGGTGTAAGGAGGTGTTGGGTAGGGTGTCGGGTTACAGGGAGATGCTGTCCGCGCATGAGAAAGAATATGGCGGGTATTATAAGCGATTTTCGATCGAGCTGGGCAGCTCTTCGGGTTTGCCGACGGATGAGCGGATCGTGCATTTTAGTCCGGAGGGTGATCCGGGGATGCTGGCGCTGTATATGCAGTATGCGCGGTATCTGCTGATCAGCTGTTCGCGTCCGTCCTCGCCGATGCCGGCGAATCTGCAGGGGATGTGGAACCCGCTGCTGTCTCCGCCCTGGGGGAGCAAGTATACGACCAATATCAATCTGGAAATGAACTACTGGCCGGTGGAGGTGCTGAATCTTTCGGACTGTGCGCAGCCGTTGTGGGGGCTTCTGCGTGATCTTTCGGTTACGGGGCAGCAGACGGCGCAGCGAAATTATAACGCCAGCGGTTGGGTCTTGCATCATAACACCGATATCTGGAGGGCTACGGCGCCGATCAATGCGTCGAACCATGGCATTTGGGTGACGGGCGGGGCCTGGCTTTGTCATCATATCTGGGATCACTATTGTTATACGAAGGATATGGATTTTTTGAAGGCGTATTACCCGGTGATGAAGGGTGCGGCCTCCTTCTTTGTCGATTTTATGGTGAAGGATCCGAAGACGGGGTGGTTGATCAGCACGCCGTCGAACTCTCCCGAGCATGGGGGGCTGGTGGCGGGGCCGACGATGGATCACCAGATCATCCGGGACCTTTTTAAGAACTGTATCAGTGCGACGCGTGTGTTGGGGCTGCACCCGGAATTTTCCGATCTGTTGAAGGAAAGATACGCGCGGATCGCTCCGGATCGGATAGGCAGGTTCGGGCAGCTGCAGGAGTGGATGGAAGACAAGGATGATACGGCGGATACGCACCGGCATATCTCGCATCTCTGGGGGGTGTATCCCGGGACGGATATTACCTGGAAGGATCCGGTAATGATGAAGGCGGCGAGGCAGTCGTTGGTCTACCGGGGAGATGAGGGGACGGGTTGGTCGCTGGCCTGGAAGGTCAACTGCTGGGCGAGGTTCAGGGAAGGGGATCACGCGTTGAGGTTGGTGGACAAGCTGCTCTCGGACGCGTCGGGGACACAGGGTGGGGAGAAGGGCGGTGTCTATCCGAATCTTTTCGATGCGCATCCGCCCTTTCAGATCGACGGGAATTTTGGGGGTGCGGCTGGTATCAGCGAGTTGTTGCTGCAGAGCCAGGACAGCGTGATCGAGCTATTGCCGGCTTTGCCGGCGGCGCTGGCCAGCGGTGCCGTGAGGGGTATCTGCGCGAGGGGTGGTTTTGTGCTGGATATGCGCTGGTCGCAGGGGGTGTTGCAGGGGGTGGATGTGTTGTCGAGGGCGGGTGGTGCGGGGGTCTTCAAGTATGGGGAAAAGGAGATCACGGTGCGAACGGAGAAGGGTAAGCGATATCGATTTGACGGACAACTGAATGCTATATTATGAGGTGGGGTTTGCTGGTGCTATTGTTGTGGGCTGCCGGAGCGGGGGCGCAGCCGGTGAGGAGGGATATTTTGCTGGATGATGGGTGGAAGACGTCAATGGATTCGGCGGAGTGGAAGGCGGTGGCTGTGCCGCATAACTGGGATGACTATGGGGGATACAGGAGGCTGCGGCATGGGAATTTGCATGGGGTGGCGTGGTATCAGCGGAATCTGCAGGTGGGCGTAGTGGAGCCGGGGAAGCGGTATTTTCTTTTTTTTGAGGGGGTAGGGTCGTATGCTACGGTGTGGGTGAACGGTGTTCCGGTGGGAAGGCATGCGGGGGGCAGGACGACCTTTACGCTGGATGTCAGCGGGGTTTTGCGTGCGGGGAAGAATCTTATTGTGGTGCGGGCCGATCATCCGGCTTTTATCCGTGATCTGCCGTGGGTATGTGGCGGGTGTTCGGATGATCGAGGGTTCTCGGAAGGTTCTCAGCCGATGGGGATATTCCGGCCTGTGCACCTGGTGGTGACGAATGCGACGAGGGTGGCGCCTTTTGGTGTGCATGTGTGGAATGATACGGCGCTGCGGGTATACGTGGAGACGGAGGTCGTGGGACGCGGGGCGGTAGTGGTGACGAGGTTGAAGGATAGAAGTGGGGGGACGGTGAGGGTAGTCAGTACCGTATCTGGCGGGACAGGACCGGTGAAGCAGGAGATGGAGGGTAGGGGTCTTCGGCTGTGGTCGTTGAATGATCCATATCTGTATACGCTGGTGACGGAGCTGGTTGTTGCGGGGAAGGTGGTTGACCGGGTGAAGAACGAGTTTGGGCTGCGGGTGGTGAAATGGAGCGGGAGCAGACTGCTGTTGAACGGGAAACCGGTATTTATCAATGGGATTGCCGAGTACGAGCACCGGATGGGGGCCAGTCATGCTTTTTCGGAAGAGGAGATAAAGGCGCGGGTTGGGCAGATACGGGCGGCGGGTTTTAATGCCTTCCGCGATGCGCACCAGCCGCATAACCTGCGCTATCAGCACTACTGGGATAGTCTTGGGATACTTTGGTGGCCGCAGCTGTCGGCGCATATCTGGTATGATACGCCGGAATTCAGAAAAAATTTCAAGACCGGCCTTTGTGAATGGATCAGGGAGAGACGGAACAGTCCGTCGGTGATATTATGGGGTTTGCAGAACGAGAGCAAGCTGCCGGAGGATTTTGCGCGGGAATGTGTAGCGATCATCCGGGAGCTGGACCCGACGAGTGTCGACCAGCGGAAGGTGACGACCTGCAATGGGGGGACGGGTACGGACTGGGACGTGCCGCAGAACTGGACGGGGACCTATGGCGGGAACCCCGCTACCTATGGGGCTGATCTGAAGCGGCAGGTGTTGGTAGGGGAATATGGGGGATGGAGGACGATCGGGCTGCACGGGGATGTTCCCAATAGTGAGGACAGGCTGGATCGCCTGATGGAGCAGAAGATAAGGCTGGCGGATAGTGTTGCGGATTCTGTCGCGGGGCATTTTGCCTGGCTGTATGCTTCGCATGATAACCCGGGAAGGGTGCAGTCGGGGGAGGGATTCAGGGAGATGGATCGTATCGGGCCGGTGAATTATAAGGGATTGATGACGTCGTGGGAGGAGCCCACGGACCTGTACTATCTGTATAGAAGTAATTTTGGCGAGGGGCCCATGGTGTATATCGTCTCCCATACCTGGCCGGATAGGTGGACTGAGCCGGGGAGGAAGGATGGGATCGAAGTGTACTCCAATTGTGAAGAGGTGGAATTGTTCAATGATATCGGAGGGCGTTCGTTTGGCCGCCGGCGTCGTGGGCGGGTGGGGACGCATTTTCAGTGGGATGGTGTGGATATAAGGTACAATGTATTATACGCGGTGGGATATGTAAGGGGGAAGGCGGTGGCGAAGGATATTGTGGTGTTGCATCATCTGCCCCGGGCTCCGCATCTGACGAGGGCCGGTATGATCACTGCGCCGGCGGCGGGCTATAACTATCTGTACCGGGTGAATTGTGGTGGAGGCGACTATACGGACGGCCGCGGGGGGCGGTGGATGGCCGACAGGCATTATGACGGGAGGGGCTGGGGGTCTGTGTCGTGGACCGATGATTATCCCGGGATGCCGGCGATGTTCGCGAGCCAGCGGACGGCGCCGTGTGAGCCGATCCGTGGGACGGAGGACTGGCCGTTGTTCCGCGATTTCAGGTATGGGCTGGAGAAGTTAGGCTATACCTTCCCGGTACAGGATGGGGATTACCGGGTGGAGCTGTATTTTGCGGAGCCCTGGCTTGGGAGGGGTGGCGGAATGGATTGTACGGGCTGGCGGGTTTTCGACGTGGCGGTGAATGGGGATACGGTTTTGAAGGATCTGGATATATGGAAGGAGGCGGGGTATTGCGGGGCGCTGAAGAAGGTTGTGAATGTGCGGGTAAAGGGGGGGAGGCTGGTGATCAGTTTCCCGGAGGTGAAGTCGGGTCAGGCGGTGATCGCTGCGATCGCGGTGGCTTCCCGCGACGCGGGTGTAAAGGCATGGCCGCCTGCGGCGGGATTGATAGAGGGGGTGGATGCGCGGTATTGGCTGGATACGGGGGATTCGATCTATGACGGGGAGGGGGTGAAGTTCAGCCGTCTTGCGCCGGAGCTGTATGGGGCCGAGTGGGTGAGGGGGCGACGGGGGGATAGTGTCCGGTTCAGGGTGCGGGAGGCGGCCGATGTCTTTGATACCAGCGGGATGAAAGGAAGGCGGCGGTTTCCGGCGGGAGCCGAGGTAGTGGCGGTGGCGCCGGTGATCGTTAAGCCGGTGACGGCTATTGAGCCGGCTTATGATGTGAAGCCGGTTGTGAAGTATAGGGCCGTCGATCCGGTATGGACTATTTCGGTGGGGGTTGGAGATATGTATTCGCTAACGGTGAAGTATAGAGTAGCGGCGCCGGCTATCGGGAAGTTCGGGATCAGGATGGAGGATGGGACGTTGATCAAAGAAGAGGAAGTGAGGTTGCCGGCGACGGCTGCTGGGAAGTGGAATTATTTTACTACGTCGACGGGGACGATGATCAATGCGGGGAAGTATGTGGTAAAGTTTGTTTGTGCGGCGTGTACCGTTGATGAATTGCAGGTTCAATAAGCTAAATTTTATTTATGCGCAGACTGGTATTTCTAATCTTCCTGTTGGTATCTACTGTCGTTGGTGCGCAGGAGATCAAGCTGCAGGGTCTACGGTGTACTTTCCGCGGGGAGAATCCGTGGCTGAGCTGGGAATTGTTGTCGTCGCAGCGGGGAGTGATCCAGTCGGCTTACCGGATCGTGGTGGCGACCGATAGTGTGAACCTTGTAAACAATTTATTGGTTTGGGATTCGAAGAAAGTGGGCTCGGCTATTTCTATCGGGATCCCGTATGGGGGTAAGGCTGATGGTCAGCGCTATTGCTGGCGGGTGATGGTGTGGGACTCGGTGAGGCGGGATAGTTCGAAGTGGAGCCGGATCGGATATTTTACGATGGGTTTGAAGAACTGGAAGGGGGCGAAGTGGATCGGGTATGAAGAGATGCCGGACAGCCTGGTGATGCTGCCGGGTTCGAAGTGGAAGACGGGTCCGCGGAGGGATGTGCTGCCTATGTTCAGGAAGGAATTTGAGGTGCGGGCTCCATTACGGAGGGCCGTGGCTTTTGTGAGCGGGCTTGGGCAATTTGAGATGCAGTTGAACGGAAAGAAGGTGGGGGATCATTTTCTCGACCCCGGCTGGGTCGATTATGCCAGGAAGGCGTTGTATGTGGGCTTTGATATTACGGATGATCTGCGGCCGGGGGAGAATGCGGTTGGGGTGCTATTGGGGAATGGTTTTTATTATGTTCCGCGCGAGCGGTATCACAAGCTGCTGGCGGCGTATGGATATCCGAAGATGATCGCCCGTATAATCCTGGAATACCAGGACGGGACGACGGAAGATATTGTGAGCGATGGTTCGTGGAAGGCGGCGGCGGGGCCGGTGACGTATTCGAGCATTTATGGTGGGGAAGACTATGATGCCCGGCTGGAGGCCGGGGAGGGGTGGCGCGGCGCTGTTGTGGTGAAGGGGCCGCCGGTGCTCGAGGCGCAGGAGGCGGAGCCGTTGAAGGTGATGGAGGAACTGAAGGTCCGGAGGAAGCGGGGCGGGAATGTTTATGATATGGGTCAGAATGCGTCGGGGATCGTGCGGATAAAGGTGCGGGGGCCGAGGGGGAGCGTGGTAAGGATCACGCCGGCTGAGCTGGTGAGCGGTGATTCGGTCAATCAGAAAGCGACGGGAAGGCCGTATTACTGGGAGTATACGCTGAAAGGCGATGGGGTGGAGGTTTGGGAGCCCAGGTTCACCTATTACGGGTTCAGGTATTTGCAGGTGGAGGCTAACGCCGAGGTGATCGAAATAACGGCGTTGCACACACGAAATTCGATGGAGGCGGCGGGGAGGTTCAGGTGTTCGAATGAGCTATTCAACCGGACGGATACGCTGATCGACTGGGCGATCAGGAGCAATCTGGCCAGCGTATTTACCGACTGTCCGCACCGGGAGAAGCTGGGCTGGCTGGAGGAGGCGCATCTGATGGGCAGCTCGATGCGGTATGGCTATAATATCGCGGGTCTTTACCGGAAGATCGTTTATGATATGATGGATGCGCAGACGGGGGATGGGCTGGTGCCGGAGATCGCCCCGGAATTTACCGTTTTCGGCGCGCCGTTCAGGGATTCGCCGGAATGGGGGAGCAGCTGTATCCTTGTGCCCTGGTATCTTTATTTGTGGTATGGGGATGCGGAGACGCTGGCTGCGGCGTATCCGATGATGACGAAGTATCTGGCCTACCTGGATGGCCAGGCGAAGGATCATATTCTTTCGGAGGGGCTGGGGGACTGGTATGATATCGGTCCGGAGCGGCCGGGGGTGTCGCAGATGACGCCGAAGGGGGTTACGGCGACTGCCATCTATTATTATGATCTTACGATCGTGTCGCGGGTGGCGAGGATGTTGGGGAAGGAGGATGATGCGAAGGGTTTTGAGGTCCGGGGAGGGATGGTGAGGGATGCTTTTAACGGGAAATTCCTGTCGTGGCTGCTTGGTGGGGGAAGTCAGGCGGGCAGTGCGATGGCGTTGTATATGGGATTGGTTCCCGGTCAATACCGGGATTCGGTGATGGCGGGTATTGTTGCGGATCTTCGTCGGCGGAATAATGCGTTGACGGCCGGGGATATCGGGTTCAGGTACCTGGTGCAGGTGCTGGACGGGGAGGGAAGGGCCGACCTTATATATGCCATGAATAGCCGCAGCGATGTGCCCGGATATGGGTATCAGCTGGCTAAGGGTGCGACGGCGTTGACGGAGTCGTGGCAGGCGTATCCGTCGGTGTCGAATAATCACCTGATGCTGGGGCATATCATGGAGTGGTTCTATTCCGGTTTGGCGGGGCTCAGGATGGCGGATAGCGGCATAGCTTTTCGCCGGATTGTGATCCGGCCGGAGCCGGTGGGGGATGTGCAGTGGGCGCAGGCGGACTATCACAGCCCTTATGGGCCGGTTGCTTCGCACTGGAAGAAGGCGGGCGGGGTTTTTGACCTGAGTGTGGTGGTGCCGGGAAATACTACGGCGACGGTGTATCTGCCGGCTGCCGGGGATGCGGTCATCACGGAGGGGTGGAGGAGTGTCGAGGGCCGGCCGGATGTGAAGCTGGTGCGCCGGGACAGTTGTGCGGCGGTGTTCGAAGTGGGTTCAGGGAGCTTTCATTTCAGGAGTGTGCGGGGCAATGCTGTTTCGGAGGAGAAAATGAAGGCCGTATACGAGCAGGTGAAGACGCCGTATAAATATGGGCTGGTAATGGTGCCGCCGGAGCATTCGAAGAAGATGGATTGCCCGTCGGTATTCAGGAAGGGGGACTCGTGGTATATGATCTATATCCTCTTCGATGGGAGGGGGTATGAGACGTGGCTGGCGAAGAGTCCTGATCTTTTGAAGTGGACGACGCAGGGGCGGATAATGAGTTTTGGCGACAGTGCGCAGTGGGATGGAAATCAGAAGGCGGGGTATGCGGCGCTGGAGGATTATGACTGGGGAGGGGATTATAAGCTGCGAAAATATGATGGCAAGTACTGGATGTCTTATTTTGGGGGGAATACGCGGGGGTATGAGGCCGGGGTTTTATCGGAGGGGATGGCGTTCACTTCGGGTGATCCGGGTGTGGTGCATGAGTGGCAGCGGCTGGGGAGGCCGATCCTGAGTCCGAGGGATCCGGGTGTTTCGTGGTGGGATAATCATACGATGTACAAGAGCTGGGTTCTGGAGGACAAGCGAAGGCTGACGGGGCATCGGTTTGTCGAGTATTATAATGCGAACGGCGACAGCCTGGATAAGCGCCGGGGTGCTGAGCGGATAGGCATGGCCGTGTCCGATGATATGGTGCACTGGCAGCGGTATGGTCGCGATCCGGTGCTGGATCATCTGACGGGTATTACGGGTGATCCGTATATTCAGAAGATGGGCGATCTTTATGTTATGTTCTATTTCGGGGCGTTCTGGCAGGGGAAGGGTGGTGCGTTCAACCGTATGGCCTGTTCGTATGACCTGGTGCACTGGACGGACTGGACGGGGGCTGATCTGATACAGTCTTCGGAGCCGTATGATGAGGTGTTTGCGCATAAGTCTTTTGTCGTGAAGTACAAGGGGGTGGTCTATCATTTTTATTGTGGGGTGGACAGGAAGGGCAACAGGGGGATCGCTGTCGCGACGTCGAAGGATATGGGGAAGAGTGGATTGAGCTATAAATAGTGGACATGAAGCATTTTTTAATCGTTGTTTTGCTGGTGGCGCCGGGGTTGATCAGGGCGCAGTCGCATCGGGTGAATTTTGATGCGGGGTGGAGGTTTATGCTGGGGGATGACTCGCTGGCTTTTCGGCCGGAGTATGATGATTCGCGGTGGAGGGTACTGGATCTTCCGCATGACTGGAGTATCGAGGGGAGGTTTGATCCGGCCAATGCGACGGGTCAGCAGGAGGGTGGGTTGCCGGCGGGTGTGGGATGGTACAGGAAGCGATTTACGGGGAATTACGGATGGATAGTGTTTGATGGGGTATATCGAAATAGTACTGTTTGGATCAATGGGCATTATCTGGGGAAGCGGCCGTATGGATATATCTCCTTCCGGTATGAAATAGGGAAATGGTTGACCGCGGGGGAGAATGTGGTGGCGGTGCGGGTGGATAACAGCAAGCAGCCTAATTCGAGGTGGTATTCGGGGTCGGGGATATACCGGCATGTGTGGGTGGAGCAGGATGGGGGTGTGGATCCGTGGAAGGTGGTGGTTACGACGCGGCTGCTGTCTTCCGGTGAGGCGGTGGTGCGTGTTACGGGTGTGGATGGGCGGCGTCTGGGGTTGTATGATGCGGCGGGGAAGAGGGTGGCGGAAGGTGTGGGTGAGCTGCGGGTCTTGCGGCCGAAATTGTGGTCGCCGGAACGCCCCTATTTGTACAGACTGAGGGTAGATGGGGAGGAGATGAGGGTTGGTATACGGAGTTGCCGGTTCGATGCGATGAAGGGGTTCTTTCTGAATGGGCGGCCGATGAAGATAAAGGGGGTGTGTATGCATCATGACCTGGGTTGTCTGGGGGCGGCGGTGAATGCCGCTGCGATGCGGCGGCAGCTGAGGGTGTTGAAGGAGATGGGGTGTAATGCGATCCGGACGGCGCACAATCCGCCGGCGCCGGAGCTGTTGGACCTGTGTGATGAGATGGGTTTTATGGTGATGGATGAGGCGTTCGATATGTGGAGGAAGAAAAAGAACAAGTATGACTATTCGCTGGATTTCCCCGAGTGGGGTGTACGGGATATAGAGGACCAGGTAAGGAGGGACCGGAATCATCCTTCGGTGATCCTATGGAGCATCGGGAATGAGATCCGTGAGCAGTTCGACAGCAGCGGTATCGGTATTGCGCGGATGTTAGCCGCGGCGGTGCGTGGGCTGGATACGACGAGGCCGGTGACTTCCGCGCTGACGGAGACGGATACGTCCAAAAATTTTATCTATAAGAGCGGTGCGCTCGATCTGGTCGGGATCAACTATAACCAGGACAAGTATGATTCTGTGCCGGTGAAGTATCCCGGGAAGCCATTTATTGCTTCCGAGACGGGGTCGTCGCTGGCTACGAGGGGGCATTATGACGGGCCGGCGGATAGTCTGCGGAAGTGGCCGTCTGCGGCCAGGCAGCCGTTGGTGGGGGGGAATCCTGACTTTACGGTATCGGCCTATGACAATGTGTTTGCGTACTGGGGGTCGACGCACGAGCAGACATGGAAGGTTGTGAAGCGGTGTCCCTGGGTGTCGGGGCTGTTTGTCTGGAGCGGATGGGATTTTATCGGCGAGCCGGTTCCTTATCCCTGGCCTGCGCGGAGCTCGTATTATGGGATCGTTGATCTGGCGGGTTTTCCAAAGGATGCTTACTATATGTATCAGTCTGAGTGGACGGATAAGCCGGTGCTGCATTTGTTGCCGCACTGGAACTGGAAGCCGGGGCAGGAGGTGGATGTGTGGGCGTATTATAGTCAGGCGGACGAGGTGGAGTTATTTTTGAATGGGCGGAGCCTGGGGGTTCGGCGGAAGTCGGGGGATGAGCTGCATGTCAGCTGGCGGGTGAAATGGGAGCCGGGGACGTTGAAAGCGGTGTCGCGGCGGGGAGGGAAGGTGGTGTTGGAAAGGCAGGTCCGGACGGCTGGGAAGGGGGTGAGGGTGGAGCTGAGCGTAGAGAGGGAGGTGGGCAGGGAAGGGAAGGTGGGCGGGGAGGGGAAGGTGGGCGGGGAGGGGAAGGTGAGCAGGGATGGGAAACTCATCGGGGATGGGGAGGTGAGCGGGGAAGGGATGGCTTTTATCACGGCGCGGGTTGTGGATAGCGCGGGTCAGCTGGTGCCGGATGCGGGGAATGAATTGGTTGTCAGCGTGGATGGTCCGGGTGAGGTAGCGGGGATGGACAATGGATATCAGGCTGATCTGGAATCGTTTAAGGGTGGGTCGCATCGCGCCTATAACGGAATGTGTCTTATTGTGGTGAGGGGGAAGAAGAAAGCCGGCAGGGTCCTTGTCCGGGTCAGGGGGAAGGGGTTGGCGCCGGCTGTGGTGGATTTTGTTATTCCCGGGTGAGGAATTTGTTGTTTCCGGGTAAATTTGTTATTTCTGCGTGAATTTGTTATTTCCGGGTGAATTTGATCTCCATATTTTTAAATTCCTGTCCATTTGCGATGGAGTACATCTCCATTGTTTGGGTATTATCGTCGACCATTTTGTAAACTTCACGGACCTTTACGTCACCGCCGGCCATTGGGTCGACCATGGAGCCGTTGAGGTTGATGCTTTTGGTGTTGGGGTCCCAGGTGCCGGTGAGGTACATCATGCCGGTGCCCATGTTGTCGATCCAGGAGTCGACGAACATCTTCCTGGCGTTGTCGTATCCCATCATGCCGATGCCTTCGAAGGGGGTTCCCATGAAGGTGCCTTTATTCTTTGACTGGAGGTAGCGGCCGCCCAGGATCATTTCATTGGTTGTCTCGCCTGTTGAGGTTACGGGAGGGGCGCCGGGCTGCATCCACATGGTGATGTCTGTCTTCCAGGTGCCGGCTGATCTGGCCATCATCTGGTGGATCTCTCCCGGGGTGGAATAAGCCATCATGGCTTTCATTTCGGCGTCGGTCTGGGCTATGGCGGAGCGGGCGCTGCAGAGGAGGGCGCAGGATAGCAAAGCAATGGTTAGCCTGTTCATAAAAATCGTTTTGATTCCCTAAAAGGTACGAAAAATAGTAAAATGTTCCATCATTATAGTTAAACCTTACATTGTTTACGGTCGGGGCTGCCTGTACCTTTAGTTCGAAAGTTACCGATACTTCCGCCATTTTTCAAAACGGTTAAGACATATGAAGAGAAGCTTGCTTGCGTCCGCTATTATACTCATTCTTATTTTTTCAGGGGGTCAGCGTGTGGTCGCCCAGACCGAAGACACCGCCTATGTCCGGATGGTTACGGAGCGAGCAGGAAAGATCGTAGCCAAGCTGGGTCTACCCGACAGTTCAAAATTTTATCAGGTTCGTACGATGGTCGCCGATCAGTATCGGGACCTCAACGCTATGTCGCAGAGGAAGGATACGAATCTGGCGAAGCAGCACAGCGCCTATCTGGCGAAGCTGGGGACGGTGCTGACCCCGCAGCAGATCGACCAGGTAAAAGATGGGATGACCTATGGCGTGGTGGAGGTGACGTATCACGCCTACTGTGAGAAATATCCCGCTCTGACGGATGCACAGAAATCGTATATTATGAATGCTCTTGTGGAAGCGAGGGAACATGCGATGGATGGTGGCAGCTCGAAGGAGAAGCATGCATGGTTCGGGAAGTATAAGGGCCGGATCAACAACTATCTCTCTGCGCAGGGGTATAACCAGAAGAAGAACTAATTGCTTATTCTTTAATAATTGGTTGCTATATGAAACATTTAACAAAATGCTTGTTACTGCTCTCTCTTTATGTGGGTGGGGTCATGCCTGGCCAGGCGCAGAAATTGCCTGAGAGCACTCAGCTGGCTAAGAAGGCTGTGTCCGGAACGGTTGTCAATCAGGAGTCCAATGAGCCTTTACAGGGTGTTACTGTAACGCTCAAGGGAACCAACCAGGCGGCCGTCACCGACGCGAAAGGTTTTTTCTCCATTCCTGTCGCCAACCGGTCGAGGAATCTTACGCTGGTCTTCTCTTATGTCGGCTATGAAAAGAAAGAGGTCTCTTCTCCTCCGAACGAAATTATAACGGTAGGGTTAACGCTCTCCAACAAGTCTATGAATGATGTGGTCATTGTCGGGTATGGCTCACAGAAAAGGAGTTCGCTTACCGGATCGGTCGCTACGATCGATCTGAAGAAAGTCGAGGACGTTCCGGCGTTGAGCATGACGGCTGCGTTGCGCGGCACGGTGCCCGGCCTGAGCGTCAGCGGCGGTGTACAGCGTCCCGGGCAGGGAACGACGGTGACGGTGCGGAATCCTGTAGCGTTTGCGAAGGATGGCGGGCAGGGAACGAATCCGCTGTTCATCATCGATGACGTGATCAGGACGCAGGCCGATTTCGATCTGCTGGATGTAACGCAGGTCGAGAGCGTCTCGGTGCTGAAGGATGCGGAGGCTGCTATTTATGGTGTACAGGGCGCGAACGGTGTTGTTATCGTTCGTACGAAGAGGGGGCATGCGGGTGCGCCGGCGTTGAACTTCACCGGTTCGGTCGGTATGTCGAATGCTACGCAGCTGCCCAAAATGCTGAACAGTCTTCAGCTGGGAACTTTGCTGAATGACTATACGCAGGCATCCGCCTATCAGCAGACGATCTCTACGGGGGTTGGGGTGCCGGTGAATCAATACTATGATACGGCGGGGTATCTGCATAAATCGGATGGTACGGTTGCGACCACCCGCAATACTGCCTGGTATACGCCGGATGAGCTGGCTTATTTTGCCAACCATAGCCACAATTATCTGAAGCAGGCCTTCCAGAATGCGTATGTGGAGCGTGGTGCGTTGAATCTCTCCGGGGGTACGGACAAGCTGACGTATTTTATCGGGGGTGATTTTGTCAACCAGACCTCGAACTTCAAGGGCATTAATTCCTACAAATACGGGCTGCGGGCGACGATAGACGCCAAGCCGGCCAAGGGGCTGGACGTCATGCTTTCGCTGAGCGATGATATCTATAACAGCAAGAGCTACTGGTATAAGCTGAACAGTACTACGGAGAGCCTGGACAATGATGCAGCTTCGCTGGAGACGGTACAGCCGTGGCAGGAGTATTATATCAACGGTTTGCCGGTCATCACCGGGGCCAGCAATACGGGTGGGTATGACAACGTGAATCTTTTCGCGGTACAAAATTCGAATAATTTCACGAGCGCCAGCACTACGACGACGAATATCCTGGGTAAGATCACCTATGAGATACCGGGTGTGAAGGGGTTGTCGGGTACGTTCACGATCAACAAGAATATCAATAGTGCGAACGGGAAGCAGTTCGGCACTACGTTCCAGTATGCCAAGTATAGCGGGCAGGGGGAGAACAATCATATTCCCGGCGGGACGCTGCTGCAGTCTTATCCGATAAAGAACGGCGACAGGGTACGCCTCAATCCGTTGTTCTCGAACTCTTACCAGATGGATGCCGGTCTGAACTACACGCGCACATTTGGCCGGCATACGATCTCCGCGATCGCTTTGTACGAGCAGCGTGGACAGAATTCCGAGGGGGTTGCGGCTGAATCCGACGGTGTGGTGAATGGGGCGCTGCCTTACCAGACTTTTACGACGGGTGCGCAGTCGTCTTCGCAGTCGAGCCAGATCAGCCAGTTCGGGTTTGAGGCATTCATCTCGAGGTTGAACTACAGCTATGCCGGCAAGTATCTGGTGCAGCTGGTATACCGTGCGGATGGCAGCTCGCGGTTTGCTCCCGGGCATAACTGGGGTGGTTTCCCTGCTGCGTCGGTGGGCTGGGTGCTGTCGGAAGAGCCGTTCATCCGGGACCATTATCCCTGGATCAACCAGCTGAAGGTGAGGGCTTCTGCGGGCCTGACGGGTACGGACAATACGAAGCCTTACCAGTATCAGGCGAACTATAATCTTGGCACGGGGAGCAGCGGGGGCGCTGTATTCAACGAGGGGGCGAGGAGCATCGGGGTGAAGCCGAATATCGCCATCCCCAATGTGGGTGTTACCTGGGATCATGTGACGAAGCTGGACTATGGCCTGGATGCAGGTTTTCTCAATAATCACCTGAATGTAACGGCCGACTATTTCTGGAGCCATGGCTACGATCTGCTGACGACGCTGACCTCGTCGGTGCCTGTGACGATCGGCGCCGGTGCGCCCACGGAGAACTTCAGCATCGTGAATATGTTCGGGTATGAGATCTCCGCGGGTTGGAGGGACAATATCGGGCCGAAGTTCAGCTATAGCTTTACGCCCTTCTTTACGTGGTCGGACAACAAGAACATTCTCATCGATGTGGCGTCGGGCAACAAGGGCGGCCCTCTTGATCTGACGGGCAAGTCGAGCGATATGGGGGTATATGGCTACAAGTCCCTGGGCATTATCCGTACGCAGGATCAGGCTACGGCGATCATCAACCAGCGCGCGCAGGCGGCCGGAGGCACGAAGAATGTGCTGATCTTCAACACGCCTGTTCAGCCGGGTATGATCAACTATGAGGACTATAATGGAGACGGGGTTATCGACAACAAGGATCAGCAATACCTGACGAAGAAGTCGAGCAACCACTACAGTCTGGGTCTTAACTGGAGCGTGAACTACGGGTCGTTGAGCCTGAATGTGATCATGGGAGCGTCCTGGGGTGGATGGACGACCATCGATGGCCAGGTGCCCGGCAACAACAATGCTTCCTCGGGTTACTCGATAACGGATAACCGTCCGGTGTACTGGAAGGATCACTGGACGCCCGGGAACTTAGGCGCACATTATCCGAATCCTTATTTCGTGAACGATTACAAGGTGACGACGGATTTCTGGCTGGTGAGGGGTACGACGTTCAACATCACCAACGCTACGTTGAGCTATGGCTTGCCCACGGGCTGGACCAGGAAGGTGGGTATTTCCAGCACGCGGCTGTATGTCGTAGCGACCAATCCGGTGCAGTTCATCAATCCTTTCCCTAACCACTACCGGGACATGTCTACGTCGCTGTATACGTATCCGACGCTCAGGACGATCACGGCCGGTATCAATGTTGGATTTTAAATCAAGCAAAACATGAAAAAGACTTCTTCCATTATAATGATAGCGGCGATCGGGGCAGTTCTCGGCTCTGGTTGCAACAAGGTGCTGGATAAGCAGGACCTGGGAAACTTTACGCCTGACCAGGTGTTCAATGATTCGACGGTTGCCAAATTGGATATCGACTATATCTACAGCCAGAATCAGCCGGGATGGTTTGGGAATTCGGGTGGTACGCTGGGCAGCTCTTATGCTGTGATCAGCGACGAGCAGGCCGGGGACAATGCCTATGTGAAAGGGACGGTCACCAACGATCTTGTGACGGATATCGGTACGCAGGCCACGAGCGGCAACTATTTCAAGATAAGGACCATCAACATGTTCATCCAGAACATGAATGCCGGGACGCTGGATGCGAGCGTAAAGAAACATTTTAACGGTCAGGCCTACTTCTGGCGTGCTTACCGGTATTTCGAGCTGGTCAAGCTATATGGTGGTGTGCCGCTGGTGCTGACGCCGTTGCCGGCGGTGGGTGCGGATGCGAAGGCTGCTGCGAATCTGCCGAGGAATACCACGACGGAGACTTTCAACCAGATCGTGAAGGACCTGGACAGCGCTGTTGCGTACCTGCCGGTATGGTGGGGCAACAATGCCGACTATGGTCGTATCACTTCGGGCGCTGCGCAGGCCTTTCTGGGGCGGGTGTTGCTGACCTGGGCCAGCCCGCAATTCAATCCTGCGAATGACCAGAGCAGGTGGCAGGCGGCATATGACGCCAACACGGCGGCTGTCACGACGCTTTCCGCCAATGGTTTTGGTCTTTATAAGAAATGGGATTACACGATGTGGACGACGGAGGGTAGTGCCGGCGGCAGCACTCCGCGGAATCCCGAGGCGGTGTGGGTGACCGAGTACAATACTTCCAGTGTTTCCAATGACCAGAACAATGAGAGCTATGATGCTGCGTGCCGGCCGAAATATCTTTCGACGTCGGGCGGTTCCAATGTTCCCGACTGGGAGATGGCGGCTGCTTTCCCGATGAAGGATGGGAAGGACACATTAACGTCGGGCTATGCATACAGCCTCAAGACCTTTTATAAGAACAGGGACCCGAGGTTTTACGAGACGATTGCTTACAACGGCTGCAACTGGGGGCTCAACGGGAATTCGACCTATCGTCTCTGGACCTATTTTTATCCGAATACCAAGAGCAGTCCTACGAAGACGGCGAGCACCGAAAGTTCGGCCAGTGCGTCCGGGTTCTATCTGCGCAAGGGAGTGGATCCTTCTTATACGCTTGCCTCTATGCAGAATGCGGGTACGGACTGGATCGAGATGCGGTATGCCGAGGTCCTGTTGAATCAGGCGGAGGCTGCGGCGGAGATCGGTCATCTGGGGCAGGCGCAGGAGGCTTATGCGAACCTCATCGCGATCCGCAAGCGGGCGGGTATCGACCCCGGTACTGATGGTCTTTACGGTCTGGCTGCGGGTATGAACCATGACCAGATGATCAGTGCCATTTTATTCGAGCGGAGGATCGAGCTGGCCTTTGAAGGCAAGCGCTACTGGGATCTGCGTCGCCGCAAGCTGTTGGAGAGCACGCTCAATGGGAAGATGAGGAATAAGATGGTCGTTACGCTGAAGGACAACAAGTCCTATACGGACTATCTTGTGTCCTCGAGGGATGCGGCGGCCAATACGAATCTGGACAGTGTTTATATCAACAATTTCAATATCAGCATTCAGACGGCCGATACTTATAATCTGGCTGTGCAGAGCGCCGACTATTTCTTTGGGATCCCGCTGAGCTCGTTGCAGAACAATGTGAATCTGCAGCAGAATAATACGTGGGGGGGGCCGTTCGATCCGTTGAAGTAGGGAGCGGGCGCCGGGCAATGTGTAGCGGATTTTTTTTAAATTACAGATACTCATGAAGAAGAAACGTTTTTTGGTCACTGCTCTTACCGCCTCGCTGGCGATCTGTCAACCGGGTATGGCACAGTATCCGGATATTCCCCCGGATGTGAAGGCTTCCGCTGATGCTATGCTGAAGGAGACTTACCGTCGGAGCGATTCTGCCTGGCAGGTAGCTTTTCCGATCGTGGACAATGATGCGCGGCATGGGAAGCCGTATATTCCGTGGGCGGCGCGGCCGACGGACCTGCCTCAGTCTTCGCTGCTGGCTTTTCCCGGGGCAGAGGGTGGTGGTGCGCATAGCTATGGGGGCCATGGCGGCAGGGTCTATGTGGTGACATCTCTTGGGGACAGTGGTCCGGGAACGTTGCGTTGGGCCTGTGAGCAGGGTGGAGCGCGGATCATCGTGTTCAATGTAGCGGGTATCATACATCTGACCAGTCCGATCATTGTGCGGGCCCCGTATGTCACCATCGAGGGGCAGTCGGCACCGGGTGACGGGGTTTGTGTGGCGGGTGAGTCGTTCTGGATCAATACGCATGATGTCATCATCCGGTATATGCGGTTCCGTCGTGGCGAGACCAATGTCGGGCGTCGTGATGATGCGCTGGGCGGCAATCCGGTAGGGAATATCGTACTCGACCACGTGTCTACGAGCTGGGGGCTGGACGAGAATATGTCGTTGTACCGGCATATGTATGATCCGATGGATGGTTCGAAGGAGGAGAAGTTGGGAACGGTGAATATCACTATTCAGAACTGTATCTCTGCGGAGTCTTTGGATACCTGGAACCATGCTTTTGGAACGACGATGGGTGGCGAGAATTGTATGCTGGTCCGCAATCTGTGGGCGGACAATACGGGTCGTAACCCGTCTGTGGGTTGGAATGGGGTATTCAATTTCGTGAACAATGTCGTGTTCAACTGGCATCACCGGTCGATGGACGGGGGAGACTATACCAGTCTGTTCAATATCATCAACAATTATTTCAAGCCGGGGCCGGTCACGCCGAAGGACGAGGCTGTAGGGCACAGGATACTGAAGCCGGAGAGCGGCAGGAGCAAGCTGAAGACGAAGTATTTCGGTCGTTGTTATGTGAATGGAAATATCATGGATGGCTATCCCGCCATCACTAAGGACAACTGGGCCGGCGGGGTGCAGGTGGAAGAGCTCAAGGATGCGGGTCCTTATATGGACTATATGAAGTCTGACAAGCCTTTCCCGATGGCGCCGGTGAAGATACTGCCGGCGGAGGATGCTTTTAGGTTTGTTCTGAAGAATGTGGGTGCTACGTTGCCCAAGCGGGACGCGGTAGATGCGCGGGTGGTCGAGCAGGTACGTACGGGTAAAATAACTTATAAGGAGGTGAATACGGATACGCTGCCTCAATTCCATGTTCGTAAATTGCCGAAGGATTCCTATAAACTGGGGATTGTGACGGAAATCTTCGAGGTGGGCGGTTATCCCAACTATCAGGGTGTGCCTTATAAGGATGCCGACAATGACGGATTGCCTGATGAGTATGAAGTTAAACATGGTCTGAATCCCAGGGATCCGACAGATTCTGCGAAGCCTGCTGTTAACGGCGGGGGCTATTCGAACATAGAAGTCTATCTCAATACGCTGGCTTTGAGAGGTGAAAAGCCCATAAAGTAATGAAGTTCATATATGCATTTGTCGCTGGTGTTTTCTTATTCGGACCCGTGACAGCTCAGAAAAAGCCCAGGGCTCCTGAGCCGCCTTCTCCTGTGGCGGCAAGGGGTGGTCACCTGGTGTATGTCCCTGATGACAGGGGAAATCAGGTACCCGATTTTTCTTATAGTGGATATATGGGGGGAGACTCCGTGATACCCACGGCCCGAGTTCGCGTCGTTATCCGTCCGATGGATGGCGACGCGACTTTTGCCATTCAGCAGGCGCTGGACTATGTTGGTGGTCTGCCGCCTGACGCGCACGGGCTTCGGGGGGCGGTGCTGCTGGGTCGCGGGACGTATTCTGTCTCGGGCGGGCTTGTCATCCGGTCTTCGGGTGTGGTTTTGCGGGGCAGTGGTATGGGTGAGGATGGGACGGTGTTGGTTGCGGCGGGTACGGACCGGAGGACGCTGATACGGGTGGCGGGAGTTGCGGATCGGGTGGTGGGGAAGGAGGTGGATGTAACGGATGGGTATGTTCCGGTGGGGTCGCGGGTGTTGCATGTCGGCGGGCGGGGATCGGGTGTGGAAGCCGGGGGAGGATTCCGGGTAGGGGCTACTGTCCTTGTACGCCGGCCGTCTACGGAGGGGTGGATCCGGTCGCTGGGTATGGAGACTTTTGGCGGTGGTATCTCGGCGTTGGGCTGGAAGGCCGGGCAGCGGGATATTTACTGGGATCGCCGGGTTGTGGCGGTGAATGGAGATGCGCTGACGCTGGATGCGCCGATCACTACGGCGCTGGATACGGCGTATGGCGGTGGGAAGGTGGCGGCTTATCGTTGGGATGGCAGGATCAGCCAGGTTGGTGTCGAAAATCTGCGTCTGCGGTCGGCTTATGACCATCGGAATCCGAAGGATGAGGCGCATAGCTGGATGGCTATTACGCTGGAGAATGTCTCGGACGCGTGGGTCCGGCAGGTTATTGCCGAGCATTTTGCCGGTTCGGCGGTGGATGTGCTGGAGACGGCCAACAGGGTGACTGTGGAAGACTGTAAATTTCTTGCGCCGGTGTCCGAGATCGGCGGGCAGCGGCGGAATGCTTTTATAACTACCGGGGGGCAGACGCTGATGCAGCGTTTGTATTCCGAGCGGGCGTTTCATGATTTTGCGGTAGGGTTTTGTGCGCCGGGGCCGAATGCTTTTGTGCAGTGTCAGTCTTATTATCCTTATGGGATGAGCGGGGCTATCGACAGCTGGGCGTCGGGGGTATTGTTCGATGTGGTGAATGTGGACGGGCAGGTGTTGGGGTTTGAGAACAGGGAGCAGGATGGCCAGGGGGCAGGATGGTGTGCGGCCAACAGTCTGTTCTGGAACTGTACGGCGGCGCGGATCAACTGTTATCGTCCGCCGGGTGCGCAGAACTGGTCGTATGGTTCGTGGGCGCAGTTCGGGGGAGACGGATACTGGAATGAGTCGAATGCGGTGATCCAGCCGAGGAGTTTTTATTACACGCAGCTTGTCGAGAGGTTAGCGCAGGCGAGCTCAGTTGCTGCGGAGCGGGTTCGCGAAGACGTAATGAAGCGGGCTCAGCTATTGCCGATGGAGACCGAGGCGTCGAGCAGTCCTACGGTGGCGCAGGCCGCGGCGTTGATCGCGTTGTCGAAGAAGCCGCGGGTGCAGATGACCGAGTGGATCGACCAGGCGGCGCAGCGGAATCCGATATCGGTGGAGGTTGGTGCGGGGGTTGTGGCGCGTGTGCCGGTGCATAAGGAGAAGATGGTCTTAAAAGCTGCGCCGATGAAGGTGGTGAATGGCTGGTTGACGCGGGGCGGGGTGCTTGTCGGCCGTCGGTATTATGAGCCCTGGTGGATGGGGAATGTGCGGCCTTACGGGATTGCGGAGGCGAAGCCGGCGGTTACGCGCTGGGTGCCGGGGAGGACGGGGACGGGTCTGACCGATGATCTGATGGGGCTTACGGATGAGATGAAGGCGAAGCATGTTGTCGCGCTCGATCACAATTATGGGTTATGGTATGACCGGAGGAGGGATGACCACGAGCGGATCAGGAGGATCGACGGGGATGTGTGGCCGCCTTATTATGAGCTGCCTTTTGCGCGCAGCGGGAAGGATACGGCCTGGGACGGGCTCAGCAAGTATGATCTTACGAAGTACAATTCCTGGTACTGGTCGAGGTTGCGGTCTTTCGCGGATCTTTCCGATCTGAAGGGGCTGGTCCTGATACATCAGAATTATTTTCAGCACAATATCATCGAGGCGGGGGCGCACTATGCGGATTTCCCGTGGCGTCCGGCCAACAATATCAACAACACCGGTTTTCCCGAGCCGCCGCCATTTGCGGGTGACAAGCGGATATTCATGGCTGAGCAGTTCTATGACACTGCGCATCCCGTGAGGAAGGCGCTGCACAGGGCATTTATCCGGCAGTGTCTCGATAATTTTTCGGGGAATAGCGGGGTGATCCAGGAGCTGGCGGCGGAGTTCACGGGGCCGTTGCATTTTGTGGATTTCTGGCTGGACAATATTCGTAGCTGGGAGAAGGAGAAAGGAATAAAGGAAATTATCGGGCTATCCACTACGAAGGATGTGCAGGATGCGATACTGAAGGATCCTTTGAGGGGGCAGGTGGTGGATGTGATCGATATCCGGTACTGGTACTACCAGGAGGATGGGAAGGTCTATGCGCCGCTGGGGGGCCAGAGTCTGGCTCCGCGGCAGCATGAAAGGCTGCTGAAGCCAAAGCGTCCGTCCTTTGAGCAGGTATACAGGGCTGTCAGCGAATACCGCCGGGCGTATCCTGCGAAGGCGGTGATGTATTCCGCGGAGGGTTGTGATAATTTCGGATGGGCGGTGTTCATGGGTGGAGGATCGTTGGCGAATATTCCGGTAGAGGATGGAAAGTTTTTGACCGCTGCGGCCGGGATGGCGCCGGTCGATCTGCCGGGGAGTCCGAAGGGGGTGTGGGCGTTGGGGGATAAGAAGGGGGACTTTATTGTTTATGTGGCTGCGGGGGTGGAGGAGCCTAAGCTGGAAGGTACGGTTCAGCGTATCGATCCGGGTAATGGGGCGAAGGTTTTGTGGATAGAAAAATGATCGACATGAGACGAAGCGTATTGTTTTTACTGATATTATGTTTGGCGGAGGTGGTGGCCGTTCCGCAGGGGTTGCCCCCGTTGCGGGTTTCGGCGAACAAGCGATTTTTTACCGCTGGTGGCGCGCCTTTTTTCTGGCTGGGAGATACGGGATGGCTGCTGCTGAGCCGGTTGAAGAATGAGGAGGTGGATAAGTACCTGGACGACCGGAGGGCCAAGGGGTTCAATGTGATCCAGGTGATGGTGGTACATGGATTGGGGGATGTGGATGCCAATGGGGATAGTGCATTGGTGGGGAAGGACCTGGCGAGGCCGAAAGACGTTGCCGGCGGATACTGGGATCATCTCGAAAATGTGATCGACAAGGCTGCATCGCGGGGTATCTATGTGGCGCTGGTGCCGGTGTGGGGTGGTGTTGTGAAGCAGGGGAAATTGGGGGCCGGGGTCGGAAAGCTGTATGCGCAGTTCTTGGCGAGGCGGTATAAGGGGAAGTCGAATATTGTATGGATGAATGGCGGGGATATTAAGGGTTCGGACTTTAGAGCTACCTGGAATGCGATCGGGATGACGCTAAGGGCGCAAGACCCTGGTCATCTGATCACCTATCATCCCTTCGGGCGGACCTCGTCGTCCTTCTGGTTTCATCGGCAGCCGTGGCTGGACTTTAACAGCGTGCAGTCGGGGCATCGCAGCTATGACCAGGATACAGTGGCGGGGGATCTTCAATATGGCGAAGACAACTGGAGATATATACAGGCGGACTATGGGAAGAAGCCGGTGAAGCCGGTGCTGGATGCGGAGCCTTCGTATGAGGGTATACCGCATGGGCTTCATGATACTACGCAGCCGCGCTGGAGCGCTGATGACGTGCGCCGTTATGCGTACTGGTCGGTCTTTGCGGGCGCCTGCGGATTTACCTATGGCGATAATTCTGTCATGCAGATGTTGCGTCCGACGGACAAGGGAAGCGCGTATGGGGCGAAGGAGTTCTGGTATGATGCTTTGGGCGATCCCGGGGCGGGGGAGATGGTTTTTTTGAAGAAGCTGATGCTATCGAAGCCTTATTTCGAGAGGCGGCCGGACCGGTCGCTGGTTGTCAATCAGGGATCGAAGTATGACTATGCCATAGCGACGAGGGGTGCGCAGTATGCCTTTGTCTATACGTATACCGGCCGGAGGCTGGTGGTGGATCCTTCGGAGCTGGGGTTGGCGCAGGTGGAGGCTTCGTGGTATAGTCCGAGGGACGGCGGCTATCAGCTGATCGGTTTGTTTCCGGGGAAGAAGGAGTTGACGGTCGATCCTCCGGGGCGTCCGGCGCCGGGGAATGACTGGGTGCTGGTGTTGGAGAAGCCGGGGGCGCATGCTTATTTGTTCACTTCTTTTCGCGAGCCGGCTGTGGACGGGCTTTATTTTCTGGCCAGCGGCGACGGCAAGCACTGGATGGATCTGGGCGGGTCGTGGCTGAAGCCAGCGATCGGAGACAAGAAGCTGATGCGTGATCCGTCGATGGCGAAGGGGCCGGATGGGGTCTGGCATCTGGTGTGGACCTCGGGATGGAATGGGGACAAGGGGTTTGGGTATGCTGACTCGAAGGACCTGGTACACTGGAGCGAGCAGCGATATATACCGGTGATGGAGGGTGAGAAGGATGCGTTCAATGTCTGGGCGCCGGAGATCTTTTACGAGAAGGACAGTGCGCAGTTCATTATCGTCTGGGCTACCACGATTCCCTACCGGTTCCCGAAGGGGTTGGAGGATGAGAAGAACAATCACCGCCTATACTGTACGACGACGAAGGATTTCAGGACTTTCTCGCCGGCGCGGCTGTTCTTTGACCCGGGGTATAGCGTGATCGATGCGATGATCGTGCAGCGGGGGGATCATGATTTTGTATTGGTCTTTAAAGACAATACGCGGCTGCAGCGGAATATAAAGGTGGCGTTTGGTGAGAAGGCGGGGGGGCCGTATGTGCGCGACTCGAAGGCTTTTACGCCGGAATTTACGGAGGGGCCGACGGTGGCGGAAGTGGATGGGGGATCCGGGACGCCGGGTAAGAGGGAATACTATATTTATTTTGACAGTTATCGGGCGAAGAGATATGGGGCGGTGAGGACTACGGACTTTACCCATTTTGAGGATGCTTCGGATGAGGTTAGTGTACCGATGGGGCATAAGCATGGGACGGTAGTCGCCGCCGACTGGGGGGAAGTGGAAAAACTAATAAAAGAAAGACATGAGCACACGCCGTGATTTTTTGAAGATTGCTTCTATGGGGCCCCTGGTTGTTCCCCGGCTGGAGTTTGGGAGGAAGAGGGTCAGGTTGTCGGAGGGGGATGTGATCCTTTTTCAGGGGGATTCGATCACCGATGCGAGGAGGAAGAAGGATGATAAGGAAGCGAACAGTTCGCCGGCGCTGGGGGTGAGCTATCCTTTTTTTGCTGCCGGCGAATTGCTTTACCGGGGTGCGGGGAAGGATCTGAAGGTCTACAACCGGGGGATCAGCGGGAACAAGGTCTATCAGCTGGCGGAGCGCTGGGATGCGGACTGTCTCGATCTGAAGCCTACGGTATTGAGCATCCTGGTGGGGGTGAATGATTTCTGGCATACGCTGGTGAATGGCTATAAGGGGACGGTGCAGACTTACAGGGATGACTACAAGAAATTACTGGATCGTACGAAGACGGCTTTGCCGTCGGTGAAGCTGATCATCGGGGAGCCCTATGCGGTGAAGGGGGTAAAAGCGGTGGATGAAAAGTGGTATCCTGCTTTTCCGGAGTATCAGCAGGCGGCGCGGGAGATAGCGGAGGAGTATGGAGCGGCGTTTATTCCTTATCAGGCTGTTTATGATGAGGCGATGAAGTCTGCGCCGGGCGGCTACTGGACGGCGGATGGCGTGCATCCGACGCTGGCGGGTGCGAAGCTGATGGCGGAGGCGTGGATGAAGGTGGTGAGCTTTTTGTTGGTGTTGATATTGGGAGTTGGGATGGTTAAGGCTCAGGATGGGGTTCACTATAGCGGGGCGACGATCTCGAATGTGGATTATCATCATGGGGAGCTGGCGCCGGTGGTCGGCGTGCATAATATACAGGTGTTCCGTGCGAACCGGGAGCACCCTGAACTGGCGGAAGATTCGGGGTGGACCTATAACCATGCGCCGATGCTGGCGTACTGGAACAGGAAATTTTATCTCGAATATCTGAGTGATAAGGTGGGGGAAAGTATTCCGCCGGGGCAGACGTTGCTGCTGACCTCGGATGATGGGTATGTGTGGACCAAGCCGAAGGTGCTGTTCCCGCCATACAGGGTGCCCGACGGAACGACAAAGGAAGGGCATCCGGGAGTAGCGAAAGACCTGTTTGCGGTGATGCACCAGCGGATGGGTTTTTATGTTTCCAAGAAGGGCCGTCTGCTGGCGCTGGGTTTTTACGGCATCTGTCTGGACCCGCATGATGACCCGAATGACGGGAAGGGTATCGGCAGGGTGGTCCGGGAGATACGGGCAGATGGCAGCTGGGGGCCCATCTATTTTATACATTACAACCCGGCGTGGACTGTTGCGAACACGTCCTTTCCCTATTATGCGTCGAGCAAGGACAAGGGGTTTGTGGCCGACTGCAACGAGCTGATGGCGACGCCGCTGATGATGATGCAGTGGGTGGAGGAGACGGACAGAAAGGACCCGTTGATCCCATTGCACAAGGATTACAAGGCGTTCAACTTTTATCATTTGCCCGATGGGCGGGTCGTGGGTTTGTGGAAGAATGCGCTGACCTCGATCAGCAAGGATGAGGGGAAGACCTGGTCTTCGGTGGGGAGGGCGCCGCATTTTGTCAATGCCAATGCGAAGATATGGGGGCAGAAGACGTCGGACGGGCGTTATGCTGTGGTGTACAATCCATCGGAGTTTCGCTGGCCGTTGGCTATCTCTACGAGCAAGGACGGGCTGGACTATACGAACCTGCTGCTGGTGGAGGGTGAGATATCGACTGCGCGGTATGGCGGCGCCTATAAGAACTACGGTCCCCAGTATACGCGGGGGATCATCGAGGGTAATGGGGTGGCTCCGGGTGGGAATATGTGGATCACGTATAGTATGAATAAGGAGGACATCTGGGTGGGTGAGATACCCGTGCCGGTTGTTGCTGTGGCGGACAGGGATGTAGATGATGTGTTCGACCGGCTGCCTGCGGGAAAGGAGCTGCAGTATTGGAATGTCTATAGTCCGCTGTGGGCGCCGGTTCGTATCGGTAAGGATGCGCATGGGGCGCGTTGCCTGGTATTGAAGGATGAGGACCCGTATGATCTTGCGATGGCGGAGCGGGTATTTCCTGTGGCGAGGAAGATGCAGGTGGAGTTCGATGTGACGCCGGCTCAGGCTGATCACGGGCAACTGCAGATAGAGCTGCAGAGCGAACGGAATCTTCCGGCGATGCGGCTGAGCTTTGAGCCGGACGGGAATTTGATCGCGAAGGCGGGAGCCAGGGTTAAGAATGTAATGAAGTATAGCGCGGGGCAGACCTATGTGGTGCGTATCTCGCTGGATATGGATACCAGGATGTATACGGTGAATGTCAACGGGAAACAGCAATTTACGCAGCTGTTCTTTGCGCCGGTGCCGGCCTTTGGCCATATCGTATTCCGCACGGGTGAGGCGAGGCATTATCCTACCGCGGAATCTCCGGCGGAGGCCCGGGAGGATATGAAGGGTGCGGGGGATAAGGTTGCGGCGGCGGAGTTTTTTATTTCGTATCTGAAAACGAGTAAATGAGATTTAAAGGGATCATAGGGTTTGTTCTTTTGTGGGGTGTGGCATTCGGGCAGGAGAGGGCTGTGCCTGCAACGCGGGTGGAGCAGGTGGGTGGGTTTGTGGGGGAAAGGCTCGAGAAGAATAAGGATAATTTTCTGAAGACATTTCCGATAGGAAGGTATGTGTCGATGGTGGAGGAGCGGAAGCATGTGGCGTGGGACTGGAGGCAGGGAGAGCAGCCGGGCAAATGGCTGGAGTCGGCGATATTGAACAAGATGCCGGAGGCGCATGCTGTGTTCGAGCGGCTGCTGAAGGCGCAGGCTCCGGACGGATATCTTGGGGTGAGCGAGAAGCCGTTGAGGGGGATGGACGCGTATGAGCTGTATTTTACGGAGCATGCGCTGCTGACGGCTTATGAGGTATGGAAGGATCGCAGGGGGCTGAAGGCGGCCCGGCGGCTGGGGGATTATTTTTTAGACCATATCGGGCCGGGTAAGGAAGAGTTCTGGCCTTCGTCTGTGCATTACCCGGAGAATAAGGGGAAGGTTTTAAAGGGGACGATGCATTCGGAGATAGCGGGGCATAGTATACATTATTCCTGGGAAGGGACGCTGCTCATCGATCCGGTGATGCGGCTGTATCAGCTGACCGGTGATAAACGATATTTTGACTGGTGTAAGTGGGTGGTGAGCTCTATCGACAAGTGGAGTGGCTGGGATGCGTATTCCAACCTGGATAAGGTGGCGGACGGGACGATGGGGATCGACAGGGTGCAACCCTATGTACATGCGCATACTTTCCAGATGAATTTTCTGGGGTTGTTGCGGATGTATGAAGTGAGCGGGGATACGAATTATCTGAGAAAGGTAGCGGGCGCCTGGAATGATATCAGTCGCCGCCAGCTGTATATAACGGGTGGGGTTAGTGTGGGAGAGCACTATGAGAAGGATTATGTCAAGCCGCTGACGGGGGAGATGATGGAGACCTGTGCTACGATGTCGTGGATACAGCTGTCGGAGTATCTGCTTGAGCTGACGGGGGATCCGAAGTATGCGGATGCGATCGAGCGGATATGTTTCAACCAGGTGTTCGCTGAGCAGACGATCGATGGGGATGCCAATCATTATTTTACGCCGCCGAACGGGGTTACTCCGAGGGGATATTTCAGGGAGCCGGATTGTTGTATGGGGAGCGGGCACCGGCTGTTGTCGATGTTGCCGGGATTTATCTATGGAGAGGGGAAGGGAGGGGACGTCTATGTCAATCAGTATATTCCGTCTGCGGTGAGGATTGGTAAGACGGAGGTAAGGCAGGAAACGAATTTTCCGGAAGACGGGAAGGTTGTAATTTATGTGAGCCCGGCGGCGCCGGTGGCGTTTGCTGTTCGTGTGCGGGTGCCCGGGTGGTGTAAGGCGCCGGTGGTCGAGGTGAATGGTGGGGCTGTTTCCGGGGTTGTGCCGGGAAGCTATGTGGTATTGAAGCGGGTTTGGAAGAAGGGGGATAAGATTGTGATATCGCTGCCGATGGAGCTGGAGTGGGTGAGACATGCCCATTATTTGAAGACTTCGGACAGGAAGCCGTATAAGACTTCGCCTGATGCCGATGCGCCGTATGCTTTGGTAAGAGGGCCGGTGGTATATGCGATGGATGATATCTGGTATAAGGGGGATACGGCGGAATTTGCGGGCAGTATGGATAGTGTGAAGTATGTGCTTGCGCCGGCGGCCGGGTTGAGGCAGGTGGCGGCGCCTGCGGGTATATTGGGACCGGGTTATGAAGTGCCGCTGGTGCTGGCGAACGGGAAGGCAGTGACGGTGCCGCTTTATCCGTTTGCGAACATTGGGAAATGGTACCGGGATGCTGCGCATAAGCCGGATAGCAATGCGGCGGCGTGGAAGTATGCGATATGGCTGAAGGGGGTGGCGCCGGTGGGTTTGTCATTGCCAAAGATCTTCGAAGACAATATGGTGCTGCAGAGGGGGCGGCCTGTGCCGGTGTGGGGGTTGGCGCCTTTTGGAGCGAGGGTAAGTGTCGGGTTCGGGGGACAGAGAAAGGAAGTGGTGGCGAATGGAAGGGGGGAATGGAGGTGTGATCTGGATGCGATGGATGTGGTTAGGGAGGGGAAGGAAATGGTGGTGAGTGATGACCGGGGAGAGGCCGTGCGTTTTAAGAATGTGCTGGTCGGGGAGGTGTGGTTGTGCAGCGGGCAGTCGAATATGGAATATACGATGCGGAAGAACAGCAAGTTCGATACGGTTGAGGAAGCGGGGAATCCGGAGATACGGTTATTCCTGGTGGGGACGCATTATAGCAAGCCGGAGACGCATGGTGTGTGGAGTCCGGCGGTGGGGGAAGCGTTGCGTGGGTTCTCGGCGCCGGGGTATTTTTTTGCGAAAGAATTGAATAAGCAATTGGGTGTGCCGGTGGGGGTGATCGCGAATGCGGTGCCGGGGAGCGCGATAGAGCCGTATTTAGGAGACAGCGGCAAATTTTATCAGACGATGGTCCGGCCGCTTGCGCCATATGGGATCAAGGGGTTTTGCTGGTATCAGGGGGAGACGAATTGTATGTTAAACGATACGGTCGCTTATCCGGGGAAGATGAAGAGATTGATAGAGGGATGGAGGGGGATATGGGGAGGGGCGGATCTGCCTTTCTATTTTGTGCAGATAGCGCCTTATTATTATTCGAAGAGCAATGGCGGGAATCAGGCGCATAGTGTGGAGTCGGAGGCGGATTTCTGGGGAGCGCAGGAGAAGGCGCTGGCTCTGCCGCATACGGGGATGGTGGTGACGTCTGACCTGGTGGATAGTCTGCAGGATCTGCATCCGGGTCATAAAAGGGAAGTGGGGCGCCGGCTGGCGCTGTGGGCATTGGCGAAGGATTATGGGCGGCAGGTTGTGTATTCGGGGCCGGTGTTTAAGGGATTGGCGGCGAAGGGCAGGAGGATCGGGCTGAGTTTTTCCGATGTGGGTAGCGGGCTGGTGAGCCGGGATGGAAAGGCGCTTAGCTGGTTTGAGGTTGCAGGGGCTGACGGGGGATTTGTGGCGGCTAAGGCGAAGATACAGGGATCGGATAAGGTATTGGTTGTTTCGCCGGTGAAGGATCCGAGGGTGGTCCGGTTTGGGTGGAATGAGGCGGCGCAGCCTAATTTGTTTAATAAGGAAGGGTTGCCTGCGATGCCCTTCCGGACAACTATTGATTGATGAAAGGGAAATGCACGGTCATTTTTATGTTGGCTGTTTGCTGCCTGGCGGTGGCGCGCGGCCAGGAGACGGAAAAGGTATTTCTGTCCGGTACCGGTAGTGATCATACGGTGAACTGGTCCTTCTATTGTACGGAGGGGCGCAATTCGGGTAAGTGGACGACGATCCCTGTGCCGTCCAACTGGGAGCTGCAGGGGTTTGGGAAATATAATTATGGTCTTGACAAGGATTCTGTGAGGGGGCATGAGAAGGGGATATACAAGTATTCGTTCGTTGTTGCCGGGGCATGGAAGGGCCGGCGGGTGAACATCGTCTTTGACGGGAGCATGACGGACACGGAGGTAAAGATCAATGGAAAGTCGGCGGGGAGGGTGCACCAGGGCTCTTTTTACCGTTTCAAATACGATATTTCTTCGTTGCTGCATTATGGCGGGACGAACCGGCTGGAGGTTATTGTCAGTAAGGAGTCTTCGAACAAGAGCGTGAATATGGCGGAGCGGCATTGTGATTTCTGGATATTTGGCGGTATTTACAGGCCGGTATTCCTGGAGGCTTTGCCGGCGCAGCATATCAGCAGCCAGGCGCTGGATGCCAGGGCTGACGGGAGTTTTTCGGCGGTGGTGCGTCTGGAGGGTGTGACGAATGCCAATTTGTTGTCGGCGCAGGTGTTCACGCTGGGCGGGGAGAGGGTGGGAGCGCCTTTTTCCGCGCCCGTGCATTGGGGGGATACGGTGGCGCGGCTAAAGGCATCTTTTGTGCATCCGCTGACCTGGAATCCTGAGGCGCCCAGTCTTTACAAAGTCGTGTATAGCCTGACGGGCAGCGGCGGGGTGGTACACCGGGTCGAACAACGTTTTGGCTTCAGGACGGTGGAGTTGCGGGAGCGGGATGGCATCTACGTGAACGGGGTGAAGATAAAGTTCAAGGGTGTATGTCGTCATTCCTTCTGGCCGGAGACGGGGAGGGCGTTGAATAAAGAGCTGAGCCTGCTGGACGTGCAGCTGATAAAGGATATGAATATGAATGCGGTCCGGATGTCGCACTATCCGCCTGACGATCATTTCCTGGATATGTGTGATTCGCTGGGTGTGTTCGTGCTCGATGAGCTGACGGGCTGGCATCATGCGTATGATACGGAAGTCGGGTCGGTGCTGGTGAAGGAGATGATCGGGAAGGACGTCAATCATCCGAGCATTGTTGTCTGGGACAATGGGAATGAAGGTGGATTTAATTTTGATCTGGACGGGCTGTTCGACCGGTATGATATTCAGGGTCGGCCGTTGATACATCCCTGGGCGGTATTCCGGGGGACGGACACGCAGCATTATATCAACTATGATTATGGCAACGGTACGTATTGGCACGGGCATAATATCGTCTTCCCGACGGAGTTCCTGCATGGCCTCTATGACGGAGGGCATGGAGCGGGGCTGGCCGATTTTTGGGAGCTGATGTATCATGAGCCGTTGTCGGCCGGAGGGTTTTTGTGGGATTTTTCGGATGAGGCGGTGGTGCGTCGCGACTGGCATGATTCGCTGGATACGGACAAGGATCATGGACCGGACGGGATACTGGGGCCGCACAGGGAGAAGGAGGGTAGCTATTATGCGGTGAAGGAGGTTTGGAGTCCGGTGCATCTGATGAGAAAGGAAATAACGGCTGCGTTCGATGGCAGGATCCCGGTGGAGAACCGGTGGTTGTATACGAACCTGAAGGATTGCCGGTTTTCGTGGAGGCTGACGCCGATGAAGGGGGCGGCGGTTGCGGGGGCGGTGGATGCGCCGGATGTGGCGCCGGGGCAGCAGGGGGAGATAAGGATGTCGTTGCCGATGAATTGGAGGACGTATGATGTGCTCGGGCTGACGGCAACGGATAGGTTTGGCAGGGAAATTTATAGCTGGACCTGGCCGATCGCGAGGCCGGATGTGGTAGCGATGCGGATGGTGGATACGGTGGGGACCGGAAATGTGACGACGGGTTCGGAGGATTCCTGTATCGTGCTGTCGGCTGCTGGTGTGAAGGCCTGGTTTGGGAAGATGACGGGTTTGCTCCGGAAGGTGGAGAATGGGCGGGGGGTGATACCTTTTGCCGACGGGCCGACGCTGGCGGCGGGGGCGGGTGAGTTTTTGGGGTTGAGGCAGGGGGAGGAGGCCCATAATGCCTTCATAGAGGTGAGCTATAGCAAGCAGAGTTTGATCAAAAAGCTTCGATGGACGATGTATCCTTCGGGATGGCTGAAGATGGAGATCCATTATTTTCCGCCGGAGTATGAATACAGTCTGCTGGGGGTTAATTTTTCTTATCCTGAAAGCAGGGTCAGGGGTGTTCGCTGGATGGGCAACGGGCCATACCGGGTATGGAAGAACCGGATGCAGGGTGTGACGCTTGGGGTATGGGACAAGGCCTATAACAATACCATCACCGGGCAGGGGGACTGTATCTATCCGGAGTTCAAGGGCTATTTCTCCAATCTTTACTGGATGCGGCTGGAGACGGACGGGCAGCCGCTGACGGTGGTCTGTGCTAACGAGGATGTATATCTGCGGTTGTTTACGCCGGCTGATCCGGTGAAGACCTATAATACGGCGCCGCCTTTCCCGGAAGGGAATATCTCCTTTATGCAGGGGATACCGGCAATCGGAACGAAGTCGCAGAAGCCCGAGAAGCTGGGGCCTTCGGGCGCGAAAAATATGTATTATGATTATGGGAGGAGCGGGGAGTATGCAAAGGTGATCGAATTGTATTTTGATCTTTCAGGGAAATGAGCTGTCGCTGGTACTATATTATTGTTTTTTTGCTGGGGGCCGGCCCGGTGGTTGGACAGGGGGTACAGGGATTGACCTGTGAGCAGCGGGTTGCGCCGCTTGGGATCGACGCGCTGCATCCGAGGCTGGGCTGGAAGGTGGATGGGTTGCGGCAGACGGCGTACCAGATCATTGTGAATGGTGGCAGGGGGGAAGAGCTGTGGAATTCGGGGAAGGTGAGTAGCGATCGGAGCTGGATGGTGGCTTATGCGGGGAAGCCGTTGACAAGCGGGGAGGTCTGTCGCTGGAAGGTGAAGGTCTGGACGACGGCGGGAGAGAGTCCGTGGAGCGGGGAGGCGATGTGGACGATGGGTTTGCTTTCGCCGAAGGATTGGAAGGGGCAGTGGATCGGGTATGACGGGGCGTTCCCGTGGGACAGCGTGTCGAAGTTCTCGAGGCTGTCGGCGCGGTATTTCAGAAAAGTATTTTATTCGGATAAGGGGATCCGCCGGGCGACGCTGTATATAGCCGGTCTGGGACATTATACCGTCAGGGTGAATGGGAAGCCGGTGTCGGACAGGATGGTATTGGCTCAGGCGCCTACGGACTATACGAAGTCGGTGCTTTACAAGACGTTCGAGCTGTCCTGCCGGCGCGGGGAGAATGTGATAGAGGTGGTGTTGGGCAATGGGCGGTTCTTTACGATGCGGCCGAAGTACAAGCCGAAGAAGATAAAGGAATTTGGGTTTCCGAAGCTGTTGTTGCAGCTGGCGCTTACCGATAGCAGCGGCCGGAGGCGGGTGATCGTCAGCGATACGAGCTGGAGGTTTACGGCGGATGGGCCGATACGATCGAATAATGAATACGATGGAGAGGAGTATGATGCCAGGAAAGAATTGAAGGACTGGATGAGGCCGCAGGTCGTGGCTTCTCCGGGTGGCCGGCTGCGGGCGCAGATGGATCCCGATCAGGAAGTGGAGGCGGTCTTGCGGCCGCGGCGGATGTGGAAGGCGGGCGATAGTGTGTGGATGCTGGATATGGGGCAGAATATGGCCGGGTGGGTGCGGATGAAGGTGTCGGGTCCGAGGGGGGCGACGGTGAGGCTGAGGTTTGGGGAGACGCTGGATGACGGGCGCTTGTATACCGCGAATCTGAGGGATGCGAAGGCGACGGATGTCTATACGCTAAAAGGGGAGGGTGTTGAGGACTGGAGGCCTTGTTTTGTCTTTCATGGTTTTCGGTATGTCGAGATCACGGGTTACCCGGGGATGCCCGGGCCGGATGATTTTTCCGGGGAGGTTGTCTATGACAGGATGGAGAATGCGGGGAGTATCGAGACTTCGGATACGCTTTTGAATAAGATCCTGAAAAATGCATGGTGGGGGATCGGAGCGAACTATAAGGGGATGCCTGTCGACTGTCCGCAGCGGAATGAGCGGATGCCGTGGCTGGGTGACCGGGCGACGGGATCGCTGGGGGAAAGCTATTTCTTTAACAACGGGCTGTTCTATGCCAAGTGGCTGGATGATATCGAGGAGTCGCAGAAGCCGGATGGGCAGCTGCCGGATGTAGCGCCGGCCTATTGGAATTACTATAGCGACAATATGACCTGGCCGGGGGTATATATCCTGGTGGCGGAGATGTTGTACAGGCAGTATGCGGATATGGAGCCGATAAAAAAGCACTATGCTTCAATGAAGCGCTGGATGAATTATATGAGTGCGAAATATGAGGTAGACGGTATCATGACGAAAGACAAGTATGGTGACTGGTGTGTGCCGCCTGAGTCTGCGCGGCTGATCCATTCGCGGGATTCTTCGCGGCTGACGGATGGGAAGCTGATCGCGACGGCGTATTACTATCATTTATTGGGGCTGATGAAGGAGTTTGCGGGTATGTTGGGCAAGGCGGAGGAAGGGAAGGAGTTCGGGGTGAAGGCGGAGAAGGTGAAGGCGGCTTTTAATAGCCGGTTCTTCGATGTGGCGGGTGGGGGATATTCCAATAATACTGTCACGGCGAATCTGCTGCCTTTATATTTTGGAATGGTGCCGGATGCGCAGCGGGCTGCGGTTTTCAGGCGGATCACGAACAGGATCGATCGGGACGGAGGGCATATCAGCACCGGTGTCATCGGGACGCAGTGGCTGATGCGCGGACTGACGGAGAATGGCAGGGCTGATCTGGCCTACAGGCTGGCGTCGAATTCGGACTATCCGAGCTGGGGCTATATGGTAAAGCAGGGGGCTACGACGATCTGGGAGCTTTGGAACGGGAATACGGCTGATCCCGCGATGAACTCGCAGAATCATGTGATGTTGCTGGGTGATCTGATCACGTGGTGTTTTGAGGATCTGGGGGGGATAGCGCCTGCCGAGCCGGGGTTCAGGCGGGTCAGGATGAAGCCGGTCTTCCCTCCCGGGCTGAATTATGTGAAGGCTTCGTATCGGACGCCGTATGGGCAGGTTGTGAGCGACTGGAAGCGGGATGGCGGGGTTATCCGGTGGGATATTGTGGTTCCGTCGAATTCGGGGGCGGAGGTTTGTCTGCCGGACGGGAAGGTGGTCGAGGTTGGGCCGGGGGATCATCATTTTGATATAAAATAAAGGATATGAGAATATTTTGGGTTGTTCTGGGAGTGATCGTTTTTTCCGGTGTGAAGGCGCAGACGTCCGCGCAATCTTCAGAGGAGAAGAAGGCAGCGGAGTGGGTCGGGTCGTTGAAGCTGGGGGATGAGCCGAAGGAGAGCCGCCTGGAGGCGGTGGTAGAGCGGCATTTGAGGGCGGTGAAGGAGTGGGATGGGCGTGAGATGCCGAGGATGGTGCACGACAGCTTTATGAATGGTTTGAGGAAGGACCTTCCGGATTCGCAGGTGAATAAGATACTGGATAAGTATACGGTGGGAAAAGTGGATTTTACGCTGCGGGGATATAAGGCGATCGTGCCTGATCTGAGTCCGGAGGAGGAGAAGGTGATCAGGGGGAATCTCGAGCAGGCGAGGGAGCAGGCGGTAGATGTCAGGAGTATGAAGCAGATATCGGCGGTCTTTGAGATATACAAGACGAAGAATGAGCAGTATCTGAATTCGAATGGGAGGAACTGGCACGAATTATTTAAAGCGTATGTAGATGGGGTGAAGAGGAGGAAGGCGGTGGTGGTGTCGGAGTTCCTGTATGATACGGCTTCGTTCCCCGAGTGTCATGCGGCGACTATTGCGGAGACGCCGGGGGGATTGGTAGCGGCGTATTTTGGGGGGACGAAGGAAAGGAATCCGGATGTGTGTATCTATGTGAGCAGGAAGGATCAGGGGGCCAGGCTGTGGTCGGCGCCGGTGAATGTGGCGAATGGCGTGCAGGGCAATGGTGTCCGTTATGCCTGCTGGAACCCGGTGTTGTACCAGATACCCGGGGGAGATCTGCTTTTATATTATAAGGTCGGGCCGAGTCCGGCGAAGTGGAAGGGGTGGCTGATCCGGTCGAAGGATGGGGGTGTCAGCTGGTCGAAGCCGGTGGCCTTGCCGGAGGGTTTTTTGGGTCCGATAAAAAATCAGCCTGTGGCGTTGGCGAGTGGCGCGTTGATCTGTCCGACGAGTGTGGAAGGCGATGGATGGAAAGTCCATTTCGAGCTGACGAAGGACGGTGGAAGGACGTACCAGATGGGTGGCGCGGTGCCTGCTGCTGCTGATCTGAAGGCGATACAGCCGACGATACTATTGCATAAGGACGGGACGATCCAGGCGTTGAGCCGGAGTCAGAACAGGGCTATTCTTTCGACCGAGTCGAAGGATGGGGGGCTCAGCTGGTCGCCGCTGGAGGCTACAGCGTTACCCAACAATAATTCGGGGATCGACGGCGTCACCCTGGCGGATGGCCGTCAGCTGCTTGTTTATAATCATGTGTTGCCGCCGGCCGGTGAGACAAAGGGTGAGCGCTCGCCCCTGAATGTGGCTGTCTCTCCGGACGGGAAGGATTGGTATGCGGCGCTGGTGCTGGAGGATGACCATGCCGGACAGTATTCTTACCCTTCGGTCATCCAGTCGAAGGACGGGATGGTCCATATCGTATATACGTGGCACAGGAAGAAGATAAGGTATGTGGAGATCGATCCGTCGAAGCTGGTATTGAAAAAAATTGAGAACGGCGTCTGGCCGGAAACTGTAAAAAAATAGACTTATGACTACGCTGGAAAAGAAGTTTGTCCCGGTGATGATCACGCCCTTCAATCTGAAGGCGAAGGTGGACCTGGATGTTGTCTCGACGCTGGTGGAGTTCTACCTGGCGGCGGGTGTCAAGGGATTTTTCGCGAACTGTCTCAGCAGCGAGATGTATAGCATCTCCGAAGACGAGCGGCTGGAGCTGACCCGGCATGTTGTCCGGGTGGTGGATGGCCGGGTGCCGATAGTGGCGACCGGGTCGTTCGGACTTACGATAGAGGACAAGGCGGATTTTGCGGGTCGTATCTATGATACGGGTATTGACGCGGTGATCCTGATCACCGGGCACTATGCGAATGTGGAGGACAGCGATAGCGTGCTGCTGCGAAACTTTGACAAGATGTTCCGGCTGACGAAGGATATTCCGATGGGCCTTTATGAGTGTCCGGCTCCATATAAAAGGATCATTACGGCGGAGGTGTTTAAGACGTTGCTGGGGACAGGGCGGCTGGTCTATCATAAGGACACCTCTATCGACCTGGAGCAGGTCAGGGCAAAGCTGGATGTGCTCAGGCAAGGAGAATATGGGTTGGAGTTCTATGACGCGCATACGCCGAATGCGATGTATTCTTTGCAGATGGGTGCGAAGGGAATGTCTTCTATTTCGGGGAATTTTTACCCGGAGATCCTTGTCTGGATGTGTGACCATGCGAACGATCCGGAGAGGCAGGAGGATGTTCGCTGGCTGCAGGGCGAGCTTAGCCGGGTAGATCCGCTGATACATGTGGCTTATCCGATGTCTGCGAAGTATTTTTTGCAAAAGCGGGGTTTGCCGGTCCGTACGATCAGCAGGGCGCATGCGTTGGAGCTGACGGTGCAGCAAAAGCAGGTGCTGGATGATATACATTACAGTTTTCTCGGGTGGTGTGAGCGGCTGGGTATTCAGCCGGTACAGACGGGTAAGCTGATCAAAAATAAAATGCCTTTAGATCCGCCGATATGATGACTATATATTTTCCGGGGAAGCTGGTTTTTGGGAATGGGGTGATCGAGGGGTTGAGGGAGGAGGTGTTGGGGCTGTCGCCGCGGCGGGTGTTTGTTGTTACGATAGAGCCGTTGGTGGAGAAGGTGAGTGTTGCCTGGGATGAGCTTGATGCTATGGTGTATACCGGGATCGTTGCGGAGCCAGGCTTTGATGACTTTTATCGGGTGATGGAGGTCGCGAAGCCTTTCGATCCGGATGTGGTGATTGGGATCGGGGGAGGAAGTGTGCTGGATGTGGCCAAGATGGTGGCGGCGCAGCTGGGCAATGAGCAGAAGCTGGATGAATGGGTGGGGGCCGGCTTGTTGAAGGGAAGGTCGCGGAAGCTGGTTTGTGTGCCGGCGACGTCGGGAACGGGAAGCGAGGTCTCTCCGAACGCGATACTGGTAGATAACCGGGATAATCAGAAGAAGGGTTTTATCAGTCCGTACCTGGTGCCGGATATTGTATACGTCGATCCGATGCTGACCGTGAGCGTTCCGCCGGGGGTGACGGCTGCGACGGGGCTGGATGCGCTGACCCACTGTCTGGAAGCCTATACGAATAAGTTTGCTCAGCCTTTTATCGATATGTATGCTTATGAGGGGATGCGGCTGATCGCGTCGAACCTGGTGCGGGCGGTGAAGCAGGGGGATGATGAGGAGGCCAGGTCGAAGGTGGCGATGGGAAGTCTGCTGGGGGGCTTTTGTCTGGGGCCGGTGAATACGGCGGCGGTGCATGCGCTGTCCTATCCGCTGGGGAGCAGGTTTCATTTGCCGCATGGTCTGTCCAATGCGTTGTTGCTGCCTTATGTGATGGAGTATACTATTCCTTCAGCGGTGGACCGGTATGCCGATGTGGCTGTTGCGCTGGGCTGTGAGCGGGGAGGGGATGCGATGGCGACGGCGATGAAGGGGGTAGAAAAGATAAGGATGCTTATCCGTGAATGCGGAATACCGGCGACGTTGAAGGAGCTGGGTATTCCCCGGGATGCTATACCGGGGATGGCTGCGGAGGCGATAAAGATCGTCCGGTTGTTGAAGAATAATCCGAGACCGGTTGGGTTGGAGGATGCTATTGGTATTTTTAAATCTGCGTATGAATAAGAAATACAGGGGTGTGGTCGTGCCGATGGTCACGCCATTGAATGCGGATCTGTCGCTCGATGTTGACGCTGTTGAGCGGTTGCTGTTGTTGTTCCGTCAGCACGGGGTGCAGCCTTTTGTGCTGGGGACTACGGGGGAGGCGGCTTCGTTGCCGACTGGGTTGAAACAGGAGTTCGTCAGGGCGGCGGGCAAGGTGAAGCAGGCGGGGGATGTACTTTATGTCGGGGTTGGGTCGAATTGTCTGGCTGAATCGGTGGAGGCGGCTCGCTTTGCGTTTGGTTCGGGGGCGGATGTGGTGGTTGCGACCCTGCCTTCCTATTATACGCTGACCGAGGCGCAGATGGAGCGATATTTTGAGCGGCTGGCGTCTCAGGTTGGCGGGCCGCTGATCATTTATAATATTCCGGCGACGACGCATCATTCTATTCCGCTGGAGATCATCGACAGGCTGAGTCATCATCCCAATGTGGCCGGGACCAAGGATTCCGAGCGGAGCGAAGAGCGGCTGCTGGCTTCTTTAGGGCTATGGTCGGGGCGTTCCGATTTCAGTCATTTCCTGGGGTGGGCGGCGAAGTCGGGGATGGCGCTGCTTGGCGGCGGCGATGGGCTGGTGCCGAGCACGGCCAACTTTTCACCGTCGATCTATCGCGATATGGTGGAGGCTGCGGAGCTGGGGGATACAGAGAAGGTGAATGCCTTGCAGGCAATGTCCGACGAGCTGGGAAATTCTTACCAGTCGGGGAAGCTGCTGGGTGAGTCGCTGGCGGCGTTGAAACGGATCATGGAAAAGGAGGGGCTTTGCAAGGCTTATATGATGCCCCCTTTATAAAACTGTTGTATGTCACAAAAACCGATAATAGGAATTACGATGGGCGATCCGGCGAGTATCGGGCCGGAGATCGCGATCAAGGCGTTGTTGACGGATGAGGTAACGGCTATCTGCCGGCCGCTGGTGGTGGGGGATGCGGGTGTTTTGAAGCAGGCTGCCCGGCAGTTGGGATTGCCGGCCGGGGTGCGGGGTGTTTCGGGGGTAGCCGATGCTTTGTTTGACCCGGGGGTGATCGACGTGCTGGATATGAAGACCGTGGATCTTTCTTCGCTGGTGATGGGCGGGATTTCTGCGATGGCGGGGCATGCTGCCTTCGAGGCGGTGCGGAAGGTCATCGAGCTGGCGCTTGCGGGTGAGGTGGATGCTACTGTCACCGGGCCGATCAATAAGAAGTCGATCAACGATGCGGGACATCACTACGCGGGTCACACGGAGATCTATGCGCATTTTACCGGGACGTCTAAATATGGGATGTTATTGGTGGAAGAAAATCTGAAGGTGATACATGTGTCGACGCATGTTTCCTTGCGGCAGGCCTGTGACCTGGTGAAGAAGGACAGGGTGCTGGCGGTGATCGGGTTGTTGCAGGATGGTCTGATCTCGCTGGGGGAGAAGAACCTGAAGATCGGTGTTGCGGGGCTGAACCCGCATGCGGGGGATTCGGGGCTATTCGGGACCGAGGACGATATGGAGATATTGCCGGCTGTGCTGGAGGCGAGGGCGCTGGGGTATGACGTGGATGGTCCGGTGCCTCCCGATACGTTGTTTGCGAAGGCGGCGACGGGGCACTATGGTGGAGTGGTGGCGATGTATCATGACCAGGGGCATATACCTTTTAAGCTGAACGGGTTCAAGTGGAATGCGGAGAAGCAGCGGATGGACAGCGTGAAGGGGGTGAATATTACGATGGGGCTGCCGATCATCCGGACTTCGGTGGATCATGGGACGGCTTTCGAGATCGCGGGGAAGGGGATTGCGAGCGCCGATGCGATGGTGCTGGCGATCGAGGCGGCGGTACGGCTGAGCAAGAACCGCGGTGCGGCCCGCGGGTTGGGACAGGGTAACAAATCGTAGTTGATGATAGCGGTTATAGCAGATGATCTAACGGGGGCCGCGGAGCTGGGCGGCATTGGTCTTCGTCACGGATTGGTGACGGAGGTGAGGAGGGTTGTGCCTCCGGCTTTTGAGGGGGGGCTGCTGGTGGTCGCGACGGATACGAGGTCGGGGCCGGTGGGAGCGGCTGTTGCGGAAATGCGGAGCATTACTGCCGGTGTGCTGGGGTTGGGGCCGGAGTGGGTGTATAAGAAAACGGATTCTGTACTGAGGGGGCATGTGGTGGCCGAGCTGCGGGTGCAGATGGAGGTCCTGGGTTTTCGAAGGGTGCTGTTGGTGCCGGCGAATCCGGTGCTGGGCAGGACGATCGTGGATGGGCGTTATTTTTTGAATGGGGCGCCGGTGCAGGAGAGCTCATTCGCAACCGATCCGGATTTTCCGGTTGTCAGCAGCGATGTGCGGGAGATGCTGGGTGATGCTTCGGTGGTGCTTCGCCGGGTTGGTGAGGAACTGCCTGCCCGCGGGATCGTGGTGGGAGAGGTGGCTTCCGTGGAGGACGTGGCGGCCTGGGCCCGGGTGGTTGGGCCGGGGATGCTGCTGGCGGGGGCTTCGGGTTTTTTTGATGCGCTGCTTGCGTTGAGGAGGTTGCCGGTGCTGTATGTGAGCGGGACGACATTTGGTGCAAACCGGCGGCGGGATGGGACGGTGCGGTATCTGCCTGCGGTGCCGGATGAAGAATGGA
>JAFDYE010000752.1 GCA_018267585.1 Bacteroidota bacterium
CAACAGGAAAGAGATTGTTCAGGGCATTGTGGGAGATATTTTTTACCGTTATTACGGCAATAACGTCGTAATGGTCGGCTATCCCATGCATGGTACGCACGTCACCGGGATCATCGGCGCCGAAAGGGGCAATGGCATCGGCATGGACGGTGTGGCCGACAATGTAAAGATCATGATGATCCGCGCCGTTCCCAACGGAGATGAACACGACAAAGACGTCGCCAACGCCATCCGCTATGCGGTCGACAATGGCGCAAGGGTCATCAACATGAGCTTTGGGAAGAACCTTTCCCCTGAGAAATCATGGGTAGACTCGGCCGTTAGATACGCGGAAAGCAAGGGTGTCCTCCTGATCCATGCCGCGGGCAACGACGCCGCCGACGTCGACACGACAGATAATTTCCCCAATCCGGACTTCCGCCACTCCGGCTATATCGCTTCCAACTGGATCACCGTCGGCGCGAGCAGCGATCCCCTGGCGGAGCCGGGCTTTGAAAGCTATACGGCGTCCTTCTCAAATTACGGCAAGAAAGAAGTGGATGTCTTTGCTCCGGGTACGAGGATCTACTCTTCCCTCCCGGGAGGGAACAAGTATGGCAATCTCCAGGGGACCAGCATGGCCGCACCGGTCGTCACCGGCGTAGCCGCCCTGCTCCTGGAATACTATCCCAATCTTACCCCGCAGCAGGTAAAATATTGTATCGAAAAATCGGCCGTCCACCTGACCGCCAAGGTAAAAAGGCCCGGCTCCGAAGACCACCAGGTCAATATGGCGGATCTTTCCACATCCGGCGGCATCATCAACGCCTATGCGGCATTGAAGCTGGCGGCTACGCTGAACACGGTGGCGCCGAAACACACGAGATCGTCGCTGAAAAAGACAAAGGACTAAAGGTGCAGCCAATGAGTTTGATGTCCGCTGAATGAAATTTGGCGGGGAAATGGTCGGGAAGCCGGCCATTTTTTTTATTTTTAATGTCAAACACCAAAGCATGATCCCAAAGTCTGCGCTCATCCCGGCCGAATTCTACCAGGGCTACATCGATCTGATCAAAGAAGAAGACTTCCGGGAAGCCATCCGGAAGAACACCAAACAGTTTCGCAAACTTACGGAGGGCATATCCCGTAAGAAATTCGACTACGCCTATGCCGATGGCAAATGGACCATCCGGGAAATGCTGCAGCATATCATCGACGCAGAAAGGGTCTTCAGCTATCGCGCCCTTACCTTTTCCCGTAAAGACGCTTCACCCCTGCCCGGCTTTGACGAGAATAACTGGGCCGCCCAGGCCGGAGGCAGCAATCGTCGCTGGAAAGACCTGCTGGAAGAGTTTGCATCCGTCCGGCAGGCCACGCAATACCTCTATGATTCCCTATCCGACGACCAGCTGACCTTTGCAGGCCAGGCCAACGGTCGTCCCCTCAATGGCTATACGCTGGGGTTCATCATTCCGGGCCATGTCGCCCATCACATGCGCATCCTCCGGGAGAGATACCTCTGAGCCGACCTCATAAATCGTGGAAATGAATTTCTTTACATCTCTGCCGATGCGGCGGATCCATCGGATCGCAGTCAGCTCTTTTTTCTTCCTTGCCGGACTTTGCTTTTCCAGCTGGGGTTCCCGCATTCCCTCCATTCAGCAAAAGTTTCACCTCAACAACCGCGACCTGGGATTCATCCTGCTGGCGCTGCCTTCGGGCCTGATCGCCTCCCTACCCCTGGCCGGCTGGCTGGTGGCGAGAATGGGAAGCCGCCCCATCGCCGTCATCGCCGCTATCGGCTATGCCTGTACGCTGCCCATAATAGGCGGAGTGCCGGAGGTCTGGCAGCTGGTGGTCTGCCTTTTCTTCTTTGGCATGGGCGGCAACCTGCTGAACATCTCCATCAATACACAGGCCATCGGCACAGAAACGCTCTACGGACGGACCATTATGGCCTCCTATCATGGCCTCTGGAGCCTTGGAGGATTCGCCGGCTCTTTCCTGGGCGGGATCTTTATCGGTCTGTCCTGGCTGCCCTGGCAGCATTTTCTTGTGATCATGACCCTGGCCCTTTTAGTGGTCATTATTTCGGCGCCGCGCCTGGTACCCAAAGACGATTTCGCTACGAATGATCAGCCCATCTTCGCCAGGCCCGACCGATCGCTGGTCACGCTGGGGTTGATCGCCTTCTGTTCGATGATGTGCGAAGGCTCGATGTTCGACTGGAGCAATGTTTATTTCCTAA
>JAFDYE010000753.1 GCA_018267585.1 Bacteroidota bacterium
AGCTGCAGCCGGTGCAGATTCTGCCTGAACCAGTCCGCCGCCTTCTTATTCCTTTCCGGCGAAGACCACTGCACCGCATAGGGAACCTTCCTCCCATGTATCGTATACTCCTTCAACGCCTCCGAAAATTTATATCCCTCCGTATCGACAAAGCTATGCCACCCCCACTCCGATTCGGTACCCAGGGGAACGCCCTTGTCATAGGCCTCGGGATACGACTGAAGCCCCGTCGCATCCACCGTCATCGCAAACCGCCCATTCCCCACCGTAACCGCCCCCATCGGGTCAAATCCTGTATTGACCACTTTATGCCTGGTCACCACCGCCTTTCGGTCAATGGAGAGCAAGCCTCCTTCATTTTTCGCCGCTCCCGAAAAAGACATACCCTTCCCGCCGTCGCTCCTTCCCCTCCCCGGCTTCAACTCATCCGGCCCACTCTTCGTATAGCTTGCAAAAACATACCTGCTCGGCGTCTCAAACAACCCCTTCACCACCCCGATATCTACCTTCCCCACAGGCTCAAACCGGCGCGAAGACATATACCCGATTATACTATGATACAGCTGCCTCGCCGCCGGCCTGCCCTCACCCACATCCGGCCCCAGATCGGCAGACGACACAACCAGCCGCCCCCTTCCAACCCGGGCCTCGAACACCAACCCCAGCCGCCGGTTCAAAAACCAGGTGTCGATCGGCTGCACCACCGGCCGGAATCCCGACGGAAAATCCTCCAGGTGCATCACCTGCGCCCCCTTTATGATATCCCACCACTGCAGATCACTCCAGCTGCGCGCCGGAAAATCGCCAAACATCGCACTGCCGGAGTCGATCAACAACCCCAGCGTATGCGGCGGCCGCATCTTGAACCAGGACGTGTTCCAAAACACTGGCGTGAACTGCATCACCACTTCCTTTCCTTTCACCACCTTCCCCGCCGCATTCAAAAACACCTTCCCCCCGGCATCCAGCACTGCCGCAGCCTTACCATCCAATTCCTTCGTATAATATACCCCCTTCCCCGCACCCCCCTCCTCAAAAGGATATACCCAGCAATCCCATTGATTAAATATCTTCGTCCCCCTCACCCCTACCTCCAGGCGCAACCGCGACGCCCGGTCGATCCCCTTCAGCGCCACCCTCACCTCCCCGACACCATAACAATTCCCGATCGGCACATCCCGCGCCCCGAACTCCCCTGAACCAACCACCCGCTGACCATCCCGCAACACCCAATAGACAACCGCTCCACGCAAGGGCGCCCGGCCAAAATGATACATCTCCACCTTCGCAGTCAGCACCTCCCTATTTGTAAATACAAACTTCGGCATCCGCACCAGCGGCACCGTCGGCCCGCAAAACCGCGAGAACTCCTTTGCGTTAACATACCCCTTTTCCCCCCACAACGCATTCAGCACTCCCACCAGCGCCGTACCCTGCCCCGTATAATCGTTGAGACACAACAGCTGAAAACCTGCCGCACCCGGCGTACGCAGCGACTTCTCGATCTCCAGCTTATAGCACAGAGCCTGCAGCTTCCCCGACGCCAGCAGAAATCGGTGCGCCTCATCCCCCATCCCCTGCTCCCGCAACACGTCGCGGAACAATTGAAAGTTTTTCTCTTTATATACACCCGTATACTTTGGTATCTCCGAAAGATCCGGGTATGCACACCACTGCCCCATCTCATGCGTGACATAAGGCACCGCGAACGCCCCCACCACCGAACCATAATCATCCATGGACCCGGGCAGAGAATCCCAGCGCAACCCCCTCGGACCCGATTTCACCATATAATCGTTGTCAGGCACCAACGGCCAGCTCATCCCGACCGAGGCCCCCGTATAGACCCTGCGATCATCCCTTTCCTTCCAATAACGAACGAACTTTCCCAGCCACTCCGCCTGGTGCCCACCTCTCGGCTCATTGCCATATGCCATCATACAGAACGAAGGATGATTCCCATAAGCCCTCGCCATCCGCTCAGTCTCGGTATAAATAAATTGATCGATAGGCTTGCCATCCCCTAGCGACGACCCGTGATTCGCCCAGCTCGGACCCTCCACCTGCAAATAGAACCCAACCCTGTCCGCCGCCTCGAAAGCCGCCTCCGGCGGGCAATAAGAATGAAACCGCATATGATTCAGCCCCCACGACCTCGCGATCCGGAAGACCCGCTCCCAACTGGCCTCGTCCATTGGCGGATACCCCGTCAGCGGAAAAACACAGTTCTCCACCGTACCCCGCAAATGCACCGGGCGGCCATTTACCTCGAACCTCGTTCCCTTGACCTTGAACTCCCTCATCCCAAACTCCACCACCTTCTCCTCTCCGTTGGAAAGCCGAATCCTCAACCTATATAAAACAGGATTAAATTCATCCCACAATGCCACCTTCTCCCCCATCGGCACCTCCGCCACCACCGAGTCAACACCATTCTTTAAATGATACTTCACGCGGACAGCTGCTGCACTTCCCCCCGACACCTCCACAACCCCTGACCCCGAGTCCACGACCGACCTAACCACCACCCTTACCTGCACACGCTTCCCCGCAACATCCGGAAATACCTGCACATCCTCCACCCGGATCCGCGCCATCGCCTCCAACAAAAGCCTCCCAACCACCCCATTCCAGTTGCCCTGCGTCTGATCCGTCAGACTATGCGAATCCTGACCGACATTGATATCCTTGATCCGGTTGTCGATACGCATCGTGATCCGGTGCTTGCCCGGCCCGACTACGCCCAGCTCGAATACCTGCGCCGTACAAAAACCAAATTCAGTCCCCACCCTCACATCATCGACCCACACCGTCGTCTCGCTATGCGGCCGCTCCAGGTACAGCCTCAGCTGACGCCCCTTCCACCCCGCAGGCACCACCACCTCCCGCTGATACCAGGCAGCACCCACATAATGCTTCGCCGGCGTCAGCCAGAAGGGCAGCTTGAGATGACCGGGCTCCCGGTACTTCGCCATCCTCGGATCGAAGAACCACGAACTGTCATAGATACTCGCCGTCCACTGCGTATTCACCGTCACATCATCCCCCTTCCCATTCTCTAACATTGACCCCGGCAGACGGACCGTCCCGGGCAACCGCCCGACAAACCACCGTTCCCCAACACCCCTATCCATCGGATCGGTCCGAAAACGCCATTCCCCCGCCAGCGACACAGTATCACCCGCAAGAACCCAATGGGCCACCAGCAACTGAACAATAAGCAGCCCCCTTCGGATCATCTCAAAAATTTTATTAACGGAGCCAAACCACCCGCCTCCCGCATCCCTTCCACCACCTTCCCGGCATTCAGCCTCGCCCCCGCCTCATTCGTATGCGTATGGTCTCCCGGAAAGAATTCTTTTACCTTGTCCGGACCCAACCGGTCATATTCATCGGCGATCAACCCGTTCAGGTCTATAAAATACGCCCCCGTCGAAACAGCCGTCTCCCTGGCCCATTTCCCATAGTCGTCCGAAGCCCTCAGCACCCTTCCGTCTTTGAACATATCTCTCGGGATCGGCGAACAGATGATCGCCACCGCCCCCTTTGCCTTGATATCGGCCACATATTTCCTCATATACCAGCCATAGGTATACACCGTCTCATTCTTCTTCATGATGGGATTATAGATATCCTTCGACTCCTCCCCGGTGCCCTTTATCGTTCCCCTCGCCCTTGCCGTATCATCCAAAGGCCCGCCGTCATTATGCCCGAACTGCATAATGACATAATCCCCCTTCTTCACCAGTCCCAGCACCTCGTCCCAATGCCCTTCGGTAATAAAGGTCCTGCTGCTCCTGCCGCCCAGCGCATAATTTCGTACGGCCAGCCGGGTAGTATCAAAATAGTCGCCCAAAAAGTTCCCCCACCCCCAAAGACCGCCATCCCCCTTCCCCTTCCCGTTCTTCACCGTGGAGTCTCCAATGATATACAAGGTCGGCCGCTGGTCGGCAAAACTCCCCGCCACCAGCAGTAAGCCGGCCAGCAGGCTCCTGATATATATACTCATGATACTTATTTAAAATTTACTCCCGTGGAATGCTGAACCAACACCTTCGACCCGTCCTTCGACGTGACAGCCGCACCACTGACCTCCCAATCCCGGGCATAGCTGATCTCCCCCGCCGTCGCCGCATTGATCGTCATATTGTCGATATGCACGCCGCTGATCATCGACTGATCAAGACCGGTAGCCTCGATCGCCCTCCTGGCGCTCCGAACCTTCATTCCCGAAATATAGATGTCCCTGAAATGCGGGATCCCCTTCTCAGCCGGCTCGACTTTATGCAACATCGTCTTCCAGTGCTCCGGCACCGAGTCTATATTGTATCCCGCAGGCAAGGTCGAATAGCTGTAGGCAGGATTCCAGTTCATGGTAAAAAGGATCGCATTCCCAACACTGTCCATAGTAAAATTGCGGATATGAATGTCTTCTACCGTTCCCCCCCGCGTGGTAGCCGACTTGATATGAAACCCATTCCCCGTACCCTTTGCCGTCAGGTCGGTAGCCAGCACATGCCGGATGCCGCCGGATGTCTCGCTGCCAATGGTCAGCAGCCCGCCCCCCTTCCGCGCCGTACAATTGCGGATGACCACATACTCCGTAGGACGGTTGACCCTCAGCCCATCCCAGTCCCTCCCCGCCTTCAGACAAAAATCGTCGTCATTGCAGTCGATATCGCAGTTCTCTACCAACACCCAGCTGCTGCTGTCGATATCCACCCCATCTGTACTCGGCCCATGGCCATCCTCATTATTACGCACCGTTATGCCATCCACCGTCACATACTTCGAATAAAGGACCTGCACCGTCCAAAAACCCGCGTCGACAAAACGGATGCCCCTCACGGTAATATCGGCCGCATCCTGGATCAGCAACGTCCTCACGCGCTTGGCGTCGTAGTCCACGATCCACCTCAACCCCTTCGGGTCATATTCCCTCCGCATCGCCCAGTATTTGTCCCAGCAGAACTTCCCCTGCGCATTCACCGTCCCTTCTCCCGTAACCGCCGCCCTCTTCACCCCGATGACATTCAACAACGCCGCCGGCCACTTCATCTCGATACCCGCGATACGGGTCCGTATCTCCGGATAGTCCTCAAAATGCTGGCTTCCCTTTAACTCCACACCCTTGCCGATCCGAAGCTCGACCCCTTCCTTCAAAAACACGGAACCCGTCAGATAGGTCCCCGGCTCGAACTCGACGACCCCTCCGCCCTGCTTCGAACAGTCATCAATAGCCGATTGTATCGCCTTCGTCGAAAGAGCGCTGCCATCCTTCGCCACACCATAATTATTCACTGACACAACGAGCCTCCCGGAAGGCGCCACCCTCGCCCCGACTTCCTTCGTCCACGCCGGATCAGCCGCAGCCGCAGCCATAGCCGCAACCGCCACCCCCTTCTCCATCCCCGTCACCCCCGTCTCCACCGCGCCCTTCTCGACCACCAACCCTCTCTCCGTCACTCCCTCCTCCACCATCCCTTTCCCCATCACCATCTTCACCGTCACCCCCTTCTCCACCATCCCTTTCCCCATCACCCTCTTCACCGGCACCAGTCTCACCGGCCCCATCAGCCCCGCCTCCTCCAGCGGTAATTTCGTCGCGTCAAACAACCCATCCGCCCCCCGGTCCCCCCGCTCATGCGCCGGAAAATTCGTATTATAGAACTTCTTCCAAACCACTCCCCTCCGATCCAGGTCCTCGACCCGGTTGAGCATCCCGCTGGACACCCTGACCTCCAATATATTCGAATTGCGCATATCCGACACCGGTATAACAACGGTATAGTCCGGCCCGATCAGCGCGGCGATCTTCTTCCCATTCAAATAAACCTCCGCCGTCTGCCTCACCTTCCCCAGATCGAGCTCCCACGCAGCAAAGCTCCCCGCCGGCCGGGCAAACGAGTACGTATACATCACAGTCCCGGAAAAAGCCGGCAAACCCAGCTCCACCCAGGACTTCAAATGCTGAACCTTCATCGGCGCCGGAATAACCGGCCCCCCGCTCTCGAAGCCCAGCTTCCACTCTCCTCCCAGCTCCACACCAGCCCCCGCCGGACCGTAATACCGGTATGCCGGCGCCGTGACCGCGCGGTCCAGCGTCTGCACCAGACAGCTCTCCCCCGGCCGCAGCGACAAATATCCTCCCGCCATAGCCCCATACTCCCCGGTCATCGGATTATAAACAACAGCCCCCACACCCCCATCTCGCAACACCAGCTTTCCCGCAAACGGCCTCGTACCATGATTGACGATAAAATATACCTTCCCCCCACCATAGCTCCTCCTCACACAATCCAGGCTGTCCTCCACCATCCTTTCACGCAGTCCATCCCCCAATAGCCGGACCAGATCATCCCCCGCCACAAACCGATCCGCCCCGGACAATACGCCCCTGAACTCCTCCGTCCGCCCCGACAGATCCCCATAACCCGGAGGTCCCACCGGCAGACTCCTGTAAAAAACTACAGACACCCCGGCCTTCGCCAGCTCATCCAGCTTCTTCATCGCACCCACCGACATATACTTGCAACCCGGCACGAGGATAACCTTGTATCTCGCCCCACCCGAAGTCACCACCTCATTCCCCGCCGCCGCAAGTCCCACCATCTGCTTATCAGAAATATAGTCAAAGCCGTAACCCTTCTTTACCATCCACTCCGCACACTCCTCGAACCCCGTCCCCCTGAACTCCGGCTCCATCCGGTCATAATGCTTCAGCAACGCTTTCGACACATCCCCACCATCGAACCCCTCCATCCAGCTATCATAAAAAGGCGCATACAACAACACGTCGTTGTCCGGCTCACCCTGTTGCAAAAAGGACTGAACCCTCGCCACATAACTATTCAACACCCCTACATCCCTCCACGCCGGATCGTTCGGCGTAAAATGCACCGCAGCATAGAACAGCCACCCCGGCCACGGATCATCCTTTGGCGTATAAGCCGTACCGTGATAAAAGACATGATTCACCCCTCCCAGCCAGTAATTGTCCAGCGCCTTCTTCACATCCGCATAGCTGCTCAGAAAATGCTCGTCCAGCCAGGTCACCGTCTCCGCCGAAGCCAGCCGCTTCCCCGCAACATGCGCCGCCGACGTTCCCCACTTGTATCGCAACACCTCCCCGCCCTCCGTCTCCGGAATATCGCTGGCCGCATACAGGTCCAGTATATTCGCCGGCGACCCATGCGCCTGATTCCGGATCAAAGCACCGCGGCCCCGCGCCCAGGCCCCCCAGGGCCGGGTAAAATCATCCAGCAAAAGATCGGATATCGTCTCCCGGTAGTCGCACAACACCCGTCCATCCCCGGTAAACAACTGCGGAAGATACAGCCTCAGGTCATACCCCCGGCGCCTGCGGAATTCCTCAAACAGTTTTGGCGTCCAATCACCCAGCCCCCTTGCATCATCCACCTCATACGAGTCATTAAAGTAACAACGCAGCCCCGCCAGATCATGGCCGGCAAAAGCCGTATCGAACCGGCTCAGATATTTCTTCAACGCCACAGCAGAGAAGTGATCGATGACATTCCCCTCCGCGCCCGGCGCCGCCCGCTCGACCATCTTCCCGTGCATCCCCTGGAACGCCCCGTACAACCTCCACCTGCCCCCATGCGCAGGCGCAGTCCAGTCCAGACTTCCATCCGGCCTCACCCTCGAAGTCAGATCGAGCCGCTCCCCGGAATCGGCAACGGCGACCAGCGCCTGCAGCGGCAGCCGGCGCGCAAATCGCACCTGGAACAACGCGAGCCCCTGCAGATCCTTATTCGCAAACACCGGCTCCACAAGACGATCGATAGCCACAGCCCGCCCATCCGTATGGACATACGGCTCCTGCATATACCGTATCGTATCCGGCAGCCGGCGCCCTTCTTCCAGGACCCAGCTCTTAAAGAACAATTCCTTGCACGCATACGTACTGTCGATCAGCGGCCCCCCGCCAAAAGGCCAGCCCGTGCCCGTGCTCATATCCAGCCCCAGCCCCAGCCGCCGCGCCTCACGCAGCGTATACTCCAGCATGCCCACCCACGAAGGCGACAAATAATCGATAAACCTGCTCTCATATCCCTTCACGCCGTATATCGGCGTCAACTCCATCCCCCCAAGACCCGCAGCTTTGTACTGCTCCAGGTTCCAGGTCAGACCAGCCCGATCCACCGCGCTCCCCATCCACCACCACCTCGTCCACGGCCGGGCCGTCTGCGTAACAGCAGGCCACCCGACCCCGGGCGCACCCCCCGGCGGCGCAACCGACACAACCTGCCCAAACCCAACTACCGCCCAACCCATCAACAAAACAATACAACTAAGACTTCTTACATTCC
>JAFDYE010000754.1 GCA_018267585.1 Bacteroidota bacterium
AGGCCGCTGAACAACAATCCCTCGGTACAACAGAATCTCAACCGCGAACAGCAGATGCGTGTTCGTGGACAGACCCGCGAACAGAACTTCAACCAGGCCCGCGGCGGCGGCTTCAGTCGTCCGGGCGGTGGCGGTTTCAGCAGACCCAGCGGCGGCGGATTTAGTCGTCCGAGTGGGGGCGGCGGCGGATTCAGCCGTCCCAGTGGCGGCGGTGGCGGTGGCGGTTCAAGGTCCTCCGGGGGTGGAGGCGGTGGCCGCAGGGGCCATTGATCCCAAAGATCCGCGATCTTAACCCCATCTTAAATAATTTTATTTCAACTTTGCCGGGAGCACGCCATCGACTGTGTTCCCGGCAAATTCTTTTAGACCCGGCGCCAGCGAAAAGGCGGCTTTGACATATTATGAACCCAACCTTGTATTACTGTTACGATGCCTACTGTGGGTGGTGCTATGGTTTCAGCCCCGTGATCCGGCGTATATTCGATGAGTACCGGCAGCAGATGGCTTTCGAGGTGTTATCCGGCGGAATGATCCTGCCCGAGAGGCCACAGCATATCAAAGTCATGTCCGACTATATCCTGGGCGCCTATCCGACCGTCGAGCAGCGCACCGGCATTCGGTTTGGCGAGGACTGGCTCTGGCATATCCGCAACCCCGATGAGAGTGACTGGTTCCCCAGCTCGGAGAAGCCCGCCATTGCAATGTGTGTCTTTAAGGACTATCATCACGACCTCGCGATACCATTCGCCGGCGAGCTGCAATATGCTCTTCACTACGAAGGGCGCGATCTTTGCGATGATGAAGCCTACCGGCACCTCGTGATAAAATACGGGATACCGGAAAAGGAATTCTATGGAAAGCTGCACCATCCCGCATATAAAGAAAAAGCATATGACGAGTTTGCGCTGGTGCGGCAGCTGAAGGTCACCGGCTTTCCTACCGTATTTTTACAGGTAGCCGAATCGAAACTTTACCTGCTTACCCAGGGCTATACCGACTATCGAACCCTGAAGGATGGGATCGATAAGGTGCTGACAGACCCCGGGCTGCAGGGAAAATAATTGTCTGTGAATAGGCAATTAACGTTAACTTGCATGTCCCTAAAAAACGGCCCCATGGGTCATGAATACTGAATATAAACCAATATGGAATACAACAAAGTGATAGCCGTTACCGGGTTGCCGGGATTATACGAATTGCTGAGCAGTAAGGCCGACGGGGCCATCGTACGCGCACTGGATGACAAGACCACCCGTTTTGTTTCCAGCCGTATCCACAATTTTTCACATCTGGAGAGTATCGAGGTTTATACCGTACGGGATAACGTAAACCTGGTGGACGTCCTGAAAGCGATGGAAGCCAGTTCAGAGAAGCTGCCCGATGACAAGGACAACGCGGCATTGAAGAGCTATTTCGGCAAGGTCTACCCGGACCTGGACTTCGACCGGGTATACAGCAGTGACCTGAAGAAGATGGTAAAATGGTTTAGCGTGTTAAAGGCAAACGATATAGAGATCAAGCTATCCGAAGCCCCTGCGGAAGAGGCCGAAGAAGCTGAGACGCCCGAAGTAGAAGAGGCGCCGGCCCCGAAGAAGAAGGCTGCCGCGAAAGAAGAGAAGAGCAGCGAGCCGGCGAAGGGCGAAGAGAAGCCCGTGAAGAAGACAGCGAAGGTTGAAGCGAAGGCTGAAGAAGAAGAAAAGCCGAAGGCTAAGAAGAGCGCCGCGGCAAAGAGCGAAGAGAAGCCTGCTCCGAAGAAGAAAGCGGAAAAGGCTGAAGAAGCGCCAGCTGCCGAAAAGCCGAAGAAGGCCCCGGCAAAAAAGAAATAAATACAGTATTTCCAGCACATATTATTCCGATGATGAAACCTACAGCAGAACTGACGAAACCGGAACGGCATTTCCTGCCGGAGGGATTTGTTCTTACCGACTGGCAGTCGCTCGAGCCCTATTTTAAAGACCTGGACCAACGGCCTCTCGAGACAAGGGCCGATCTCGAAAAATGGTTGCTCGACATGAGCGAGCTGGAGGCGGTAGTCAGCGAGGACGCCAGCTGGCGCCAGATCCGTATGACCTGCGACACAGAGAACAAAGAGCTGGAAGGGTCCTTCAATTTCTTCTTCATGGAGATCCAGCCAAAGATCCAGCCTTATGCGGATCGCCTCAACAAACGGCTGGTAGAAAATACGCATACGCAGGAGCTAGACCAGAAGGAGTATTTCACTTATCTGCGTAGTATTCGCAAGCGCATCGAGCTGTTCCGCGAATCGAATATTCCCCTGATGGCGGAAGCGAGTGTAATGGGGCAGCAGTTTGGTGTTATTTCCGGCAAGATGACGATAAGGGTCGGAGAGCAGGAATATACTTTGCAGCAGGCTGCCAAATTCCTTGAGAGTCCGGACAGACGGCTGCGGGAGGAGGTTTATCTGAAAGTGCAGGAAAGAAGACTGCAGGACAAGGATGCGCTGAACGATCTGTATTCCAAATTGATCGGCATCCGCAACCAGATGGCGCTGAACGCGGGCTTTAGCAACTACAGGGACTATAAATTCGAAGAGCTGGGACGGTTTGACTACACAAAGGAAGACTGCTTTCGTTTTCATGAGGCGGTCCGGGAACATGTGCTTCCGCTGGTCAAACAGATCAACGCGAGAAAAAAGGAAAAGCTGGGACTGGACAAGCTACGGCCCTGGGATACGGAAGCGGAGCCGGAAGGGACGGAGCCGCTGAGACCGTTCACGAACGGGAAAGACCTGCTGACAAAGACCATCGCCTGTTTCGATGACCTGAATCCTTTCTTTGGTGACTGTCTGCGCACCATGGAAAAAATGGGGCGATTCGACCTCGAGAGCCGTAAAGGAAAAGCTCCTGGCGGCTACAATTGTCCGTTAGCGGAGACGGGGGCGCCCTTCATCTTTATGAATGCGTCGGGGCTGATGAGCGACCTGACCACGATGGTCCATGAAGGCGGCCACGCCATTCATTCTTTCCTGGCGCACCCGCTGAAGCTAAGTTCCTTCAAGGACTACCCCATGGAGATCGCAGAAGTGGCCAGCATGTCGATGGAACTGTTCAGCATGGATCACTGGGAATTATTTTTTCAGGATAAAAACGATTTAGCACGAGCATATGAACACCAGCTCGAGCGCGTCATCACCATCTTCCCCTGGATCGCGACCATTGACAAATTTCAACATTGGGTATACGAAAACCCTAGTCATACAGTAGAGGAAAGGAGACAGATGTGGCTGCAGATCCTCAACGAATTTTCTACAGAATCCATCGACTGGAGCGGACTCGAACAATATCGCGAGTTTGGCTGGCAACGACAGCTGCACCTGTTCGAGGTTCCATTCTATTACATCGAGTATGGCATCGCCCAGTTAGGAGCGATTGGTCTTTGGATGCAGTATAAGAATAACAAAGAGAAGGCGTTAAGCAATTACATGAGCGCACTGAGCCTCGGTGGCACAAAGACACTGCCGGAATTATATGCAGCAGCCGGTTTGAAATTCGACTTTTCCAAGGAGCATATCAAGCAGCTGATGGACTTTGTCAGCACCGAGCTGCAAAAAATTTGAAGCAAAAAAAATTCAAAAAAATACCCGGAAAGTAGTACTTATAACTCTTGTTCGTAT
>JAFDYE010000755.1 GCA_018267585.1 Bacteroidota bacterium
CCCCGAGGTAAAAGAAGTAGTGGCCGAAGCCGAATAATGGATATTCTCCATCAGTTCGTCCAGGATCTGCAGCATACGGGCTGGTGGGAATTTATTGCGGTGATCGCGGGCATTCTCAGCGTCTGGTTCAGCCGCAGCGAGAACATCCTGGTCTATCCTACGGGCCTTGTCAACACGATAATCTATATTTATCTCAGTCTGAAGACGTCCCTCCTTGGCGAGGGCAGCGTCAATCTTTATTATACCGTCCTCAATATTTATGGCTGGGTAATGTGGACCCGGAAGGACCGGCAGGATCAGTATGTGCTGCAGGTCACCTGGTCTTCGCGCCGTGAGCTGGCTGGCCAGCTGGCGTTCTTTTCTACGTTCTATGTCATCGTTGTTGCATCCCTGACCTGGCTCAAACAAGGTTTTGCCCCGCAGGCCATCCCGTGGGCGGACGCCTTTGCTTCGGCGACTGCTTACACCGGGATGTGGCTTATGACGCGGAAGAAGGTGGAGAGCTGGTATTGGTGGATTGCAACCAACTGCGCGTCGGTCCCGCTGTATTTTGTCAAGCACTATGTATTTACCAGTGTCTATTACATTATCTTGCTGATCCTTGCCGTTTCGGGATTGCTGGAATGGGCTAAAAGGGCAGGAGCCGTCGAACATGCCGTCGAGTCAAAATCTTAAAAAAATTGTCGTCGTTGGACCGGAGTCTACCGGAAAGTCCTCTATCTGTGAAGGTCTCGCTGCCCATTTCCATTCGCGCTGGGTCCCCGAGTACGCGAGGGAATACCTTCTCCGCCATGGGATGGATTACTCCTACGAAGACCTCCTCACGATAGCCAGGGGGCAGCTGGCGCTGGAGGACGAGGCCGTGGCGGCCGCGACGGCAAGCGGTGAGTCCCGGATCTTTATCGATACGGATATGTACGTGATGAAGGTTTGGGGCGAATTTGTCTTTGGCCGTTGCGACAGCTGGATACTGGACCGTATCAACGAGCGGCGCTACGACGCCTACCTGCTTCCGCGAACGGATCTCCCCTGGGTCCGCGACGAGCTGAGGGAATATCCGGACCTCCTCTCCTGCGAAAAGCTCTTCCATATCTACCGCGACATCCTGATCAACCAATCCACGCCGTGGGCAGAGATCGGCGGGCAGGGCCAGCAGCGGCTGGAGAACGCGATTGCCGCGGTGGGCGGGTTACTGCAATAATTTTTGAATATCCGGATCCTCCTGCAGATTTCCCATCTGTGTCTGTATCCAGACCGACTTGGTAGCCACATAGCCGGACAGCGGCCTGACGGTATAGACCCTGGGATTGGGCAAACAGGCCGCGATGCGGGCGGCCTCCAGCCGGGTGAGCGTCCTGGCCGGCTTGTTAAAATATGAACGCGAAGCGGCTTCGATCCCATATATTCCCTTGCCCATTTCACTAACGTTGAGATATATCTCTAAGATCCTTTTCTTCCCCCAGATCCATTCGATCATAAAGGTAAAATAAACTTCCAGCCCTTTCCTGAGCCAGTCACGGCCCTGCCAGAGAAAAACGTTCTTCGCCACCTGCTGGCTGATAGTGCTGGCGCCGCGTAACGACTTGCTCTTTTGGTTGTGTTTCATCGCCTTTTCGATCGACTTGAAGTCGAACCCGTCGTGGTCGGGAAAAAGCTGGTCTTCCGAGCAGATGACCGCCAGCCTGGCATAGGGAGAGATATTTTTCATGCTGACATAGCTGCGGTGAAGGCCTTCGCCCCTGAATACGCTGCCCAGCTGTGTGAGTGTAATTGGAGGGTCGACCCATTTCAACAGGAGGAGATAAAAAAGCTGGAGAAAGAAGAGGGTGATGACGACGCGTTTGAATATTCTCCAGACGCGGGGTATCAGTCCTGTTGAATTGCTTGGCATCCGCTGGTTTTTCGGATTGCAATATAAACTACCTCTTCCCGATCTGCAAGTATAATAGTTTGTATTTCCTTCCCATTTGGTAGTATTTGGTCTTTGTCGCCAGGAGGGTCGCACCGGTCGCGACGAGGGCGCCGCTTACAATAAAGTCCGTTTTCGAATACCAGTCCTTTGCAGCATCCTTGCGGTAGGCGCCATTGAATGCGCCGATGGCGAGATAGCCGACGCCGACAGCGATCAGCGCGGGCGCCCAGCCCCTGCCAGCCTTGTCCCTCTTGATCGCCGCGATCTCCTTATAGCTGAATGCCTGGCCGTTGATATAGACCGTGTCGCGGCGCAGGTCATCGATGACGCCGGTAAACCACTGGTCGTAGACGGTTTTAAAGGTCATCTGGTCACCGATCGTATACGCGCGAACGTGCATACCCCTTTTTTGTAATACGAGGACGTCGTGCTGTGCGTGGCTCAGAAAGGGAATAAGACAAATCAGTAATATGATTATGCGGCGCATATACATACCAAACTTACAACTTAGAGTTGTTAATGTTTAGTGAACCACCTGCTTATGGAAAAAGATGAGTGCGATCCCAAAGGCGATCAGGATCGATCCCGATATCCTGTTGATGACCGACAGCGTGTGCAGGTTGAGCTTATTGCGGAGCCTTCCGGCCATCATCACTTTGAGCACGTCGGCGGCCATGTTGATCAGCAGACAGATGGAGAAGATGACGATCCTTTCCTGGAGGGTGTGATCGGCGGCGAGGAAGGTGGCGTTTCCCAGCCAGAACAGCATGACGCTCGGGTTAAGCGTATTGATCAGGAAACCGGAGGCGAAGACCCTGGCCATATCCCGTTTGCGAAAACGAGTTTCATTGCCTTCCTGATCGCGGGCGAGCGACACTTTTTTGAAAAAGACGAAATAAACACCGAGGGCGATCAGAAAGGCGCTGCCGCAGTAGGCGATCACCGTAGAGTGTTCCGTAAGCGCGGAGACAAAAACCGTCAGCGTGTTGCTCAG
>JAFDYE010000756.1 GCA_018267585.1 Bacteroidota bacterium
CCGGCGTCCTGGTCTCTTTGACGGGTTGCAAGAAATACCTGAACATCCCGCTGCCCAGCGACAGCATTTCCGGGGCCGACGCCTTTGCTTCGGACGGGACTGCATCGGGCGTCCTGGACGGGGTTTATTATTTCCTGCAGGTCAGCGGACGGCTGGCGGGTTCGCAGGGCCTGGGTTATTATGCCGGTCTTTATTCGGATGAGCTCCAGGCAGTCAATTCCGCCAACGCGGTGACCAAATCATTTTACTCGAATATGATCTCAGGGAACAGCGGCGGGGGGGACCAGTGGTCGGCGCTTTACTCCGAAATGGTCATCGCCAATACCGTCATCGAGAATATGCGTGGTTCGTCCCTGCCGCACAGGGACCAATGGCTGGGCGAGGCGCTTTTTCTGCGCGGGCTGATGTATTCCTACCTCGTAAATCTCTACGGCGATGTTCCCTTGGCGCTGACGTCCGACTACCAGAAAAATAATGCTCTTGCCCGAACGGCGAAGAGCGAAGTGTACAAGCAGGTGATCGCCGATCTGAAAGAGGCGCAGGGGCTTGTTAGCGCCGGCTATGTCAACTATTCCGGCGCCGTGGTTTCCGACAGGTCGAGGCCCAACAAGGCTGCCGTTGCCGCCCTGCTGGCCCGCGTATATTTGTATACGGGCGACTGGGTCAATGCCGAGGCGCAGGCAAGCATGGTGATCGGGAACAGTCTTTATTCACTGGACTCGCTGACCAATGTATTCCTGGTGAGTGGAAAGGAGATCATCTGGGGGCTTCTGCCCACGACCGGGCTGCAGTACCGGGTTGCGGATGCCCAGACCTACCTGGTGACGCCCGGGACCATCCCGACGGCGAGCGGTGTCAGCGTAGTGCTTAGTCCACAGCTGGTCGGCAGCTTTGAGCCCGGTGATGCCAGGTTTACCAACTGGGTAGGCGTCTCGACTTCCGGGGGGACCAATTATTACTTTGCCAGCAAATACAAGGTCAAGAGCGGCGCAGGCTCCAATGTTGAAATGCTTTCTATCCTCAGGCTGGCGGAAATGTACCTGATCCGGGCGGAGGCCAGGGCAATGCAGAACAATCCGGGAGGGGCCGCCAGCGATATCAACGCCGTCCGTGCGCGGGCCCATCTTGCCGCTACGACGGCTGCTTCACAGTCCGACCTTCTGGCCGCGGTCATGCAGGAGCGAAAGGTTGAATTCTTCACCGAGCAGGGACACCGGTTCTTCGACCTCAAACGAACCGGCACGGTCGATGCGATCATGGCTGCGGTCGCTCCACAAAAATCGACCAGCTGGGCTTCCTATATGCAATATTGGCCGATCCCGCTGACCGAGACCCAGCGAAATCCGAATCTCACCCAAACGCCGGGTTACCAGCAATAAGAAACGTCATATTATGAAAGAGATCATCCAATCCCTTTTCTGGGGGTTAGCGGGCCTGCATTTGTTTGCCCAAGACAGCCAGTACCTGCGAGTTCTGCCCGACTCTGCGCTTCTCAAAGACGGGAGACTCGCGTCGGTAGACCGTCGCCGTCTTTTATCCGAGGCGGCGGAATACCGGAATTTCCTCGATTCCGGCGCCGGCGATCCTGTGCTGCTGCCTTCGCGGATAAAGTCCTTTATAATGCTTCATCCCGACTACTGGATCAGTCTTCTCGAATTCGGACAGCTGGTAGAAGCGGGACAGATCACAAAGGCGGAAATTAAATTCGGTCAATTCTCCCCCGAAATGCAGCATTCGCCCCTGGGTGCATCAGTATGGATGGCGATCCGGGAAAGATCCGATCAGCTGGGGCCAGGAAAGACGGCGCCCGATTTCACGGCTGAGACGCCGGATGGCAGGCAGCTGCGTCTATCCGACCTGCGCGGCAAATACGTACTACTGGATTTTTGGGCGAGCTGGTGCGGACCGTGCCGGATGGAGAATCCCAATGTCGCGGCGAACTACCGGCGATATAAGAACAGGGACTTCGTCGTGCTGAGCTTTTCGCTTGACGAGAGCCGGACCGCCTGGAAGCAGGCGATCGGGGCAGACGGGATGGACTGGCTGCACGCGGGTGATCTGAAAGGCTGGCATAGCGGGATAGTACAGCTCTATATGGTGGCCTCGGTGCCGAAAAGCTACCTGATCGATCCCGGCGGTAAGATCATTGCGGTCGACCTTCGGGGCGACGAACTTGGAAAAATACTGGAACAAACAATCAAATAAAAATTGACTCGTATGAAAATAGCTATGACGGTCCTGTCGGCTGCCGGTTGCGCCCTGCTGACCACCGTACTATCGCTGAGCGGACATGCTCAGGAAAAAAAGAGCGACTTTACCATCAAGGGCAGCTTTGTCAATATGGATGTGCCTGAGAAAGTATACCTGGCTTATGACACCGCACACTATGAGCCGACCGACAGCGCTGTCGTCACGGATGGGAAATACATTTTTCACGGGAAGACGAGCGGCGTCGCCCATTTGTTCATCTCCAAAAAATGGTGGGACAGGCGAGCGGGCGGCTGGGAGCTCAGCGTCCTTGCCGCGGACAGGGCCGAGTTGTTCGTCGACGGGGGGACAGTAGAAATAGTAAGCAGCGACGGGGATATGGAGAAGAGTGTTGTTAGCGGATCAGTGCCGGACAGGGACTATCGCGAAGCCCACCATCACCTTGCTTTATGGGGGGACAGCCTCCGGGCTGTGTACAAGCTCGCCATGGAAACAAAGAACCAGGTACTCGGGCAAAAGGTTTTCCAGCAGGCCGTCGGAAAGATCGATGGAATAATGAAATCAGACTATGTACCCTATATCGAAAGGCACCCCTCTTCCGCGATAGATTTCTACCTGCTTGACGAACTGGCTACCAAGGCAAAGCCGATGGCAGGATGGCTCGATACCGTCGCCGGAATTTACCATTCGCTGCCCGCGAGCGCAAGGGCGACCGCCGATGGCAAACGCTTTGGGCGATGGATCGACATCGAGCTGCGGACGGCTTTGGGGCATAAGGCGCCCGACTTCGCACAGAAAGATGTGGAAGGTCATCCGGTCAGCCTTTCGTCCTTCAAAGGCAAATATGTGTTGTTGGATTTCTGGGCCAGCTGGGACGATAATGCTTCCAGGGCACTGCAGATCCTTTCGAAGATCTACAATAGCTATGGAAGCAAAGGCCTTGTTGTGTTCTGTGTCTCGTTGGACAAGGATAAGGACAGCTGGCAGCAGGTGATACAGGATGCGGGCGCAGGAATGACGGTGCAGGTGTCTGACCTCAATGGCCGGATGAATTCCGCCGCCCGGCTGTATGGCGTCACGACCCTCCCTTCCAACATGCTTATCGATCCTGACGGCGTGATCATAGCGAAGAATCTCACTTCAACAAATATCGACCAGACGCTGTCCTCCATTTTCGAATAAACACCGTCAAAAACAAGTCAGGACCATGAATAAATTTGCTTTTTGGATAATAACCGGAATCCTTCCGGTGGCCTTATTTGCGCAGGACGCGAATAATTTTTCGATCATGGGAGAGGTGAAAGACGGCCATATAAGGAAAGTCTACCTCAGCTATTTCGGTTCGCATGGCATTCGCACGGACAGCGCAACGGTCGAAGGTCACGTCTACAGGCTTACCGGAAAAATATCGAATGGAATGGTAGTAAGCCTGAGCTCCACGGGTCCCGATGATCTCCCGGCGCCGGACCAGTTGGTGGGGCTTTACCTCCAGCCGTCGGAAAATATCCGGGTCACGCACGGCTGGTCTTTTTCGGATGCTGCCATTTCGGGATCACCTGTCAACGCGGAATATAGCAAATTGATGGGTATGATGAAGGACTATAAGGCCAAACGGGCCGGCCAATCGGGAGAAAGAGAGGATGTCTATGGGAGATATATGCGCGAGAACCCCAATTCCCCTTTGCTCGAATACGCCCTGAGCTGCTACCTCGGGGACATGAAGTGGATCACGGCCAAAGACGTCGAGGGTGTTCGCGGCTATCTCGGTCTGCTGCCCGACTCGCAACGCAACACGGCATTCGCGCGGACGGTGACTGAGTTGCTGGACAAAAAAACGACCTTCGAGACCTCTGTTGCCGTCGGCCGACCGGCGCCGGATTTTACACAGAACGACACGGCCGGCCGCCCTGTCACCCTGTCGTCCTACCGCGGAAAATGGGTCCTGGTGGATTTCTGGGCCAGCTGGTGCGGTCCCTGCAGGCAGGACAACCCGAACGTAGTCGCCGTCTACCGGAAATATCATCCGAACGGCTTCGAGATCATCGGCGTGTCGCTGGACCAGAGCGAGACGTCCTGGAAGAAAGCGATACGCGACGACAAGCTGGCCTGGGCGCAGGTCTCCGACCTCAAATACTGGAACAACGCTTTGGTAAAAGAATACGGCATACAAGGCGTGCCGCAGAATTTTCTGATCGACCCCCGGGGAGTGATCATTGCCAAGGGCCTGAGGGGCGCAGATCTGGAGAAGAAATTATCAGAAATATATAAGAATCAGCTTAAATGATCCGTAAATATTTATCGGCGGCGACCGTTGCAGCAACCGCACTCGTGATGAGAACGGCTGTTCTGGTGACCGTCCCGGCGCTTTTCCATGCGATGACCGTCAGCGCTCAACCCATACCACTGGACCCCGCTGTCAGGACAGGCCATTTGTCCAACGGCTTTACCTATTACATCCGTCATAACCGGGAGCCAGCGGGGCAGGTGCAGCTGTACCTGGTCTGCAAAGCGGGATCGATCCTGGAGGACCCGGACCAGCGAGGATTGGCTCATTTCATGGAGCATATGAACTTCAACGGCACCCGTCATTTTCCAAAGAATGAACTGGTCGACTACCTGCAGAAGTCGGGAGTCCGTTTTGGCGCCGACCTGAACGCCTATACCAGCTTTGACGAGACGGTGTACCAGCTGCCGATGCCGACGGCAGATCCGGCGCTGGTCCGTAACGGACTGCTGATCCTTCACGACTGGGCGCAGGGGGCGACGCTGGACAGCAACGAGATCGAAAAGGAGAGAGGCATCGTTATCGAGGAAGAAAGGCTTGGAAAGGGCGCAAGGGATCGCATGACGCGGCAATACCTTCCCGTGTTGCTCAACCGCAGCCGCTATGCCGACCGGCTGCCGATCGGAACGGACAGTGTTCTCAGGCATTTCAGACCGGAAGCAATCCGCCGTTATTATCACGACTGGTACAGGCCCGACCTGCAGGCGCTGATCGTGGTGGGGGATATCGATGCGGAGGAAATGGAAAAAATGGTAAAGAGCGGCTTTTCCGACCTGAAGAACCCTCCGGACGAACGGCAACGGCCGGACTGGTCGGTTCCCCTCACGGGTGGCAGCCAGTTCGCAGCAGTAACCGACAAGGAGAATGGAGAAACGTCGCTGCAGGTACTGATCAAACACAGGGCGCCGGTGCTGGTCACCGCCGACGACTATCTTGCGTCGATCAAAAGGACCCTGTTCAATAGTCTTGTCGCTGCGCGCCGGTATGCTGAACTTTCCGCAGACAGAAACCCCGCGTATATAAATGTGAGCGCTGGTATAGAGGGACTAATGGGAGGCGTCGACATGTTCGCCTTCGAAGTCACTGCAAAGAACGGCAAGCTGCAGGCGGCTTTCGATCGTGGATGGGAGGTGATCGAAAGGATACGCCGTTACAGCTTTACCGGACCCGAGCTGGATAGGGCGAAGATGAACTATTTGAAAGGACTCGGGAACAGCCTTAACGAAAAAAACAGGACGCCGTCGGTGAGCTTTGTAAAAGAATATCAGCGGCTGTTCCTCAACGGGGAGGCCTCTCCGGGCATCGAATGGGAGTATAATTTCGCGCGATCGAAACTCGAAGCCATCACGCTTGAGGATATCCGCGCAGTGACGGCCCGCTATCTGAGACCAGCCGACAGGGACATCCTCGTTCTGGCTGCAGACAAGGACAAGGCCGGGCTTCCCGACGAGGCGGCGGTGAAGGAATGGATGCAAAAGGCAGGAGAGCGGCAATTAACGGCCTATAAAGATACGGCAGTCGACAGACCCCTGATGGCGGCAAAGCCTGCTCCGGGAAAGGTCATAAGGCGGGAGGATCTGGCGTCCATAGGCGTTACCCGGCTAACGCTGAGCAATGGGTTACACGTGATCCTGAAGCCTACCGACTTTAAGAACGACCTGATAACGTTCAGGGCTTTTTCTCCGGGCGGGACGTCGCTGTACGGTGATGCCGACTATGACGCGGCTGCCAGCGCCGGACCGCTGATCACCAGTTGTGGCGTGGGGAATTTCAGCCCCGTAGAACTAAGCAGGGTGCTGAGCGGAAAGTCCGTCAAAGTTGCGCCCTTCATAGACGCGCGTTCGGAGGGGATTAGCGGCACGGCGGTCTCGTCCGACCTGGAGACGGCGCTGGAGCTCGTTCATCTCTATTTCACACGACCGCGAAAGGACGAAACCCTGTTCGAAAATATTATCAGCAAATCGAGAGCGGCGCTGCCTGATCGCTATGCGGACCCGGGGAATGTGCTCAATGATACCATGGCTTATGTCAACGGCAGCTATAGCTACCGGACATCGCCGCCGACGTTGGACAAACTGGATAGGATCCGGCTGGATAAGGTCTATGCCATTTACAGAGAGCGTTTTTCCGATGCGTCCGGGTTTACGTTCGTCTTCGTCGGTTCTTTCACGCCCGATCGGTTGATACCGCTGCTGGAAGAATACCTGGGTTCCCTGCCATCGCTATACAGGGGCGAGCAGGCCCGCGACCCGGGCACACACGTGCCGGAGGGGCAGCTGGTCCGCAATGTATATAAGGGTACCGAAGACAAGGCGCTGGTGCGGCTGCTGGTGACCGGAGACTACCGGTATAGCCCGGTGGAAAACCAGAAGTTGCACGCCCTGGGCCAGATACTCCAGATCAAAATGCTCCAGCAGCTGCGTGAAGCGGAGGGGGAGGTCTACAGCCCGACGGTGCAGACCATATTCAACAAATACCCCAGGAACCGATATGGCATTGTTGTCGCCTTTGGCTGTGCCCCTGCTAATGTAGAGCATCTTGTAGGGCTCGTGCGCGGGGAGATGGCCGATCTGCGGCTTCACGGACCCGATACGGCGGAAATAGAAAAATACAAGGCGGGGGTACGGAAGAGCACGGAACTGGCGCTAAAGGACAACGGATACTGGTTGAGTTATCTCGCGGGCCAGTATGAAAATGGCGAAGACCCGCTGGAGGTCCTTCACTGGAAGGAGAGACTGGACAGCATCAACATCAGATCGCTGCAGGACGCTGCTCGTCGTTTGCTGAGCGGAAAGAACCAGATAAGATACGCGCTCTTACCGGAGTCGGCGGCGCCTGCGGGGGATGCGGCCGCCATCGCCGGACCGTCGTCATTCTCAGGTGACTGGAAGAGGATCGACAGCACCGGATATTATAAAAGGCGGGTGATCACCCGTGACGGCTACACGCTTGTGTTTATAGATAAGACGCCCGACTTCGACACCATTGTGGGCCTGCGAATGGTGGACGTCTTCTTCCGTACCTACCCGCCCGAAGCAAAACGATTCAATCCGTCTTCCCGGCGGAGCGTAACAA